>JAZOSL010000083.1:0-43946 GCA_045657085.1 Acutalibacteraceae bacterium | reverse complement strand
CGTGGGCGTAGGAAATTTGAGAGGAGCTGTCCCTAGTACGAGAGGACCGGGATGGACGCACCTCTGGTGCACCAGTTGTTCTGCCAAGGGCATAGCTGGGCAGCTAAGTGCGGATTGGATAAACGCTGAAAGCATCTAAGCATGAAGCCAACCTCAAGATTAGATTTCCCATAGCGTAAGCTAGTAAGGTCCCCGGTAGACTACCGGGTTGATAGGCAGTGTGTGTAAGCATAGTGATATGTGTGCTTGACTGTACTAATAGACCGAGGGCTTGACCTATTTTTCATCCTCTGTGTGTTACTTGTTCAGTTTTCAGGGTGTGAGCAGATTCGCACCATTAGCTCAGTTGGTAGAGCACCTGACTCTTAATCAGGGTGTCCCGGGTTCGAGTCCCTGATGGTGCACCATTGCTTTTGACATACTTTTGTATGTTGATATATGTGGCCCGTTGGTCAAGTGGCCTAAGACTCCGGCCTCTCACGCCGGCAACACGAGTTCGAATCTCGTACGGGTCACCAATTTGAAAAGCTTTTAACGGTTCAGGCCGTTAATATATAGTCGGTGTTGATGGCGTTGAGGGTCCACCCGTTCCCATCCCGAACACGGTAGTTAAGCTCAACAGCGCCGAAGATACTTAGTGGGAAGCCGCTTGGGAAAATAGGGCGATGCCGACACAAATACCGGATGATTCATCCGGTTATATGCCTTCTTAGCTCAGTCGGTAGAGCACCTGGCTGTTAACCAGGGTGTCGTTGGTTCGAGTCCATCAGGAGGCGCCAAAAAAAGCAAGTCGAAAGACTTGCTTTTTTCATTTATGTCCGTAGGACATAACTTCATTTTGCGACATTTATGGCGCAAACTTCATTTCAAGTTTACTTGAACTTCATTTCGACAGACATAAATGAATGAAGTTATCTTGCGATAAATTAAGTGCTATGCAATGAAGTACTGCGTAATGAAGTTGTGCTACGCACAAACGGATTGTAAAGGCTAATTTATTATGCTATACTAAATTACAGTAAGGGAGTGAGCATATGAAGAAAGAAGATAAACTTGGCGATTTATCAATGCAATTATCTGTTGAAGTTTTGAACATGTGCAAAGAATTGAAAAATCAGGGAGAAACTATTATTTCAAATCAAATCAGCAGAAGTGCGACAAGTATTTGTGCTAATATTGCTGAGAGTAAATATGCTCACGGTAGAGCTGATTTTATTGCAAAGCTTCAAATATCACTCAAAGAGGCAGCTGAAACAGGAAAATGGCTTGAGATGTTATATAAAACCGAAAATATCACAGAAGAACAGTATAAACATTTAAATAAAATATGTTCTACAATCAGAATTTTGTTAATTAAATCCATCACCACCGCCAAGGAGAATTTATAATGCCTTTATTTAAAAAATTCGACAAAAATAAAACAGAACATAACAACCGATTTTTTGCTGTTTGCGGGATTGTTGAGATAGACGGTAAAATTTTACTTGTGCGTCACACCTACGGTGCTGCAAAAGACAGAATTTTGTTGCCCGGTGGTTATGTTAAAGAAAACGAACTTCCAACATTTGCTATTGAGCGTGAGCTTTTTGAAGAAACCTGTATAATTTGTAAAGCAAAAGAATTATATTCAATGCAATTTAAATCTGAACAATGGTGTGCAGTTTTTACTATGGATTACACTTCAGGTGAGCCGAAGTCGGATGGTTATGAAAACAATGAAGTTTTGCTTTTAACTGTTGAAGAAGCTCTTTTACGTGAAGATTTAACTAATATGTCACGAGAAATTTTAAATAAATATAAAAATAATAAAAATGGTATCAAAAAAAGTGACTATATACAAAAAGACAGAAAAGAAAGTGATTATGCCATTTTTGATGAATAAATTAATTAAAGCCCGTGAATGATTTGTTCTTTCCGGGATTTTTTATATGCAAAAATTGTAATTTAATTAAACTATCGTGATAAAGAAAAGCTTTTAAATTTATAAAATATTGACTGTTTTTTAATACAAGGTTATAATTAATTACGATATCGAATATATAATGCAAATAAAAAATGAGGGTCTGAAAATGATAACATACGAACAAAAACTGTATATTATAAAATTGATAATTGTATCAGTAATATTTTTTGTTATCCCTATAACAGTTTCATTTATTAAAAGTAATATTTTGCTTAAAAAAGGTAAAAAAAGTGAAATAGGTTCAATGCTCATTTTTTCAGGGGCTCTTATTGCATCTATTTGGTGTTTCAGATATTCAATTTCTTATTACGAGATACTTACTCAAACAGCTGAGCCTATGCTTACTTATAAAGAAGCTATTGCCGATAGCTTTTTTGCAACCTTAAGAATGTTTGGTGTTGAAGAAAACTTTTCAACACTGTTGGTTTCCGTCAAAGACCTTTTTTCAGGAATTGTTTCGCAAAGCAGCCCATATTTTAATTTAGGACAGAGTTCTTTACAGTTTTATACATGTCTGTTAACTTTTTTAGCCCCAATTGCCGGAGGAGCTATTTTATTTGAAATTCTGGCTAGCGTATTCCCTAAAATTAAGTTGATACTTACATATTTAATTTTCTGGCGTAAAAAATATTTCTTCAGCGATTTAAATATGTCTTCAATTGCTTTAGCCCATAGCATATATGATTTAAATAAATCTATTTTAAAAAGACCCGTTATAGTTTTTACTGATGCATACGTTGATGATGGAAACGAAAAAAGAGTTGAGCTTTTATCAGAGGCAAAGTCAATTGGTGCAATTTGCGTCAAAGACGATATTTCTCACATAAGAAAAAACAGATTTGGTTCAAGAGCATTTTTGCTAATAGATGAAAACGAATCAGTAAATTTACAGACTTTAACAGATCTATCAGACGACTATAATGCACCTTACTTAAAAAATTCAGAAATCTTTTACGTAACAAACAGTGATGCATATCAAGAGATTGAGAAACGTGTCAGCGAAAAACTTGTTGAGGTCTACCATTTTAAAAATGGTGAAAATAAAAGTAACAATAAAAAAGAAAATGAATGTGAATTACCATCATTTATTCCTGTACAAAGCTACAGAAATTTAATTTCAGATTTATTGGTAGACACACCTTTGTTTGAACCCATCATTGATAAAAAAGACAGAAGTGAATTAACTGTTACAATTTTAGGAACAGGTTATATTGGTGTTGAAATGTTCCTTACAACTTATTGGATGGGTCAGATATTAGATTGCAAGTTGAATATCAATATAGTGTCGAAAGAGCCTGAAGAAAATTTCTGGGATAAAATTGATTATATCAACCCCGAAATAAGACTTACAACTATTCCGGAAAACAAAATTTTACAATATAACGACAATGGTGATTTCTCCGAGCCATATTGTAGCGTAAATTACATTTGTTGTGATGCAAAATCATCTGAATTTATTAATTGCATAAATGACGATTCAGATGCAGACGACAAAAACAAGAATCAAAGTATTATTAATACAGATTATTATTTTGTAGCTCTTGGTAGTGACGAATTAAATGTATCTGTTGCGAATACAATAAAAAGAGCTGTTGGCAAACATCATATTACTATAAACAATAATAGCAAAGCAGTTATAGCATACGTTGTTTATGACCCGACAGTAGCTGAAATACTTAATCAAAAGCAGTTGTTTTCGTATATAGATAATACAGCAGATATTTTAATGCGTGCAGTTGGTAACTATAAAGAAGTGTTTAGTGCTGACAACGTATTTTCAATTAAACATAAAGAATCTGCTGAAAAAATACATAGTGAATATCTTCGTTCAAAGGGTGAAAAAGATCGTGCTGAAGCAAGCAAAAGCAGAATGAATGATGACTATAAATATTGGGCAAACATATCCAGAAGTAAACATATGAAATATAAAATGTTTTCAATGGGTATCCTTTATGATTCAGCATTTAACTTTAACAGCATAAATGATGAAGAGTATAAAAAATCTGTAGAGACAGCTCTTGAAAAATATAAAAAAATTGCATCAGGAGATATTAAATTTGAAAATGATGCACAAAAAGAAAAACACATAGAGCTTTTACATAAAATGGCTTGGCTTGAGCATAGAAGGTGGAATGCGTTTACACGTGTCAAGGGCTTCAGAAAAACCGACAAATATGATGTATATGCACAAAAAACAGGCTCATACAAACAAATGGAGTTAAAATTGCATCCGTGCCTGGTAGAATGCAACAAAAACGGTATTCTTGCCGATATTTGTGCAGAAGGTAAAATTGATGAAAAAACTGCATTAATGTGCGAAGATAAGTCAAAATATGATTTATTAGATAAATTATCTTACGATTTATCAGATAAAGAGCTGAATAATTATGATTTTAAACAATACGATTATCCCATGTGGGAATAAAATAACATTAGGAGAGATTATTGATGTATACACCTGAACCAGTTGATACAAAAGACATTATTCTTCCCGAAGAGCTTCTTGAGTTAACTGAAAAAATAGCTGAAAATGTTCACGATATATGGGCAAAAGGAAGAATTGCTGAAGGTTGGACTTACGGAGAAAAAAGAAATGACGAAAAGAAAACAACCCCGTGTCTTGTGGAGTATTCACTTCTTACCGAAAGTGAAAAAGAGTATGACCGAAACACAGCAATCGAAACCTTAAAATTAATTGTTGCATTGGGATATAAAATAGAAAAGGAAGATTAAACAAATTAAATAAAAGCCCTTGAAAGGTTATCTTTCAAGGGCTTTTTGTTTATTAAAATTTATCAGATATCAAATTTATCTATATCATATTTTGTGCAGGGATAGTTTGCAACACCGTTTTCATCGGGGAAGGGTGAAAGGTTATCATTTTCATATAACTTTCTTTCTTCTTCCTTTGAGAAGTCGGGGATTTTATATTCTGCACCGTTGTGAAGACTACTTCTCCAACCGAGAATCGCAACTGCTGACATAGCACATGAACGATATGCATTAAAGTAAGGCTGTCTGCCTTCAAGAATACAGCTTAAGAATTCGTGAGAAACGAAATAGTCGCCACCTGAGTGACCGCATTGTTTTGCTTTATCTTTATCAAAGGGGAAGCTTACGGTTGTAACACTTTCTTTTTCACAGCCTTCGGGAATTTCCCAGTCGTTGTAGCAAATACGGATTTTGCCTTCGTCACCTCTTACGGTTTCAGCACTACCCTTAGCACAAGCAAATCTGTACCAGTTGCCGTGACCACCGAATTTAGCCCAACCTGTAATTCTCGCAACGGCACCACGACTCATTGTGCAAAGCATAATTGAAGCAACGTCTTTAATAGGCTCGCCTTCACGTTCCTGACGCATACCGTCGGTATAAATACTTCTTGCGTTAACAGAAACGGGAATGTCGTTTGTAACTCTCATAAGGGGAGCAAAAGAGTGGCTGAGATAGAAGCCTGAAGGCATAAGAGCTCTCCAATGGGTTGTTGTGGGTGTATAGTGAACGTATTCTTCGTGGCTCATAGGATGAACGTATTCACCTTCACAATAAAGAGCCTCACCTAAAGAACCTGCCTGATAAATTTCTGTAAGCTTGCTTGTAACTGCAAAGTAAGCATAGTTTTCTGCAAGCATATAGATAGCACCACTTTTTTCGCTTGCACGGCAGATGTCAACACACTCTGCCATTGTAACTGCAGGCATTGTTTCACTTAAAACATGAATACCTTTTTCAAGAGCAATTACAGCATATTTTGCGTGTTGGTGGAAGAAGTTTGTAAGCACAACTGCATCTAAACCGCTATCAATAAATTCCTCAAAATCCTTATAGAACTTAGTTTCTTCACAGCAAAAAGGTTTAATATTCTCGTATGTGCTTTCATCATAATCGCAAACGGCACTTATGTATGCTTTTTCGGTAAGAACGATACCCTGAGCGATACCACGGCCTCTTCTTGCACCGAAAACACCAACTCTTAATTTCTTGTCCATAGTAAAAACCACCTTAGAGAATTTTAAATTTAATAGTATAAATTTTACAACTGTTTTAGTATATAGTCAAGCGTTTAGCAATAAAATTAGTATTTTAAAACAGTGACACGAAAAGTATCATCATTGTAACGTCATTTTTCTTTTTAAAAATTAAACTGTATGATAGATTTTAATTGTATTATAAAATGAAAGGAAAATAAAAATGAAAAAACAAGGAAATAAAAATATGATTGCCGGAGTTGGTTTTGTTGTTGCGTTTATTCTTTGGACAGTGTTAATACAGTCTGTAGATGTAAAGCCTGTTGGAGTTAACAACAGCAATATAGGTTTCGCCACAATAAACACCTGGTTTCATTCGTTAACAGGAACAAATATGATATTGTATAATATAACCGACTGGTTGGGTCTTGTACCCGTATTTGTGTGTATGGGCTTTGGTTTGATCGGGATTTTTCAGCTAATAAAAAGAAAAAGCTTGTTTAAAGTTGATAAAGATATTATTTTTTTAGGTGTATATTATGTTATAGTAATATTCGGGTATCTTATTTTTGAAATGATACCAATAAACTACAGACCTGTTCTTATTAACGGTTTTATGGAAGCATCTTATCCGTCGTCAACAACTTTACTTGTTCTTGCAGTTATGCCTACACTTGTTTTTCAATGTGAAAAAAGAGTGAAAAACAGAAAAATCAAGACGGCTATTGTTATTTTAACAATTTTATTTTCTGTTTTTATGGTAGGGGGCAGAATAATTTCAGGTGTCCATTGGATAACAGATATTATTGGTTCAATCTTTTTAAGTTCAGGTTTATTTTATATATATAAATCAAGTGTTTTATTAAATGAAAAAACAAATCAGGGGAATGATTATGGAATTTAATGAGAAGCTTCAGGAGTTAAGAAAAAATAAAGGCCTTACTCAAGAAGAATTAGCAGAAGAGTTGTATGTTTCAAGAGCAGCTGTTTCAAAATGGGAGTCGGGCAGGGGGTATCCCAGTATAGATTCGTTAAAAGATATTTCAAAATATTTTTCAGTATCGGTCGACGATTTGTTATCCGGTGAAAAGCTCCTTTCTATAGCCGAAAAAGAACACAAAACAAACACAAGAAATATGTGTGAAGTGTTATTTGGTGTTGTTGATTTATTTTCGGTTTTTCTTATAATTCTTCCTCTTTACCCGAACACAGTTGATAGCTTTATATATTCAGTTAATTTGTTAAATTTTGTGCAGATTTCACCGTTAAATAAATATATTTATTGGGTTATCTTTATTGTTCTTATTTTGCTGGGATTATTAAAGCTTATATTAACAAAAATAAATGGCGAAAAAATCAATAAAGCCACTACAGTAATATCTGTTGCGACAAACATTTTTGCAGTATCTTTTCTGGCATTAACAAGGGTTGTGTATGCAGCAGTAGTTGTATTTTTGTTGCTGATAATAAAATTTTTTGTGCTTTTAAAACACATTAAAAACAAATAGCAACATTGATTTTAAAATAAAGGTATAGTATAATTATTTCAACATTTTTGAAGGCAGGAGACGATATAATGTTTGCTAAAATATACGATGCCGAAATCAAAATTGACTATAATCAGAATGACGGTTTTAACCGATATCCATCCGATATATTGGCAGAATATAACCAATGTATTGAAGAAGGGTTGGATGTTGAAAAGCATAAAGATTTGTTTAAAGCTGTTGCCGTAATGGAAAACGGTAAGGAGAAAACAAAAATGAGTGACGTGATTTTTGAAATGGTAATAAATTCAAAAATCCGTAGTGACTATAAATATAATGAGCCTAACAAACTAAGTGAAATAAAAGAATTAAGAAAGGCTTATGATATAAAAGGTGTTATGCCCGAAAAGGAAATTCTTCGCAATAAAATTCTTGGTGCCTGGACGGGCAGAGCTTGCGGGTGTTTACTTGGTAAGCCTGTTGAGGGGATAAGAAGTAACGAGCTTATACCTTTTCTTAAAGAAACAGGTAACTACCCTATGACACGCTATATTTTATCAACAGATATAACAAGCGACGTTTGTAATAACTATAAATTTTCTTTTAAAAATAAGCCTTATGGTGATACCGTTGACGGTATGCCTGTTGACGACGACACTAACTACGTTGTTCTTGCTCAAAAAATTATTGAAGAATACGGCAAAGAGTTTAAATCACAAGACGTTGCAACCTCATGGCTTAAATATCAGTCAATATACTCTTATTTTACAGCTGAAAGAATTGCATATATCAATTTTATAAATTGCATTATGCCACCTGCATCAGGAATGTATAAAAATGTTTGCCGTGAGTGGATCGGTGCACAGATACGTGGTGATTATTTTGGTTACATTTGCCCCGGTAAGCCTGAAGAAGCAGCAAGAATGGCATATAATGATGCAGTCATTTCCCACGTAAAAAATGGTGTTTACGGAGAGATGTTTATTTCTGCGATGATCTCTTGTGCTGCAGTAACAGATAGTATTGAGGATATTATTTTTGGTGGACTCGCTCAGATTCCTTGTACATCAAGGCTTTATGAAGCAGTTATGAAAATATATGACGATTATAAAAACGGTAAATCTGTTGACGATTGCTTTGATTATATTCACTCTCAATATGACGAGCATACCGACCACGGTTGGTGCCACGTAATTTCAAATGCAATGATTGTTGTGGCAGCTTTACTTTATGGTAATGGTGATTTTGGCAAATCAGTTTGTATTGCTGTGGGTATGGCTTTTGATACAGATTGTAACGGTGCAACAGTTGGTTCAATTCTTGGTATGCGTGGTGGAATAGAGTGTATTGATGACTGTTGGAAAAAACCTGTAAACAACAAAATCCACACTTCAATTTTTGGTGTGGGGACAGTTGATATCGAAAAAGTAGTTGAAAAAACAATGGAGCATATTGAAGATTAAAATGGATAAGAAAAAAATAATCATAATAGCCGTAACGGGAGTTGCAATTCTTACAGCAGGTATTATATGTAAACAACAATTTTTTCTAATGATACCGTTGTTTGTGTCGCTTTTTGTTATGAGCTTTCAGTCTGAAGCTAACAGAATTGGTGTTTTGATTGGTGCCGGTAATGCTCTTCTTTATACGGCAACCTATATTATTATGGGTGTTTATGCTTCGGCAGCATCCGGACTTCTTTTCAGCTTTCCCATACAGCTTATGACATTTTTCCGTTGGCGAAAACGAGCTTATAAAAAAACAGTTGTTTTTAAAAAAATGACCACAAAGCAAAGGCTGTTTTTTACAGCAGGTATTTTATCTTTATGGGCAATACTTGCAGGTGTATTTTATTATCTTAAATATGAATATGCCTTATTTGACAGTCTTTTATTCTTATTTGGCTTTATCGTTCCTATTCTGACAATGCTTGCATATATAGAATACACTTATTTGTGGATAATTCAGGCAGTTGTCGGACTGTTTTTAAACGTTCAGATGGTAATGAATGACGTCAGCCAGGTTACATATCTTATCTATGGTGTATATGCCTTGTATTGTGTAATTCTTGCATTTATAAATGTACATAAATTCTATAAAGAGCAACAGCAACTGTGAGCCCTTTTTTGCGTGTTTTGCGATTTTCTGACCAACTCGACGTACCCTTGTACGCTTTCGGGTCAGAGAAATCGTAACCCATATTAAAGTTTAACCTCGCAGAAAAAATAAAAAAGGAAAAAGGCAGTATGAATATTCATTTCTACATAAGAAAATTCAGATACAGAAAGCTTAAAGTTTTAGATAATTATCTGGCTTTTGTAGCAGATGAGAATAATTATATTCATTCAACAGAGTTCAGGGTTCTTGATTCAGAGTTGAAGGAACAAGCACAGGAAGAGAATTTATTTTTGTATCTTAAAGAGTACGATAAATTAAAGGCAAAATATACTATAGACGGAATTGCCGCTATTGAAAGTGATTTTGAAAAGGCAGTTGCTGTTATGCAATGGTTAACCGATAATACATACTATTTTGGTATGAGTTTCAAAATGCTTCCCGATGATACAATAAAAATGCTGAAATATTCATATCAAAAAGGCTTTTCAGGTGCTGTAAATTGCAGGGATAAAGCTATAATTTTAACTGATTTGTTAATTGCTTACGGAATAAAGGCGTATCCGATAATGCTTAACAATATTACAAAAACTGAATGTCATTTTGTTACTCACGTTTACTGTAACGATTTGAGAAAATGGGTGGTGCTTGACCCGTCTTTTAACACGTATTTTACTGATGAAGAAAACAATGTTTTAAACATTTATGAACTCAGAGAGTTTAAAATTAAAGGAAAAGTACCACAGGAAAACGGATATAATTTTAACGGAACACAGAAAGCAAAGGACATTTATCTTAAATATTTTATCGGTAACGGTCTTGCACGAATTTCAACGTGGAAAGATAATTCGAATCACAAAAGGAAGTCCTCTAACCTGGGAAAAAGAAAGTGTTTTGACTATAAATTGCCGGATGAAAAGGTTTCAGTCTGAGTTTTACAGCATACTAATTCTGTCATATAACATAAAATTCAATTAGTATTTCGTCGGGGGTTTTTTTATGAATTACAATAAATTACCTGAAATGATTTTGTTTGACGTTGGTGGTACACTTTTTGACGACACAAGGTGTATTGCGTTTGATGGCCTTTCGCAGTTGCGTCTTTATGCTGAAAATCCTGATGTAACAAATAACGAAACCCTCGCAAAGCTCTGGGACGAATATATGGATGAAATTGGTTCCGGTACAAAATCAAAATCGGGACATACAATAGATTTTCCGTTATCAGCTACGATAAAATACGTTACAATGAAAGCAGGGCTTCACTTTAAAATTTCTCTTTCACAGCAAGAAGAAGTTTTTGATCGATTCAACTCACAAAGAAAAGTTATAAGTGGTGTTGTTGATCTTTTAAAAACGTTAGATGATTTAAAGATTCGTTCGGCTGTTATAAGCAATAATGCTATGAGTGGCGAAAGCTTACATATGGCAATTAAAAAATGGATTCCTTCAGAGAAATTTGAGTTTTGCCTTACAAGTGCAGATTTGCATCTGGCAAAGCCTTGTAAAGAGATTTTTGTTTGTGCAGCAAATTATGCCGGTGTTCCTTGTGAAAACTGTTGGTATTGTGGCGATAGCAAAGTTGCTGACGTTGAAGGGGCTTTTAATAGTGGAATGACTCCTGTTTTACTTGACCAATCAATGTCAGAGCCATTTGAAATGAAAACAAACGGTAATGGCAAAAGATATTTTGTTGTTAGTAATTGGAGTGTTTTAGAATCACGAATCCGTGAATTGATATAATAAAAAATAACACGGTCCATTTCTCTTTACAGAGATGTGGACCGTGTTTCGTATTATCTTTTTATTTATGATTCTTGATATAATACTTGTAGAATTTTACACAATCAGCAACTTCCTTAACGCCTATGCTTTCGTTAGCAGCGTGCATAGCAGCAAGCTGTTCATTGCTCATTTTAATGGGGCAGAAACGTAAGCAGTTATCAGCAATAGCCTCGTAATGACGGCAGTCTGTACCACCTGTCATAAGGTATGGGATAACGCCTGCATCAGGATAACATTCGTTAAGACATTTTTTAAGGAATGTAAATTCTTCACCTTTATAATCAACTGTGTTTGAAGCATTTCTTGCGTGAATAATTTCAAACTCTAAATCATATTTATCGGCATATTTTTTAAGTACAGCAAGAGATTCTTCAACATTCTGATGGGGTGAAGGTCTTAAATTACATACGATATATGCTTCTGACGGAATAACGTTAGGGCTGTGAGAGCCTTCAGCCATTGTACAACAGAAAGTTGTTTTAACAAAAGCATTACACATAGGTGAAACCATAGGTAAAACCTTTGTAAGCAAGCCTTTAAAGAGCCACATATTTCCGAGAACCATTCTCAGAGGGAAGCCAAGGAAGGGAGCAGCTTCGTTAAGCATTGCGTATACTGCACCTGAAATTTCAGCTTTAAAGGGTTTGTCTTTTTCAATATCTGCAACAAATTTTGAAAGTCTTGCAAGGGGAGTGTTGCTTCTTGGTGTTGATGAGTGACCACCTTTGCCCTTTGCAATAACCTTAAGGTCAATATAACCCTTTTCAAGAAGACCTATTGCGGCACACCAGCCCTTCATTGTGGGAAGCTGATCTTTAAGAATAGCACCACCTTCGTCCATAGCAACGTCAAGGTGTACACCTTTTTCTTTTAAATAATTTACAAGCTTTGGAGCACCGTCACCTGAAATTTCTTCATCAACTGCAGTAGCAAGATAAACATCACAAGGTGGAGTGAAGCCTTCTTTTAATAATTCTTCAATAGCCTGAAATTCTGAAAAGATTGTTGACTTACAGTCCATAGCACCTCTGCCGTGAATGTTACCGTCAGCAATTTCCCCTGAGAAAGGATCTCTTTCCCAGTTGGGTTCATCAGCAGTAACAACGTCCTGATGACCCATAAGAAGAATACCGTTTCTTTTGGGGTCTGAACCTTTCCAACGGAAAAGAAGATTACCTTCAATTTCAGTGCATTCGAGCTTTTCGAAAATAAGCGGGAAGTTTTCCTTCATTACTTCGTGAAGCTTATAAAACTGTGTAAGGTCAGTGTTACCACGTAAAGAAATTGTGGGTACCTGTACCATTTTTGAAAGCTTCTGAGCATAATCATCTGCTTCTTCTTTTGTAGGATTTATAGCAGGTTCGTTAGTATTAGGCTTTGCTTTAAGCTTAACTGCTTTAATCGCTGCAACAACAATTAAAAGAATTAAAATTGCTAAAACTGCAAGCAGAGCAAGACCAACATATTTCATTTTATCATTCCCTTTCCATAATATTGAAATAATTATAACACTTCTTTTTCAGTAAGTAAACATTTAATCGTAATACTCTACTGTATAAATAGTGTCAGTGTTTGTTGGAAGAAGACATGTTTTTGAAGCAATTATCTTTTCAAGATTTATAGGTCTTGAATCTGCAGTAAGCATCGCACCGTCAACCCTTGAATTCTGGGGAAGAGTCAATTCCTTAAGATAAGGGTTTCCGCAGAAAGTGGAGCTATCTATATACATGCCTTTATCACTCGGAAAGCTGAATGTAACACTTGTTTTTGCAGGTGGATAAAACGCACTGTTTAATGAAACGTTGTTTGTTGTTACAGCTGAATAATAAAGCACGCCGTCTTTTGCAGAAAATGACGTGTTTCCTTCGGCAACCGAAAAGGCAGAAAGCTTTGTGCAGTTACGGAAGTTAGGTGAAGTAATTGAACGGACCTTTGTAGAAAGTGTTATACTTTCGATATAAGGGTTATTGAAAAAGGCATTTTTTTCAATTTTAAGAACGTTATCGGGGACAATATAATCGGCAGTTGTTTTTGCAACAGGGTACCATATAAGTGAAATTTCAGAAGATGTTTTTGCGAAAACAACGCCACCGATAGAAATCATTCGAGACATATTTTGTGAATGCATTGAATTTATTTGTTCACCGAAATTTACAGCACGTAATTTCGGACAACCTGAAAACAATGTGCCGAAAGAATACGTATAGTTAGTAGACCCGTCGTTATTTATAAAATAATTGTTTGTTTCAAAGGGAAAGGTAACTGTAGTAAGGTTGGGAAGGGAATTGAAAACTGTTGTGTTTGCGGGAAGATAAAATTTTTCGCTACCTTCTGTTGAGCCTTCAAAGATAATTGACGTAATACTGCTTTTGCCTGAAAAAACGTTTGCACCTAAGTAAGCAACGTGCATATCGTTGATTACGGCAGGAACTGTAACAACTGAAGAAGAGCCTGTATAAGAAAGAATTTTAACAGAGCCGTTTACAACAGTATAAGTAAAGCTACCTTCTTCTTTAGGTGCTGTGGTAGGTTCTGTTGTTTCTGTGGTAGCAGTTGTTTTTTCGGTGGTTTCAGTTGTAGAGCTATCTGAATTTTCGGTTGCAGATGTTGTGTCTGTGGCTGAGCTTTCCGTGTTTTCAACTGTTGCCGAAGGCTCGGTTGAAGAAGCTTCTGTGGAAATTTCTTCGAAAATATTAGTATCTGTTGTAGAGTCTGAAGATGCTTCAGATGAATCTACGGTTTCTTTTTCAGTTTCGTCTTTAAAAAGCTTATCTAAAACGCCGGGTTTTTTAGTTGTTGCAACAGGCTTTGGTTTGGTTACTGCAACAGTTTCAAAGACTTGTTCACCGTTATCATCGGTAACGGTTTCGCCTGATGCTTGAGTAACGGGTATAGTGCTTATTTCTGTAACAATAGTAGTTTCAGCAGGTTCCTTTGTGTTTTGAGAAACAGAGTTTTTCAAAATAATTATACCTATAACAGCAACAACCAAAAACGCCACAACAATTAAAATGCGGCTTAAAAGCTTTTTATTTAAAGGGCCTTTATTCAAAATAAAACCTCCGAAAAAATCTTTATATAATACAAATATAATACATAGAGTTATTACACGTGGCATTATAATACAAACATCCTATGTTTTCAAGGTGAAAAATATTTAAATTTTTGTTAAAAAAATAAGAACAAAGCTTAAGATTTGGTGTTAAAAATTCTTTTATTCTTCAATTGACTACAAAGAATAATTTTGATACAATAGTCCTGTTTTTTATTAAGTGTTAGGAGTCTTTTTATGGAACGCGAAAAATTAGGTAGCCGTTTAGGATTCATCCTTTTAAGTGCCGGTTGCGCAATTGGCGTTGGTAACGTGTGGAAGTTCCCGTGGATGGCAGGTCAATACGGTGGTGGAGCATTCGTGCTTATATATCTTATTTTCCTTGTTATCTTAGGGTTGCCCGTTATGACTATGGAGTTTTCTTTGGGTCGAGCTTCTCAAAGCAGTCCTGTAAAGCTTTATCAGAAGCTTGAAAAACCGGGTCAGAAATGGCATCTTCACGGTTATGCTGCTCTTATTGCAAACGTAATACTTATGATGTTTTACACGTCTGTTGCAGGTTGGATTCTTTATTACTTTGTAAGCTTTCTGAGAGGTAATATGACGGGGATTACAAACGAAGAATCAGGAAGTCTTTTCGCCAGTATGCTTAGTAGCCCTGCAATTACTGTTGGTTTTATGGCAATAGTTGTTGTAGCGAGTTTTATAATTCTTTCCGTCGGCCTTCAGAACGGTGTGGAAAGAGTAACAAAATATATGATGATTCTGTTACTTCTTCTTATGATTGTTCTTGCAATAAACAGCTTTACTTTACCCGGTGCAAAGGAAGGGCTTACGTTCTATCTGAAACCTGATTTATCAAAAATCGATGGTAATGTTATAGTAGGCGCTATGAATCAGTCGTTCTTTACTTTAAGTCTTGGTATAGGCTCTATGGCTATTTTTGGTAGTTATATCGGTAAAGAAAGAGCATTGGTTGGCGAATCAAAGAATATTCTTGTTCTTGATACGTTCGTTGCAATTGTTGCAGGTCTTATTATTTTCCCGGCTTGCTTTACCTTTGACGTTGAGCCCGGTGCAGGTCCCAGCCTTTTGTTTGTAGCTATGGCAAAGGTTTTCAATAATATGACAGGTGGCAGATGGTGGGGCTCACTTTTCTTTATGTTTATGTTCTTTGCAGCAATGTCAACAGTTATTGCTGTATGCGAAAACATACTTGCTTGTGTACGTGAGCTGACAGGATGGGGCAGAAAAAAAGCTTGTATAATCTGTGGTATAGCAATTTTAATTCTTTCAGTACCCTGTGCCTTAGGCTTTAATCTCTGGTCAGAGTTTGTGCCCTTTGCTTCAGGATCTTCGGTTCTTGATTTAGAAGATTTTATTGTAAGTAACTGTCTTCTTCCTTTAGGTGCCCTTTGTTACGTTCTTTTCTGTGTAACTAAAAAGGGTTGGGGCTTTAAAAACTTTATGGAAGAAGCTAATACAGGCGAAGGTTTAAAGATTCAGAAATGGATGAAGCCTTATATGACCTTCATTTTACCTGCAATTATAATTTTCGTTTTCATTATCGGTATTATTAACTTCCAGTTTGCGGATAATTTTACTATTCTTGGTTGGATAAAGGGTTTGGTGTAAAAAAATGGATATTAAAGAAATTCTCGCTTACGGCTTCAGCCTTTTAGGTTTAGCTTCAATGATTACTGCTTCCCTTATAAAGGGGAAAAATATGAAAACAATATTGGTTTTCGTTTTCGGTGGCAACTTTTTCGTTGCTATCAGTTATCTTTTGGACGGTAGTGGCTTAAATGGTGCTGCTTCTTGCATTTTGGGTTGTATCGTAACCTTAATAAACTACGTTTTCCAATCAAAAAACAAGCCCATTCCAAATTGGCTTGCAGCAATTTACGGCATTGGTTTCATAATGGTAAATCTTGTTGTAAGCAAAGGTTTTTCATGGCTCGGTCTTCTTGCTATTGTTGCTTGTCTTATGTTTGTTATGTGTATCAATCAGAAAAATGGTGCGAAATACAGAATATGGACAATTGCCAATATGAGTCTGTGGGTTATATATGATATTATTTCCGGGGCATATAGCGTGCTTCCGTCTCATATCCCTCAGCTTATATTTCCTATTGTCGGATTGTTTGTTCACGATATCAGAAAGAAGAAAAAGGCTGAAGAAAAAGAAGAAATCAAGAATTAATAAGCAAGGGTCTGCGATAGTAATTATATGCCGTCGCAGACCTGCTTTTTGTTAATACACTTACTCCCCACACAAACGTAAGAAACATGGCTTAGCCGGTTCCGTTTGGTGAGTCGTTTTTTTATTGTTATAGTTTATTGTGCGACTGAAGTATGTTTACACGGAACACTATGAGAGTGTTCTTTACAGGCGTTGTATCACGTGATACTTTTTGTAATAATAAACTCGGCTTTGCTACTAAAATAACAGTTGTTTTTGCAATTTCACTGTGCTATCATAAATTTACAAAAAAATTTTCAATGAAGGACGAAGTATTATGGCTGAAAAAGTAATTCTTATTCTTGTAGACGGTATGAGACCTGACGGTATGATGGAATGTGGCAATCCATTTGCACAAAAATTGGTTGAAGAAAGTACATATTCATTAAAGGCACAAACAGTTATGCCTTCTGTTACACTTCCTTGTCATATGGCACTTTTCCATAGCGTTGATCCCGTAAGACACGGTATAACAACAAATACCTATATTCCACAAGTAAGACCTATAAAGGGTATGTTTGATCAGTTTGATGATTACGACAAAAAATGTGCATTTTTCTACACCTGGGAAGAACTTCGTGATTTGGGCAGACCTGACCATCTTCATACTGCATATTGCATAAATCAGCATAAACAGGCTGATACAGATATAAAAATTACAGATGCAGCTATTGACTATATAAATAAAGAAGAACCCGACTTTTTATTCCTTTATTTAGGTGAAACTGATGAAGTTGGTGGTCATGATTGTGGCTGGATGAGTGAGCAGTATATGAAGAGTGTAAGCAAGGCTCTTTCTTGTGTTGAAAAACTTAAAAACAGCATTTCAGATGAATACACAATAGTTCTTCTTGCTGACCACGGTGGTCACGAAAGAAGTCACGGCTCAGATATGCCGGAAGATATGACTATTCCTGTTTTATTCTGTGGTAAGCCCTTCGAAAAAGGCAAAGAGATTTTTGACGTTTCTATAAAAGACGTTTCTGTTACAATAGCAAAGCTTCTCAACGTACCTACTGCAAAAGAGTGGGAAGGCAAATCACACGTATAATTAAGGCTTTTTAATTTTAAATCAAAGGTGAAATTTATGAAACTTTCTTCCACAACAGACCATCTTCAAAAGACCTTCGGACTTCAGAAATCCGTTGAAATTTTAGCAGCAGCAGGTTATGATGCAATAGATTTTTCGCAGTTTGATAAATCTGTTTACGAGTCTGATTTTGGCAAGGATTATTATACAGAAATCAGGAAATTTGCCGAAAGTAAAGGGGTATATTTTAATCAGTCACATGCTCCGTTTGCTTCATCTTTTCAGGATGAAGAAAAAACAAAAAAACGTTTTAAAGAAATTGTTGAGTCAATAAAAAGAGCCTCTTATTTAGGTGTTCAGAATATTATTGTTCACCCGTGTCAGCATCTTGTTTATGATGCGGAAGGTAATCCCGAAAAGCTTTTCGAATACAATATGGATTTTTATAAAAAATTAATTCCATATTGCGAAGAATACGAAATAAAGGTTGCCCTTGAAAATATGTGGCAGTATACAGGCTACATAAACCACTCAACCTGTTCTCGCCCTGATGAATTTATAAAATATATCGATACTCTCAACAATGATTGCTTTGTTGCCTGTCTTGATATCGGTCACGCAGCGCTTGTAAGGGAAGACCCTGACCTGTTTGTTAAAAAACTAGGCAATAAACGTCTTAAGTGCCTTCATGTTCATGACGTTGATGGTATAAACGACTCTCACACTTTGCCTTATTACGGCAAAATCAATTGGGAAAAAGTTATGAAAGCCCTTGCAGAGATTGATTACAAAGGTGATCTAACCTTTGAAGCAGACGGAGGCTTTATGGGTGAAAAGCCTGAAATTCTATTGCCTGATTGTGCTGTGCTTATGCAAAAAACAGGCAGACAGCTTATATCTGTTTTTGAAAACTGTAAAAAGTAATTTACGAGAGAAATGAGTGTTTTTTGTGGCAGAAAACAAGTATAAAATAACTAACCCTTATGATACGGTTACCGAGCTTTTAGGTGAAAACGAGAATCACTATAAAACAAATCTTCATACGCATTCAACGTATAGTGATGCAAATTTTACAATGATTGAAATGATAGAGTCTTTTTATGATTATGATTTCGATATTCTTGCTTTTGCCGAACACGGTATTCACGGTAAAGAGTGGGATGAAGAGCCGACCATTGTGCCTCTTTATAAATTCCAGAAGCTTTGGCACGGTGAAAGAAAGCATCTGAATTCAGAGCAGTATAAAGCAATTCTTGACGGTACGTATAAAACAAAAGTGGGTAGACGTACTAAAAAAAGAGGACTTTTAAGTGTTACCGGTGCTATTGAAGCAAATATGCTTACTCTTGTAAAAAACCACGTAAACGGTTATTTTACAGACGATTCTCTTGAAGGCATTTACGGTAAAGAAAACGATTTTGAAACACCTATAAAAAGAATTGAAGAAACAGGTGGACTTTCTCATATTAACCACCCAACAGACTGGTTACAGGCAGTAAAATACCCTGACTGTGCAACTAAAAAAGAAAATGTAGATTTCTTTGCAGATATTTTAAGAAGATATAAATCTTGTCTTGGTATTGAAGTTCTTAATATGTACGATGGTCCAAACTATTGTGATAGAATTTTGTGGGATTCACTTCTTCAAACACTTATACCCGAAGGGGAAAGAAGTGTTTGGGGCTTTGGTAACAGTGATGCCCACAGAACTCACGAAGCAGATACAGCTTTTATGGATTTTATTCTTCCTGAAGCTTCACGTGAAAACGTAAGAAAAGCTATGGAAAACGGAACGTTTTTTGCTGTTGCAAGATATGCAAAAAATGAGTTGGGTAAAAACTTTGTAGGCGAGGGTCCATACCCCTATGTAACTGAAATAAAAGTAGATGAAGAAGCTCAGACTATTACAATTACAGGTGAAAATTGCAACGCAATAGAGTGGGTTGCAAACGGAAAGGTTATTCATTCAACTACTGCTGAAAATGACGGGGAAATCACTTCTGTTATAGATTTACAGGCTTTTACAGACCATATCAGCTGTTACGTAAGAGTACAGTTAAAGGGCAAAGGCGGCATTTGTATGGCACAGCCGTTTATTCTGGATGACGGTGCTATGAACCGTTTTGCAAAACCTGTACCCGAAAAGAAAAAGCTTACAAAAAAAGAACAGATAAAAGACGATTTTCTTAATACACGTTTGGGTGTTGTTGTATACAGAATGATTCTGGGTCATTAAAAAATAAAATATTAAGTAGTAAAAACTGCGTTGCTGTCAGCTTCGCAGTTTTTGTCTTTTAAAGAAAAACAAAGATTTGCTTTACTATTAAAAATCAGACACGGAAAGTTTATTTCATTACCCTTTTTGGGGAATATAAAATGCACTTTTCTATTGAAATAAAAAAACTATTATGGTATTATTATATATGTATAATTATGTTTAATGGTAATATGGAAAAAATATGGGTTTATACAGACGTTTAAATCAGTTTTTTCAATTCCCATTTACGAAAAAAGATGAAAAGAGTGTGCGTATGTCGTTAGATTTAATGTACATAACAAACAACCCCGAAGTTGCCCTTATTGCAGAAAAGTACGGAGTTTCAAGAGTCTGGGTAGACCTTGAAACACTTGGCAAAGAAGAGCGACAAAAGAATATGAATACCGTAAAGTCTCATCACACAATAGCTGACGTTGAGGCTATTTCAAGGGTGCTTACAAAAGCTGAAATGCAGGTAAGAGTGAACCCTTGGAATGAAAACAGCGTCGAAGAAATTGAAGCAGTTATTTCTGCAGGTGCAGACCGAATTATGCTTCCTATGTGGAAAACCGTTTCAGAAGTAGAAGCTTTTTTAAATACCGTAAACGGCAGGGTTAAAACCGTGTTGCTTCTTGAAACAAAAGAAGGGGAAGAAATTGTTGATGATATTCTCAATTTACCCTTGTTTGATGAAATACACATTGGTTTAAACGATTTACATCTCAGCTACGGGTTGACGTTTATGTTTGAGCTTCTTGCTAACGGTGTGGTTGAAGGCTTGTGTAAAAAATTCAAAGCAAAGGGCGTAAAATACGGCTTCGGTGGTATTGCAAGGATAGGCGACGGTACACTTCCTGCTGAAAGAATTGTTATGGAGCATTACAGACTCGGTTCAACAAGAGCTATTCTTTCAAGATCTTTTTGTAATACGGAAGTGATTAAAGATATTAATGAAATTGAAAAAATCTTTTCCGAAAATTTGCTCACGCTCAGAGCTTGCGAAGAAACACTTGCCAACAAAACAGAAAAAGATTTCCAGGACAACTTAAATGCTATTAAAAATTGCATAGATGAAATAGTAAAAAAAATAGAGGAGAAGAAAGTATTATGACAGAGCAGATGATGAAAAACTTAACACAAAATGTCGGCGATACTTTCTATATTCTTGAAAGCGAGCAGTTTAAAAAGAATTTTACAGAATTAAAATCAGCATTCCAAAAAATTTATCCTGATTTCAATATTGCATATTCATACAAAACCAACTACACACCAAAGCTTTGTAAAATTGTTAATGAGCTTGGTGGCTTCGCAGAAGTTGTTTCGGATATGGAGATGGAAATTGCACTTCGAATTGGTGTTGAACCTAAAGACATTATCTGGAACGGTCCGTTTAAGAAGGCTGAAAAGGTTGAACAGCTTCTTGTTATGGGTGGTACAGTAAATATTGACTCAGCGTATGAGATTGATTTAATTGCCGATATTGCAAAAAAACATCCTGATAAAAAGCTGAATATCGGTGTGCGTTGCAACTTTGACGTTAATGACGGTGTTGTTTCAAGATTTGGTTTTGATATTGAATCTGAAGATTTTAACCGAGCAATGGCTTTGTTCGGTGAATATGAAAATCTTTACCTTATTGGTATGCAGTGTCATTTTGCAACACGAAGACTTGATACGTGGCGTCCCCGTGCAGAAGGTATGCTTGCTTTAATTGATAAATTAGGCATCGTTCCTGAGCATATTGACTTGGGTGGTGGCTTGTTCGGTAAAATGGCTGATTCACTCAAAGCACAGTTTGATTCAGAAATTCCTACCTATGAGCAGTATGCCGATGCAGTTGCGCCTGTTTTTGCTGAGCATTTTAAGGATTGTGAAAACAAACCAATGCTTTTAATTGAGCCAGGCAGTGCACTTGTCGGTGATTGTATGCGTTTTGCAGCAAAGGTTGTAAATATCAAAGACGTCAGAGGAAAAGCAATTGCGACCTTACTTGGTAGTATTTACAACATCAACCCCACACTTAATACAAAAAATCCCCCTATTGAAATTTATTCAATGGGAGGCGAACAAAAAGAATATAAAGATTTGGATTTCGGTGGATTTACCTGTATTGAATCCGATTATCTTTATCGTCATTTTAACGGCAAGCTTGCTAAAGGTGATATGGTTGTGTTTGGCAACGTAGGTTCTTATTCCGTTGTTTTAAAACCACCGTTCATTTTACCAAACTTCCCCGTTATTGATATTTCAACAGGCGAAGTTGAAATTATCAAACGTGGTGAAACCTTTGACGATTTATTCCACACATTTATGTTTTAAGAGGTAGAGTATGTGGTATTCATTCAATAAATTTATAAAAAGAGCCTTCGATTTAATCGTTTGCTCAATTGCACTTATTATATTGCTTCCCGTATGGTTAGTAATAGCAGTTGCAATTAAGCTGGATAGTGAAGGACCGGTGTTGTTTGCGCAAGACAGACGTACAAAAGACGGCCGTCTTTTCAAAATGTATAAATTCCGTTCAATGGTTGTTAATGCCGAAAGTATGGGAGCAGGGTTGTTCAATTACGAAAATGATCCCCGAGTAACAAAAATGGGTCGTTTTTTACGTAACACCAGCTTAGATGAATTGCCACAGCTCTGGAATGTTGTAAAAGGTGATATTTCTTTAGTCGGTCCTCGTCCATGCGTTTCTTATGAGCTTGGTGATTTTGATACGCTTAACAAGAAATATAAAAAGCGTTTCGAAGTTCGTGGTGGCATTACAGGTCTTGCCCAGATAAAGGGAAGAAACGAAAACTCGTGGGACGAAAAGGTAACCTATGACAATATTTATATTGACGAGTTTAAGAAGCAGGGCTTTTTACTTGATATTAAAATTTTATTCGGCACAGTTGCAAAGGTTTTTAAAAAGCAGGATATTTACGAAGAAAAATCAGATGAATCAATGAATGATGCCGAAGCAGCAAAATTTGCTGAAGAAGAAATCATACGAATTGCACATTTACCTGATGAAGAAGTAAAAGAGATTATAAATTGAGAGGTATATTATGAAAACTGATGTAGCAAACAGATTTATTTGGTATAAAGGCGAAATAATTAACGTTAACGATGCAAAAATAAATATTCTTGCACCAACAGCACAATTTGGCTTAAATGTTTTTGAAGGTGTTCCTTGTTATTGGAATGACGAAGAAAAACAGCTTTATGCATTCCGTTTAAACGATCACTACGATCGTTTGCTTCGTTCTGCAAGGTTAATTCAAATAAATTGCCCTTACTCAAAAGAAGATTTACAGAAAGCATTTGTAGATGTTATCAAAGCAAACGAATATGATGAAAATCTTTCTGTTCGCCAGACATTGTTTGTTGACGGTTTTGGTTCATGGGGATCTGCTGACCCGGTAGATATGTTCGTAGCACCTATTCCTAAAGGTAAAACAAGTGCCGAATATAACAAAAAAGGTCTTAATTGCTGTGTTACTTCATGGCGAAGAATTTCAGATACAACTCTTTCACCAAGAATAAAATGTGGTGCAAACTACATAAACAGCCGTGTTGGTCAACGTGAAGCCTTGAGAAACGGTTATGATACTTGCCTTTTCCTTAACGATGCCGGCAAGGTTTCTGAAGGCCCCGGTTCATGCTTCTTTATGGTTGTTAACGGAACATTGGTTACCCCTATGCTTACAGACAGTGTTCTTGAAAGCATTACAAGAGACACAATTATTAAGCTTGCAAAGGCTATGGGTATCCCCGTTGCTGAAAGAACTGTTGACAGAACAGAGCTTTACACTTGTGACGAAGCCTTCCTTTGTGGCTCTGCTATGGAAGTTACTCCTGTTCTTTCTGTTGATAAATATGTGGTTGGTAACGGTGAAGCAGGTGAAATTACCGTTGCACTTCACAAAGCATATCTTGATGCAGCACAGGGTAAAGATGAAAGATTTAAAGATTGGGTAACACCAATTTATTAATGGAGAGTATTTATGGATTTTTCAGTTGTAATGTCTGTTTACGGTAAAGACAATGCAGATGATTTCAAAGAAGCTTTAGAAAGCGTTACTATAGCACAAACACAAAAACCTAAACAGGTAGTTGTTGTTCAGGATGGTCCCGTACCTTCTCGTATTGATGAAGTTATTGATGAAGTAACTGCAAAAGCCGAAGGTATTGAAATTACCGTTCTTAAAAAAGATGTTAATCAGGGTCTTGCAGCAGCTCTTAACAGTGGTCTTGAGCTTTGCAAATACGATTGGGTTGCCAGAATGGACTCTGATGATATTTCTGTTGCAGACAGATTTGAAAAACAGTTAGCATTTATAGAAAGCCATAGTGATGTAACTGTTGTAGGCGGTGCGATAGCCGAATTTGAAAATGAAATAGGTGATATTGAATCCGAACGTCACGTTTGTCTTGTACACGATGATATTGTTCAGACGGCAAAAACAAGAACACCTATGAATCACGTATCTGTTATGTACTTAAAAAGTGCAGTAGCAGAAGTCGGTGGCTATAGCGAAGATTTTGGTAAGCTTGAGGATTACAAGCTCTGGGTTGATATGATTTCAGCAGGTAAAAAGCTTGCTAATATAGATGACGTTGTTGTTAACGTACGTGTCGGTAAAGGCTTTATTGAAAGACGAAGCAATAAAAGAGAAATTCAGGATTGGGATATGCTTCAGACTTATTTGCTTAAAAGTAACATTATCGATAAAAAGAAGGCTTTAATAAATAAGGTGTACATAAGAGTATTTATTTATATGCCTGCCTGGATGAAAAAGATTGCTTATAAAACTGTTTTAAGGGGGTAATGGTATGAAAAAATATAAAGTTGGCTATACAACAGGCGTTTTTGATTTGTTTCATATCGGCCACTTGAATATAATCCGTCGTGCAAAAGAACAATGCGATTTTCTTATTGTCGGCGTAAGCACAGACGAGCTGGTGCAGTCATACAAAAACAAAACTCCCGTAATTGCTTTTGAAGACAGAATGGCAATTGTAGACGCAATAAAATACGTAGATAAAGTTGTTCCCCAGACAAGTATGGATAAAATGGCAGCCTGGAAAGAGTATAAGTTTGATGCTCTTTTTCACGGTAATGACTGGCAGAACAGTGATATGTACAATAAAATAACTAAAGAGTTCGAAGAAGTAGGTGTAGACGTTGTATTTTTACCTCATACAGAGGGAATTTCATCATCTGACATCTCAAATAAAATCAGGTAACAACAAGGGGTATTGTTATGTCAATAAATAATATCGGAAATAAATGTTGCGGTTGTCGCGGGTGCTTACAAAAGTGTAAATTCAATGCCATAACCTTTGCAACAGATTCATACGGTTTTGAATACCCCACGGTAAATAACCGGCTTTGTACAGAATGTGGTTTGTGCGAAAAGGCTTGCCCTGTTATTAATGATTCAGAACGAGTTGAAACAGAGCTTTGTGGTATGGCGTATGCTAATGACCCACAGATAAAATTCAACGGCTCAAGTGGTGGGTTATTCGGTACTTTTGCAGAAGCTGTGATTTCACAGGGTGGTGTTGTTTTTGGTGCAGCCTTTGATGAAAACTTAAAATTAAAAACAACAAAGGCAACAACAAAAGAAGAGCTTATACCACTTTATAAATCAAAATATTTACTTTGCGATACCGATTTTAAGTTCTGCGAAATAGAAGCCGAATTAAAAAAAGGAATCACAGTTTTATACTGTTCAAGTCCTTGTCAGATTTCTTCCCTTAAATTATTTTTAGGTAAAGAATATGAAAATTTATTGACAATTGATTTTGTGTGCCATGGTGTCGGCAGTCAGACACTTTTTGATAAATCTATTGAATATACCGAAAAAAAAGAAAATATAAAAATTAAAAATGTTACGTTGAGATATAAAAAATCTGATGCAACATCTCATTATTATCAATATAACTACAAAAAAGACGGAAAGGATTGCGAAAAATCCGACCTTTATTTTTCTTTCCCTTATTACAATGCGTATTGTAAACAGCTTGTATGCAGAGACAGCTGTTATGATTGTAAGTTTGCAACACGTGAGAGAACAGGCGATTTAACAATAGCTGATTTTCATACAATAGCAAAATATTATCCACAGGTAGACCGTTTCGCAGGTGTTTCAATGTTTTTAGTTAACACAGAAAAAGGTCAGAAGTGGTTTGATATTATAAAAGATAAAATTTCTTTCGAAGAAATGGAAAAAGAAATTATTTATAAAAACAACCGTTTTTCAGACGAGGTTGTTATTCCGTCAGAACAGCCTGCATTTATGGAGTCAATCAAAAATGATCCGTTTGACGTAACGGTTGAAAAGTTTTTGAAGCCTTCACGGGATTTTATTAAGTTGGTGTATTACAAATTCCCGAGAGCTTTAAGAAAAATAATAACGAAATTGATATGAGGTTTTTCATATGAAATATATGAGAGATAATCTTGAAGATAAATACGGTATTGTTGAGCTTCAGGATAAAATTTTAGAAATTGCCGTTTATATAGAAAATTTCTGTACTGAAAATGATATAGATTATTGTCTTATGGGTGGCTCTGCCTTAGGTGCAAAAAGACACGGTGGCTTTATTCCTTGGGATGACGACCTGGATATTTTTATGACACCCGACAATTACGAAAAGTTCAGAGAGAAGTTCAAAGAATGCGGTGACCATAAGAACTTTTATCTTCAGGAATACGGTAAAACAAAAAAAGGATATGTTACCGTACCCAAGCTTCGTATGAATAATACAACTTATATTGAAGATTTAACAAAGGATTGGGATATTCATCAGGGTATATTTGTTGATATCTTCATTTTACACAATTGCCCTGATAATACAATAAAACAGCTCTGGCAATGCTTCTGGGCAAAATGTGCCGTTGTCAAAGGTATGTCTATGCGTAGCTACGACAGGCAGACAGGCTTAAGAAAAATATTACTTGGCATTTCTAAGTTCTTGCCTAAAAAGCTTATGGTTGATTTTGCTTTAAGTCAGGTTTATCGCTACAGAAATGAAAAATCAGATTATTATTGCAACTTTTTAGGTAAAGCAATATACAAAAAAGGCCTTTATAAAAAAATCTGGTTCAGTAAAACCGAGCATATTGCGTTTGAAAAAACTGAGCTTCGTGTGCCAACAGGTTTACACGAATTTTTAACCGAACGTTTTGGTGATTATATGACACCACCATCAGAAGACCGTATTAAATGGGAGCAGCACGCCTTACATTGGGATACAAATGCTTCACCAAATAAAAATGGTCATGGAAACTATTCTGATGAGTACAGATTAGTGTGAAGGTAGAGATAGATTATGGAATATATAAAAGATAAAGTAAGTGTTGTTATACCAACATACAAACGTTCCGAAACATTAGAGAGAGCAATAAAAAGTGTTGCAGAACAAACATACAAAAATATTGAAATATTAGTCGTAGATGATAACGAACCCGGCAGCGAAGAAAGTGTTATTGTAGCTGATTTAATTAAGTCTTTAGAATATGAGAATCTTATTTTAGTTACACAGGACCGTCATATTAATGGAGCTGCTGCAAGAAATGCCGGTATTCGTAAGGCAACAGGTGAATACATTGCTTTTCTTGATGATGACGACTTATGGATGCCCAATAAAATTGAAATTCAGGTTCAAAAATTATCAAAATTAGATGAAACCTATGGTGGAATAAGCACAAGAAAAATATATTATCTAAACGATAAACAGGATCATATATCTGAAGTTTGGGAAACAAACAAAAGGCAGAATTTTGACATAATGTCAAAAAAACTCAATGTTTCAACGTGTACACTTTTACTAAGAAGAGCGTGTTTGGATAAAACAGGTTACTTTGACGAAAACCTTAGAAGGCACCAAGAAGTTCAATTACTTTCGTTTTTTACTTCTAAATATAAAGTTGGTTTTGTTGATGATATATTGACAATTATTGATTGCAGTGATATTGGCAATAGACCGAGTGCAACCAGGTTGCTTGAACTTAAAAATGATTATTTTAGGGCAATAGAGCCTGTACTTAATGGATATAATAGCCACAAACGGAAATTAGTGATTGCTCATAATATGACAGAAGTAGCATGGGCATTTTATCGTGACGGAGATAAAAAAAGAGGTTTAAGTATGCTTCTTAAATGTTTAGTTTATCCATCGGTTGCTGTAACATTTGTAAACAGAGTTATTGATAAACAGAAAGCTAAAAACTCATTGAATAAGTATAATGGTACTGTACTTAAGGAAATTGAAAATTATGTTAATTCCATTATTTAAAATAAAGGGAGATGTATGTTAAACAATGGTAGAAAACTACAGTGAAACAAGACCTGCGTTTAGGCAAAAAGGGTTTGGTATTAGCGCAATATTTTACCTTGTATACGCTTCATATTATATATCGGGTTATTCAAGTCAAATTCATAATTATGTGCTTGTTGTTTTGTTTGCTGCATGGGTATTTTTTGCGTTTGTTGAAGATACAAAAGCATTTAATAGAGCTGTAAGTAATAAAACTATTATATGGGTTATACTGTTTATAATCTACTATTTCTTTACAAGCTTAGTTCATGGTGATTTGATAAATACAATAGAATATATAGTAAAATATGTTTTACTTTTTTCTTGCGTAATTCAATATAAGTATTATAAAATAAGAAATAATTGGAAAGAGCAAACATTTATTGTTGTGACTACTCTTATGGTTTGGTTATTCTTTGCAATTAAAGCCATTGCATTTTATATAGCTGTACCATCGGCAGCAAGAGTATTGGCGAGTGATTTTTATGCCTTTGATGCTGTTGCTATTGGTGGTGGATATGCTATTGCTTTTGGGTCTGCAATATTGAGTGTTTATTTTTTTGAACGTTATATAAACGGCAAAATAAGAAATAAATGGTTAAGGTTGGCTTTTTTGGCAGTAGTTTTTATTTTGTTTTTTTTGTTAATTAAAACTGAAAGTACTTTAACATTAATTTCTGCTGCTGTAGGTATGGTTGTTGCGTTAATTAGAAAAATTTGGAGATCTAACGGAGCAAAAAACAACCTTAATAGAGTTTTATTAACTATAGTTTTAGTATCAATTTCATTGTTCGTTTTGTTTAATATTCAAAACATTGGTGAATGGATAATTGAAGCAACAAAAGACGGAACAAGCAATATGATATTGCGTCGTTTTAACCGAGTTGGACAAAAAATGGCTTATTCCAATACAGGCACCACATACGAAAACTATGTTGATGAAAGAATTAGCTATGTTACTCAGTCATGGAAAACTTTTTTAAAGAATCCGATAATTGGTATTGGCTTTAAATCAGGTAATATTTTTGCTAATCTTGAGAAAAATGGTCTTGGTACGCATTCAGCATTATGTGATTTGCTTGCTCAACATGGTGTAATAGGGGCGTTTCCGTTTATAATGTTTTTCGTTAAAGGCTTGAAACAAGAATCTTGGGTTTATTACAATACCTATATTATAACAATGTTGTTTATGATTGTTGTTAACCCATTTGAATATTTCCATGCCTATGCTGCTATGTTTACACTTATTCCTATGTTAGAACTTTTTGTTGAAAGATCAAACAGAATTAGATATTTAAAGTATAGTAAAAAAGGGCTATAAGAGAGGTTGCATATGAAGGCTGAAAATATAGGAACAAAATTTGCAAGTCGAATCTTTGGCTTTTCAATGGCTTCGTGGGTTAACTGTATAATTAGTTTAATAGCAACACCTGTAACAACAGCAGTTTTTGCCCCCGAAGAATTGGGTAAGGTTAATATGTTAAACTCGTACGCCAATATCATAATTCCGTTTGTGTATATGGGTTTAGATCAGGCATATGTTAGGTTTTACAATGAACCTGCAGGAAAAAATGACTCAGGCTCTATGTTTAAACTTTGCCTGTCACTTTCTGCAGTTTTAGCAATACCTACAACACTAATTACTTTAATTATGTGGAAACCGATTTCGGGAGAGATAATTGGTTATTCATCTATTTTCATTTATGGTTGTTTGATTTTGTACGTACTAGCTACAATGCTTATGCGATACGCACATCTCAAGGCAAGGATGGATAACAATATATGGTTGTTTTTTATTCAATCGGTGCTTTCAACGATAATTATAAAAATATCGTTTGCTTGTGTTGCTTTAATAAGCCCTACGGCTGAGAATGCTATATTCTTTAGAACAGTTTTGCTTTTTGTTGTAGGTTCTGTTTTTGTTTTAATGGCAATTAAAAAGTGTAAAGGCTCCCCCGTAGATAGAAGCAAGCAAGTAACTACGGATTTATTAAAATACAGTGTTCCACTTTTTCCTACAGTTTTTATTATTATGCTGAATACATCATTGTCTCAGCTTATACTAAAAAATTATGTTGAATATGAAATGATAGGTATATATTCTAATGCGGTAACAATGGCAAGTATTATCACAATTGTGCAATCAGGGTTAAATACTTTTTGGACACCTTTTGTGTATGAATATCGAAATGAGCAAACAAAAATACAAAAGATGCACCACTTGATATCGTTTTTACTTATTACTTGTGGTTTTTGTATAATTGCTTTCCAAGATTTGGTTTATTTCATTCTTGTAGATGAAAATTATTGGGGGAGCAAAGCTATAATGGGTTTGTTGATGATTTCTCCAATATCTGAAACTATATCGGAAACTTTAGGATTAGGTATTGAGTTATCTAAAAAAACTTATATGAAGCTACCAGTGTATGTTGTAAGTATACTTGTTAATGTTGGCTCCTGCTTATTGTTGATACCACGATTTGGTATTGTTGGTGCAGCTATGGCTAATGCAATATCATCTGTTACAATGTTAATTATCAAGTCTGTTATAGGTGAGCATTATTACAGATGTAGCGATAACTACACAAAACTAATCGTTTGTATGGGCTTGTTTGTTTCAACAGCTGTTTTAAGTAGTTATTTTAACAGTGGCTATATAAAGATAATTATATCAGGCATAGGAATTATCATAACAGCTATAGTATACTCAAAAACTATTTTAATATTGCTAAAAAATATTGTTCCGATAATCAATAAAATTTTGCATAAAGGTAAATAACTTATAGGAGGCAGAAATGAAAAAACTTTTTTTAATTATCAACTATGTCGGTTATTTAATGTGTAAGAATTTGCCTCGTGCGATAAAAATAGGTGGAAAATTAAGAGGCTTTTTCGCCGGGAAAATTATTGCATCTGTCGGTAAAAAAATTAATGTTGAAAAAGGTGCAACTTTTGGGCGTAGGCTTTCTATTGGTAATAACTCAGGGCTTGGAGTGAATTGTCAGATTCAAGGTACAGTGTCTATCGGCGATAACGTAATGATGGGACCGGATGTTTTGATATACACTACAAATCATGCCTTTGCAGATAAAACGGTGCCTATGCAAAAACAGGGCTATCAACCTGAAAAACCTGTAGTAATAGGCAATGACGTTTGGATTGGCTCACGAGTTATAATTTTACCCGGAGTACATATAGGTGACGGTTGCATAATTGGTGCAGGTGCAGTTGTTACAAAAGATGTTCCAGCGTATTGCGTGTGTGCAGGAAATCCGGCAAAGGTTGTAAAGGAAAGATAACTTATGAAAAATATTCTTATTATAGGTGTGGCTAATTTACAACATACCGTAAATTTTATTGAAACGTTGCTTGTAGATGATCCAGAAAATAAAATAACGATTTTTAATACTGAGTATAAATGTGATTTAGATAAAGAAATCCAAACCTTTTATCACGACAACAATATTAATGTTGTTGAAACGGCTAAGCTTAGCCAGTCAAAAAAAGGTAAAATAAAAACAGTAGTTAATTTAGTAAAAATGGATAGGGTATTGCGTAAGGAATGTAGACGCAACAAGCAGTTTGATGTGTGTTTTGTGCTTTATTGCAGTTGGCAAACATCGTTTTGGATGTCAAGACATCATAAATGTTTTAAAACAGTTTTTCCCGTGTATTTCGGAAGTGATGTTTTAAGAAACAAAAAACTTACAAATCGTTTCTTTACTAAGATGAATACTGTGGCAAAAAAAATCATTTTGCCTAATTTAAACACTTTAGAAAAGTTTAACGAAATAACAAATGATGCTTTTAAGAGCAAAGCGCATGTGATACAATATCCAAAAAAAATGGTAACAAATATGATTGCATATGAACCGTTGCATGATAAAGTTCGAGATAGAGAGCTATTTGGTTTACCACTTGATAAGATTATTGTTCTGTGTGGTCATACTGCAACTACGGCAGAACAGTATGAAGAAATGATAGAAAGCTTATCAAAGTGCCGAAGAGATATTATTGAAAAATGTTGCTTCGTGTTTATGATGACGTACGCACCTAGTGATTGCACGGCATATCAAGAAAAAATTTCTGATATGCTTAACCAAAGCAATTTGAATGGTATGGTGCTGAAAAACCGTATAAAATATGAAGATATGCCTAAATTACATTATGCATGTGATATGCATATCACTACGATAAAAACAGACGCTTTTTCATGTTTTTTACAAGAAGAAATGCTTGTAGGAAATATATTGATTTACGGAAAATGGTTGAATTATTATGAAATTGAAAATAATAACTTTTTTGCATTTCCAGTAAATACTATTTCAGAGTTACACGAAACTGTAAATGATGTTATTCAACATTTTGAAGAAAATGTTGAAAAATCAAAAATTAATGTAAAAGGCATCATGGAACTTGCTTCAGTAGAATCAATACGTAGTGAGTGGAATCGAATAGTTTTTAAAAAATAGGTATAAAACGAAAGGAAAACATACAATGAAAACACTTTTTGAAAAAATCAAATCGGGAGAAGAATCCCTTTCTCTTATTGGCCTTGGTTATGTTGGTATGCCCATAGCAGTTGCGTTTGCTAATGAGGGAATAAAGGTGGTAGGTTTTGACCTTAACAAAGCAAAAATTGAGCTTTATAAAAATGGGAAAGACCCAACAAACGAAGTTGGCGACGAAGCAATACAGAAAACAAGTGTAATGTTCACATCTGATGAAGCAGATTTGAAGAAAGCAAAATTCCACATCGTTGCAGTTCCTACACCTGTTAATCAAGACCATACACCTGATCTATCCCCTGTAATCGGAGCAAGTGAGATTGTTGGTAGAAATTTGACTAAGGGTTCTATTGTAGTCTATGAGTCTACAGTTTATCCCGGAGTTACAGAAGATGTTTGTGTTCCGATACTTGAAAAAGAATCAGGACTTAAATGTGGTGTTGATTTTAAAATTGGTTATTCTCCTGAAAGAATAAATCCCGGTGATAAGGTTCACAGACTTGAAAATATTAAGAAAATAGTTTCTGGTTGTGATGCAGAAGCACTTGAAGAAATAAAAGCAGTTTACGACCTTGTTATTAAGGTTGGTACATACCCGGTTTCTAATATTAAAACTGCAGAAGCTGTTAAAGTTGTAGAAAATAGCCAAAGAGATATAAATATAGCATTTATGAACGAACTTGCTATGGTTTTTGATCGTATGGGAATTGATACAAACGAAGTTGTTGAGGGTATGAATACAAAGTGGAATGCTCTTGGTTTCCGTCCGGGTCTTGTAGGTGGTCATTGTATTGGCGTTGACCCATACTACTTTACTTATGAAGCTGAAAAACTCGGTTATCATAGCCAAATTATTCTTAACGGACGCATTGTTAACGATAGTATGGGCAAATTTGTTGCAGATGCAGCAATTAAACAGATGATAAAGGTTGGCAAAGCACCGACTAAATCAAAAGTTATTATTCTTGGTTTGACCTTTAAAGAAAATTGCCCTGACACAAGAAACTCTAAGGTTTCTGATGTTTACAACAGTTTGATGGAATATGGTGTACAACCTGTTGTTATTGACCCTTGGGCAAGCGAGCGTGATGCTAAACATGAATATAATATAGAGCTTAAAACAATGGATGATGCTAAGGATGCAGATTGTATTATTCTTGCTGTAGCACACGAAGAATTTAAACAGCTTGGTCTTGATAAAGTTAGTGAAATGTTCAAAAACACTCCACAAAACGAAAAGGTTTTGATAGATGTTAAGGGTCTTTATAAAGTATCCGATCTTGAAGAAAGTGGTCTTACTTATTGGAGATTATAATATTTGCAAATGATTATATGTTGCAATTGTTGGAAAGCGTTGTAGAAAAGGGTTAGATAAGTATGAAAAACTTTGAATATTCTATTATGAAATCGTTTGGTAAAGTGGTTTCTGTTTTTGGAGTTAATAAAAAACAATTAACTACAAAATGGTTTCGACATCATGGAATGCAAGTAGGAGAAAACTGCACAATATGTTGCAATATTTTACCCTCAGAACCATATTTAGTATCCATAGGTAATAATGTAACCATATCAGTACCGGTGCAAATACTTACTCACGATAATAGCATTATAAAATTGTCTGAGGGCAAAATGACTGATACTTTTGGTGCAATAAAAATTGGTGACAACTGTTTTATTGGAGCTAATTCTGTTATTTTACCCGGAGTAACTTTAGCTGATAACATTGTTGTTGCTGCTGGAAGTGTGGTAACAAAATCTTTTTTTGAAAGCAATATTATAATTGGTGGAAACCCTGCAAAAAAAATCACCACATGGGAAAAATCCTTTGAGAAAAATATTCAATACGCTCATAATATAAAAGGGTTGTCAATGAAAGAAAAAAAGGAATTATTAACTTCGTCAGAAAATATTTTACACGATAGATAAATTAAAGAATGGAGAGAATTTTTATGCAGAACGATATTCAAAATGAGTTTTTTGTGTTACTGCGATCTGCTTTTACAAAAATCTCTCTTCCTAGCGATATTCTATTTGGTTACAGTGAAGAAGAATTACAACAATTATTTAAATTAGCAAAGAAACACGATTTAGCTCATATACTGGCGTTAGCTATTAATGCAAATTCTCTTTTGAAAGAAACGGATAGTTGTTCTAAACTTTTTTCAAAAGAATTGATGACTGCCGTATACCGTTACGAAATAACTAACCATGAGTTTGATGTTGTGTGCAATGCTTTAGAAGCTGCAAAAATTCCTTTTATGCCTTTAAAAGGGTCTGTAATCAGAAAATATTATCCTGAACCCTGGATGAGAACAAGCTGTGACATAGATATTCTTATTCAAGAAAACGATTTAGAAAAAGCAAAAAAATGTCTTACAGAAAACTGTAACTACACCTGTGGTATACAGACACCCCACGATATTTCATTCTTTTCATCAAGCAATACTCATATTGAGTTGCATTATAACTTGATCGAAGATGGTCGTGCCAACGGATCTCAGGATGTTTTAAAAAACGTATGGCAGACAAGTACTGTTCAGGAAGGCAAATCATATCAGTACAATATGACAGATGAAATGTTTTATTTTTACCACATTGCCCATATGGCAAAGCATTTTGACGGTGGTGGTTGTGGAATAAGACCCTTTATTGATCTTTGGCTTTTAGACAATATAGTAAAGGGAAACAAAGAAAAAAGAGATGCTTTATTAAGCGAAGGAAATCTCTTGAAATTTGCTGATTCAGCACGTAAATTAAGCCGTGTATGGCTTGAAGATGAAGAGTATGATGCTGTTTCTCAAAAGATGGAAAATTATATCCTTCGTGGTGGGGTTTACGGAGTTGAAGAAAACCGTATTGCTGTTCAACAGCAAAAAAAAGGTGGCAAATTAAAATACGCCTTTTCAAAAATATGGTTGCCATATGCTAAAATCAGACATTATTATCCAACTTTGGGGAAATATAAGCTTCTTACGCCACTTATGGAAGTTTTACGTTGGTGTAAGCTTGTTTTTGGTGGTCACTTGAAACGTACAACCAATGAACTCGTTAAAACTTCGCAGACCACAAAAACCGAAGCAGAGGCAATAAAAAGCTTTTTGGAAGATATTGGTTTGTAATATAATAAACACATAAAAATAACTGCGACAGAAATTTCTGTCGCAGTTATTTTTATTTAGGTTTAAAGCTTTTACCATTCTTTTATAATTTCAGGATTTTCAAAGATTTCGTCTAATCTCTTGATGAATGGCATAACGTCGTTGAAGGCACCTATTCTATGGTCAAACATAAGTGTTATAGGAAGATATTTTTTAGTGCCGATATCAACTACACCTTCTTCATTTTTAAAGGCGTAATCCCTATCACGTACAACACCTATCGCCATAAGAAAAACTTGCGGGTAAAGAAGGGGAGTGTAAGTAACGTTTCCGCTTAAGCCACCGTAAAGCACACCCCAGTTTGTCATACAAACAGAGCCCTCGTTTAAATCCTCCATCAAAAGAGATGAGCCGTCACGGGGAGCACGTTCAAAACGACCCTTAAGCTTTGCAACCTTATGCTTTCCAACATAGCCTGTAACGGTCTGAGCTATTGTAGGAATAACCGCACCGCTTAACATAAGCCCTACTGTTCTCTGAATAATAACGTCAAACATAACTCTGTCAATATCAGTAGTTTTAAGAGTTTCAAAAAGCTTATCAATTTGCTCTGACAACTCTTTTAACGTTTTATCTTCAGAATTTCTTACTTTAATGGGGAAGGTTTCACCGTTTTCCAATAAAACGGGCATTGCAACGTCAATATGCTTCTTCTGGATAAGCGTTCCGCAGGATGAGGTTGCATTGAAATCGATATGAGAATTAAGTCTTGGTGCAGCTTTTAGGCCTTCAACAAGAATTCTCATCATAAGGGTATTAAAAGTAAGATTATAACCACAGGTTTGTTTTAATTCTGAAAAAACTTCCCAAAGCTTTGTTATATCAGCTTCATAATTATAACCACAAGTGGGACTGTTTTGTTGTGCTTTAGTAAGTATATAGCCTGATATTCTACCTTTTAAGTTAAATCTTTCTATTCTGTCTTCCTTATCAGGTTTGTTTAAAGCGCCGTTTATAAAACTTTTAAAATCCATAATATCTTTTTAGCCAAAAGGCCTTCCTTTATTTTTTTAATCTTATAACATTCCAGCTAAAGGGTTTAAGGTCTGCTGTAAGAATGTTATTATCTATTTGTGGAACAGGATTTGTATGTGGCTTTACATTAATTGCATCAAGGCTATTTTCATCTTTAATGCCATAGCCGTCCATAGATATAAATTCTACAGGCTTAAAGCCGTCAAAATCCATTAAATTAACGTCAAGAACTACATTTTCATCAAGACTTTTATTAACACAGAAAATGGCCATTTCATCATTTTCTTCATCAAATGTTGCAATAGTTTCTATGTAAGGTACGTCAGTAAACTTTTTGCAGTCGTATTTCGGACAATCAACAAGTGGTAAAAGAGCGCAGCCCCTGCCATAGTTTGAAAGATGCATAAAGGGGAAGAAGGTTGTCTGCTCGAAAACACCACCACCTGTTTTTGTAAAAATAGGTGCAATAACGTTTACAAGCTGAGCAAGACAAGCAATTTTAATTCTGTCACAATGACGAAGAAGTGTTATAAGCATTGAGCCTACAAGTAAAGCATCTTCAAAATTATAAATATCTTCAAGAAGGGGAGGTGCAACACTCCACCTTTCAAAGGGCCTGTTGTTTGAGTGATACCATACATTCCATTCGTCAAAAGAAAGGTTAATTGTTTTCTTTGAACGTTTTCTTGATTTTACATAGTCACAAGCGCATATAACTGAATAAATAAATTCATCTAATTCAAGTGTTTTAGCAAGGAATGACGGAGTATCATCTTCCTGATTTCCGTAATATTGGTGAAGTGAAACGTAATCAATACTATCGTAAGCAATATCAAGGCTTTGTACTTCCCATTCACCGAAAGTGCCTGAATATCTGCTTGATGAACCACAAAGAACAGTTTCAATACTGCCGTCGGTCCATTTCATCAGTTTAGAAGCTTCAAGGGCAGTTCTGCCGTATTCAATAGCAGTTTTAGCACCCATCTGCCAGCCACCGTCCATTTCATTACCAAGGCACCAAAGCTTGATATTATGAGGGTTTTCGTAGCCGTGACTTCTTCTTAAATCACTCCAGTAAGAACCTGACTTATGGTTGCAATACTCAACTAAATTTCTTGCTTCGTCAGGACCCCTTGTGCCTAAGTTTACTGCCATCATACATTCGGCATTTGCTTTTTCGCACCATTTAACAAATTCGTTGGTACCGAATAAATTGGGTTCGGTAGTACCCCAGGCAAGGTCGAGCTTTTTAGGTCTGTTTTCAAGTGGACCTACGCCATCCTCCCAATTGTAGCCTGAAACAAAGTTACCACCGGGATAACGTACAACGGGAACATTTAACTTTTTAACTAAATCTATAACATCTTTACGAAAACCGTTTTCGTCAGCAGTAGGGTGATCCGGCTCGTAAATACCACCATAAACAGCTCTGCCAAGATGTTCAATAAAAGAACCGTAAATCCTTTTATCAATTTCACCTATACGAAATTCTTTTGCAAGAGTGATTTTTGCTTTCATAATTTACCTCTTATTTGTGATAAAGTTTTTTACTTTCGTAATGAGGCTCACAGGTAAGGTTGATACCTAATTTTCTGAAGGTATCACGGTCAACCTGAGAAAGAATAACTGTTGCGTGAGCTTCACTGCCACAAAGGGCGTTAAGTGCGTCAAAAGCTTTTTTAGCAGGCTCGCTGTCAACAGCACTCATTGTAAGGGCAATAAGCACTTCATCAGTATGAAGTCTTGGGTTGTGGTTTCCTAAAATACTCGTCTTAAGAAGCTGAATAGGCTCAATAATTTTTCTTTCAATAAGAAGAGTATCGTCGTCAATGCCTGCAACCTTTTTAAGTGCATTTAAAAGTGCGGCAGAAGCTGAGCCTAAAAGGTCACTGGTTTTGCCTGTAACAATAGTTCCGTCAGGAAGCTGAATACTTACTGCAGGTCTTCTGCCTGTTTCTTCACTTTTTGTAAGAGCTGCCTTAACAGCAGGTCGTTGCTTTTCAACAGAAATACCTGCCTGATTCATAAGGCTTTCAATTTTTCCGATTGCAGCATCATTTTTTTGTCCCATTTTTCTGTCGCAAAGGGCAGCAAAATAACGTCTTATAATTTCATCGTGAGAAGCTTCTCTGCAAACGTTATCATCTGTAATGCAGTAACCGGCCATATTAACACCCATATCAGTAGGTGATTTGTAGGGGCTTACACCTTCGATTTTTTCAAATATAGCATTTAAAACGGGGAAAACCTCAACGTCACGGTTATAGTTTACGGTCGTTGTGCCATAAGCTTCAAGGTGATAAGGGTCAATCATATTAACGTCGTTAAGGTCTGCCGTTGCTGCTTCATAAGCAAGGTTAACAGGGTGTTTTAAGGGTAAATTCCATATAGGGAAGGTTTCGAATTTTGCGTAACCGGCTTTGTTACCTTTAAGGTTTTCGTGGTAAAGCTGTGAAAGGCAGGTAGACATTTTACCACTACCTGGGCCGGGTGCAGTTATAACAACAAGGGGACGGGATGTTTCGATATAATCGTTTTTGCCGAAACCGTTTTCGCTTACAATTCCTTTAACATTATAAGGATAGCCATCTATAGTATAATGAATGAAAACTTTGATGCCGAGGTTTTCAAGCTTTTCTTTGAATTTAACTGCTGCAGGCTGACCGTTGAACTGGTTGATAACAACGCTACCTACAAAAAGACCTGCACTGCTGAAAGCGTCCATAAGACGTAAAACGTCGCTGTCATATGTTATTCCGTAGTCACCGCGGATTTTATTGCTTTCAATATCACCTGCAGATATAACGATAACAACCTCAGCGTGATCTTTAAGATTAAGGAGCATCTGAAGCTTACTGTCAGGCTTAAAGCCGGGTAAAACTCTTGAAGCATGGAAATCGTCAAAAAGCTTACCACCGAACTCGAGGTAAAGCTTACCGCCGAATTCATCAATCCTTTTCATAATCTGTTCGGATTGCTTTTCGATATACATATCGTTATCAAACCCGATGTGTTTTTGGAATACCATATAAACCACCCTTTCACAACATATAATTTTAACATTACTACAGTAGTTTGTCAACGAAAAGCCTTTGTGCAATATCTTTAAATATTACTTATTTGTTTTGTGTTCATTGACTTTAAATATGTAACGATTAATTTCGTAACGTAGTTTGCTGCTTTTGTGTAAGCAGAAACAGAAACAGCATCCCGACACTAAAGCCAGGATGCTGAAAAATTAATATAAAAAAACATATCCGTTAGTTACCCAATACTGAGTGCCGTTATACCAGGCGTAATCGTTATAATGCCAATTAACAGTGGCATCTTGTATGTAATATAAAATACCATCATATAAAATAAGTGAGTTATCTTTAGAATGGTCAAGTATACCGTTACAAATATAATAGTAACTTCCGTAATGCTCTACAAAACCGTTAAAATTAAAATCCAATACACCGTTTTCAACGTAATACCAAACATCGTAATAATAAACCAAACCGGTATAATTCCATTGAACAGTTCCGTTTTTAACGTAATACCACGTATTGCCATAATAGCAAAGCGTATCACAGTTCCAGTCAATATCACCATTTACTGTGTAATACCATGTGCCATCACTTTGAATAAGAGTTGTTTCGGTTATATCCACAAAACCACCGTTAACGTAGAAAGTTGTGCTGTTTGAGCTATCGTTGAAATCACCATAGTAATTTATGTTGACAACGCCATTCTCAACATACCACCAGTCTCCATTATAAAAAACAAGACCTTTGTAATCCCAATCTATTACACCGTTATCAATGTAATACCAAGCATTATCATAATAAACGAGGCTGCGATAATTCCAATTAATTGCACCGTTTTTTACATAGTACCAAGTTCCGTTATACTGAAACAATGTGTCAGAATTCCAGTCAATTTCACCGTTTCTTACGTAATACCATGTTCCGTTATATTCGGTAAGCGTTGTAACTGACCAATCGAGATATCCTCCGTCAACGTAAAACCATTTGCCATTGTAATGAACAAGTCCGGAATAACTCCAATCAATTATACCATTTTTAATATAATACCAACCGTTTTCATTTTCTGCAAGGCCGGTATAAAATCTGTTTACCCGACCGTTTGTAATATAATACCAGACACCGTTTGATTCAACGAGACCGTTTTTGGTAAAATCAAGATGACTGTTTTGAACGTAATACAATTCACCGTAATACTCGACAACACCTGAATAGTTAAAACCTAAATAACCGTTTATAACATAATAATAATCGTCATAATAAGTTACTAGACCTGTATAACCCCAATCAATATAACCATTTCTTATAAAAAACCATTCATTATTATACAAGGTTAAACCGGTATAACCCCAATTTATCTGACCGTTTGAAACGTAATAAAAATCTTCACCGTAAGGCACAAGACCTTCGTAATCATAAATGATAGTATTTCCGGACATATAGTACCAGACACCGTTTACATTTTGCAGGGTACCGTTATTAGCAGAAGCTGTTACCGATGTAGAAGATAAAATACCGATACAAACTGCAAATATCAATAAAATTGATATTAATTTTTTAAACTTTTTCATAATAAGCCTCTTTTTTACTAAAAACTAACGAGTTGAAGTGGTTTAAGGGTCAATCATAGAACCGTCCCCTGTCTTACCAAAAACCTTTGTGTATCAAGGGATTTAAGACTCAATCATAGAACCGTCCCCTGTCTTATTACTATCTAAATTTTCTGAAAAACATTTTAATTTTTTTTAGCTTACCTGTTGTTATCGGTATTTCAACATGTTCGATAATTTCAAGCAAATTTTCAAAAGAATCTGCAATTAAAATCATATCATCAAAGTTCAAAGTACATTTAGCACCATACTCTGTGTCCATGGTTTCATGGTCCCAAAAATAAATCTTGCCATAATTGTTTTCAGCAAGAGATATACAAATCTCGTTACCAAAATCCGGATCTGCGATAGGTATACATTTTTCCGGCATACGACCTATATAGTTTTCATAAACTGTCGCAATATTAAAATAACTTTCGTTTGCTGTGCCATAGAAATAACGAATATAATACTCATTATCAGTACCATGAATCATATTGGACTCTAAAACTCCTACATTATATTGAGAAAGATAATCAATAAAAGCTTTTGGAAATTTTAATTCATAACGTTCGCAAAAATCATCAAAAATTTTTGGGTTAAATTTGTTAGTTGAGCCATTAACATTAACCATCGTTTTAACCTCCTATGAAAACAACGACTTAAAAAATCAGGGGACGGTTCTGTGATTGGGTGATTTCCCAACGAAAAACGCCCCTGATTTTTAAATTATAAACAACAGCGAAAACGCTGAAAACCTTTGTGTGTCAAGGGATTTGAGGTTCAATCATAGAACCGTCCCCTGATTGTTCTGGTTGTCAATCATAGAACCGTCCCCTGATTGTTTTATGCCAAATCTTCTTAATTTCCTTTGTTTGAATCCGTATCATAATGAAAAAATACGAACCAAAAATCAACTCAACAATTGGGAACATTACAATAGAAAAAAGAGGCGCAGTCTTTTCTCTGCCGTTATGTGCTTCTATCGACCTATAAACTGATGAACAACTTTTGGCATCAACAACTATATTCATTTTTCCTATCACAGTCATATCCTTATAGTACATTAAAGATAAATTATCACCTTTTGATATTGATTTATTAATTTCAGATACTGAATATTCTTTACTTCTTGTAAAACCACTGCTGAATAAAAAATCAGATGAGTCTGAATAGACTATAAGCCAATAACTATTTAAAAATCTGAAATAGAATGTATCTTCAACTACTATATCAACCTGTTTAATTTCATCGGAATCCACAGGCAAACTATCAATGAAGGCATACGCAAAAAAAGAAATGATAACTAATTGCACCAATAAATATGCAATCAAGCTTTTTATTATATGCTTTTCCTGTATAGAAAATTTAATTTTCTTTTTCATTTTTTATTTTCCCTTAACAATTTTAGCAGTTTCAAGAATGTACCATGAAGAAAAATTAGAAAGGCCGAGGTAAGCTACACTTTCAATTTGACCACTTAAATACTTACGTCCAACATATTTTGCAGCTTTTTTAACAACTTTTCTAGCGGCTTTTTTTACAACAGGGTTAACCCCTTTTCTAAAAGTATTGCCAAAAGAATTTACAGTTTCATTAATAAGTTTTCCACCCTTAACAAAATCACTTCCAGCACTACCGGTGATTGCACCAAGCGCACTTGATACAACCATATTGGTTACAATTTCACCTGCACTATCACGCATAATACAACCACTAACAAGTTCATCTACAGCACTTAATCCAGCACTAATCGCTACTGAAAAAGCTGGACATGCTGCTGTAGCTGCACCTTCAATCGCACCCAAAAGTGTAGATACAAAAACTTTTCCTATTTTCTGACCAGTAGAACCTTCTTTTTTCGCATTAACTTCAATTATAGAAGTAACCAAACTTATTGCTCCACCAACCACAGCACCAGCAACCACATTCCACACATACCCACTACTATCCGCCCTAACCACCGGATTATTATCACAGTAAGCGTAAAGGTTTTTATCGTAGTTTGCACTGCCAGGTGAAACGGTTACAACACTTGCTTCATCCGCATTAATAAACCTACAAGTATCCGGGTCATAGTAACGTGACTGTAAGTAATAAAGCCCCGTCTCACTATCATAAAAATATCCCCTGTAACGAATTGGGTTTATATCCCCAATTGTGCTTGCAAATTTGCCTGAAATTGTGCAGTTGCCCCACGGGTCATAGCTGTAGGTTGCAAGCACGTTTTTGTTGGCATCGGCTATTGCAACAACATCGTTCTGAAGGTTACGGATATAGTAATAAGTTCCGCTACCGTAAGTAAAACCAATGTAATCTCCGTTTTCATCGCAAACGAAGTTTAACAACGGTGAACCATCGCTATAGGTGATTGCAATTACAGTATCTCCACTGTAAATATATTTATATTCCATTCCGTTAACGGTTTTCTTAATTCTCTTACCGCTTGAATCGTAAGCAAAGGTTAAAGAATAAGCACCG
>JAZOSL010000082.1:0-5423 GCA_045657085.1 Acutalibacteraceae bacterium | reverse complement strand
CGTTGACGTTGCTACAGCAAAGCCTGAAGCTTACGATAAAGAAATTAAAGGTACATTTACCGAAAATATGAAGGCTATGGCAGATGACCTTAATATCTGCTCAAAACGTGGCCTTTCAGAGCGTTTTGACTCAACTATCGGTGCCGGTACAGTTCTTATGCCTTTCGGTGGTAAATATCAGCTTACACCAATTCAGGCAATGGTTCAGAAAATTTCTGTAGAAAAGAAACATACAGACGATTGTTCTCTTATGTCTTGGGGTTACAATCCCTTTATTACAGAAAAGAGTCCTTATCATGGTGCATATCTTGCAGTTGTTGAATCTGTATGTAAGCTTATTGCTACAGGTGCTAAGTTTGAAGATGTATACCTTACATTCCAGGAATACTTTGAACGTGTAGGCAAAGACAGCAAACGTTGGGGCAAACCACTTGCAGCTCTTCTTGGTGCATTTAAAGCACAGAAGAATCTCGGCATCGGTTCAATCGGTGGTAAAGACTCAATGAGTGGTACATTTGAAGATTTAGATGTTCCACCAACACTCGTTTCTTTCGCAGTTACAACAGAAAAGGTTAAAGATATCGTTTCACCTGAATTTAAAAAAGCAGGCAACAAGGTTTACCTTATTACACCTGAATTTGACAAAGACGGTCTTCCTGAAACATCATCGCTTCTTAAAGTATTTGATGACGTTTGCAAGCTTCTTCGTGACGGTAAAGCAGTTTCTTGCTACACACCCGGTATGGGTGGTATTGCAGAAGCAGTTATGAAAATGGCTTTCGGTAACGGCTTCGGCTTTGAATTTGATAGTGGATTAACAGTAGAAGATATCTTCAAATACAACTATGCATCATTTATCGTTGAAGCAAAAGAAGACCTTGATGCTCAGTTTATAGGTACTGTTACAGAAAAATCAGAGTTCACTCTTGCAGGTGAATCAGTAGATTTCACAGAAATTCTTGGTATTTACGAAGATAAGCTTGAGAGTGTTTACAGCTGTAATATTCCTGATACTGCTACACCCGTTGAAAACTTCTCATTCTCAGCAACAGAACGTAAGGCTCCTGCGATCAATGTTGCAAAACCCAAAGTTCTTATTCCTGCATTCCCGGGTACAAACTGCGAATTTGACAGTGCGAAAGCAGTTCGTGATGCAGGTGCAGAGCCTGAAATTATTGTTATTAAAAACCGTTCATCAGCAGATATTACTGCAAGCGTTGAAGAGTTTTCAACAAAACTCAAAGATGCTCAGATGATCTTCATCCCCGGTGGTTTCTCAGGTGGTGACGAACCCGACGGTTCTGCTAAATTTATTACAGCATTCTTCAGAAATGCTAACGTTAAAGACGGCGTTACAGATCTTCTTGAAAACCGTGACGGTCTTATGTGTGGTATTTGTAATGGTTTCCAGGCTCTTATTAAATTAGGACTTGTTCCTTACGGTAAGATTATTGATACAGACGAAAACTGTCCTACTCTTACTTACAATACAATTGCACGTCACCAGTCAAGAATTGTAAGAACAAGAATTGCTTCTAACAAGTCTCCTTGGCTTGCTCTTACAGAGGTTGGTGATATCTATAATGTTCCGATTTCTCACGGTGAAGGACGTTTCCTTGCAAGTGAAGAGCTTATCAGAAAGCTTGCTGAAAACGGTCAGATCGCAACACAGTACGTTGACCTTGACGGTAACGCAACTGTTGACGTTCACTTTAACCCCAACGACTCTATGTTTGCAATTGAAGGTATTACTTCACCCGACGGTAGAGTATTTGGTAAAATGGGTCATAGCGAACGTATCGGTGACGGTCTTTACAAGAATGTTTCCGGTAACTATGATATCCAGATGTTCAAAGCAGCTGTTAAGTATTTTAAATAATTAAAGGCAAATAAAAGAAGCTGTCAACCTTTTTAGGTTGACAGCTTCTTTCGTTTGAGTTGTAATTTGTAATTTGTAAATTGTATTTTGTTATTTTTGTTGATGTTTGCCATTATAATTTAAGTATTCCTAAGCCTTCAAGTAAAATCTTAAGACCTAAAAGAATCAAAATAAATCCACCTGCAAACTCAGCCTTTGATTTGTATTTTGTACCGAAAATGTTACCAAGCTTAACACCGATTGAAGAAAGAATACAGGTTATTACACCGATAAGAATAAATGCTATATAAACAAACCAATCAGGGTTAAAGTCTGTAAATGCAAAGCTTACACCAACAGCTAAAGCATCTATACTTGTAGCAATTGCCATAACAAGCATTGTTTTAAAGCCAAGAGAAGCATCTTTACATTCATCACATTTATCGAAAGATTCTTTTATCATATTACCACCGATAATTGCTAAAAGAATAAATGCAATCCAATGGTCGATTGAGGTGATTTTATCGGCAAATGTACTTCCTAAAAGGTAGCCGAGCAACGGCATAAAGCCCTGAAAGAAACCGAACCAGCCACCAACAATAAGACAACTTTTTAAATTGATTTTTTTTAGTGCAAGGCCTTTGCATAAAGCAACAGCAAAAGCATCCATAGATAAACTTATTGCAAGAAGAAAAATTTCAACTAAATTCATAAATTACCTCACAAAATAAATTCTTATGGATTATATAACTTTAAAGGAAAATAGTCAAATGTTTTGTGAAAAAATAACGATTTATTTTATTTGGATAGTAAAACATTGATTTTATGTATATAGTTATGTTATTATTACATTCGTTTTAAGAAAAGAGGTGTGGAATATGTTGGAGAGAATGAAAGGTTTTATTAAATATAAGTCAGTTAAAATTGATGGTGAAGATGGTCCTACTGTGATTATGTGTGCCCGGAAATTTCCTCAATTCAAAATTACAAAGAAAAAAATAATATTTGCTATAGTTGCAATTGTTGTATTATTTTTGATTTCTCAAAGCATATTCGTAATATATATTACTGAATCACTTTTTTCAAAAAAATGTTCAGAAAACTTTATAGAAACAGTTTACGGTGAAGAATATTTAAATGATATAGATAAAAAGGATTCTTTTTTAGAAAGTAAGGGTGAAATGATTTTTGAATCATCTGAAGGGGGATCCTATACTGCTCTTAATGTAAAAAATGAAAGTATTTCAGAAAGCTATATGATATTATGTCACCCTTACGGTGCCACACCGTATTCAATAGGTGAATATGCAAAGCATTTTTATGATCTTGGTTTTAATATTCTTATTCCTGAGTTAACCACCACAAAAGGAAATGAAGAAAAGTCTGTGCTGTTAGCGACGGCTGATATTGATAATATATTGTTTTGGATTGATTACATAATAGAAAAAAATGAAAATTCAAAAATCATTCTCTTTGGTGTTTCTACCGGTGGTGCAACTGTTGTTGAAACGGCAGGAGAAAAGCTCCCTGTAAACGTGAAATGTGTAATTTCTGACAGCTGTTATTCTACTCTTTGGGATTTGTTTGAAAGCTATCTTGATGTTGCTTACGAAAAGTCACCATTCCCCGTAATAAATATTGCTTCTTTGTATTGCAGTATTAAATATGACGTAGCTTTAAAGAATACCGGTCCGTTTTCTGTTGCAAAACAAATTGAAAAGCCTGTGCTTTTTATGCATGGTGAAAATGACGTGATTGTGCCTATAAACGATAATAATGATTTATATATGGAATGCGAAGTTAAAGGCAGAAAGCAAGAAGTTATCAATGAAGCAGAACACTCAGAACTTCTTGAAAAAGAAAGCGAAAAGTATTGGATATATATTGATAAATTTATTCTCAATAATATAGGAAATTAAATTGTGATAACCTATTGACAAAAGGGGATTACTCTGTTATAATGCTCACCTGTAAAGTGAAATGTCTTTACAGTGATTCGGAAGGAGAGTCGTTATGGCAAAAGATCTTGATGTTGTTTTACTTGCCGATTTTTATGGCGAAATGCTTACTGAAAATCAACGTAAATTCATTGAGTATTATTATAGCGATGATTTATCTCTTTCAGAAATTGCCCAGAATGAAGGTATCACCCGTCAAGGCGTTCGTGATGCAGTAAAAAGGGCAGAGGTTCAGCTTTACGATATGGAGAAAAAGTTAGGCTTTGCCGAGCGTACACGCAAGGTTAAAGAAGCTCTTGAATCCATAAAACAAAGTGTTGAAACAATCAACAATTACAATATGAATATTTCTTTATCAAGAGAAGTTAATGATGCTGTTGTTAACATTAAATCAGCAATAGATTCTCTTGACGAATAAAAGGAGGTTGTACCGTGGCTTTTGAAGGTCTTTCCGATAGGCTTGACAACGCTTTTAAAAAGCTGAAAAGTAAAGGTAGTCTTACAGAGGCTGATGTTCGCGATGCTATGCGAGAGGTGCGACTTGCTCTTCTTGAAGCAGACGTTAACTATAAGGTAGCTAAAGACTTTACAAATAATGTTACCGAAAGGGCAATCGGTGCAAAGGTTATGGAAAGCCTTACACCTGCCCAGATGGTTATTAAGATAGTAAACGAAGAGCTTACAGCCCTTATGGGTGGTACTCAGGCAAGGCTTGCTTCTGCATCTCATCCGCCAACGGTGGTTATGATGTGTGGTCTTCAGGGTTCAGGTAAAACTACCCACAGTGCAAAAATTGCTTTAAGGCTCAAAGAACAGGGTCACAGACCTTTACTTGTTGCTTGTGACATCTATCGTCCTGCTGCTATAAAGCAGTTGCAGGTTGTAGGTGAGCAGATAGGTGTTCCTGTATTTGAAATGGGAACAGAAAATCCTGTTAAAATTGCTTCTGAAGCAATAAAGGTTGCTAAAGATAACGGCTACGATTATGTTTTTCTTGACACTGCAGGTCGTCTTCATATTGACGAACAGCTTATGCAGGAGCTTAAAGACATTAAATCAACCGTTAAACCACACGAAATTTTACTTGTTATCGACTCAATGCTCGGTCAGGACGCAGTTACAGTTGCTTCTTCTTTCAATGAGGCTCTTGGTATTGATGGTCTTGTTCTTACAAAGCTTGACGGTGATACAAGAGGTGGTGCAGCTCTTTCAGCAAGAGCAGTTACAGGTAAACCAATCAAGTTTATCGGTATCGGTGAAAAACTTGCCGATTTAGACGTTTTCCATCCCGACAGAATGGCAAGCCGTATTCTTGGTATGGGTGACGTGCTTTCACTTATCGAAAAAGCTGAAACAGCTTTAGATGAAAAGAAAGCAGAAGAACTTGAAAAGAAACTTCGCGAAAATAAGCTTGATCTTAACGATATGCTTATGCAGTTTGAGGAAATGAAGAAAATGGGCCCTATGAAAGACATCATTTCTCTCATTCCCGGTCTTAATAAGAAAGTTAAGGACACAGATGTTGACGATAAGCAGATTGATTATACAATGGCAATTATCCGTTCAATGACAATGAAAGAACGCGAAAATCCCGATATAATCAACCC
>JAZOSL010000081.1:0-2103 GCA_045657085.1 Acutalibacteraceae bacterium | reverse complement strand
CTTATACATCTGCTGAATTTCCATTTTTCTGCTCTCCATAAGCTCTTCAGGGTTTCTTGTACGGGTGTTAATACCGATATTTACTCCGTCAAGGCTTACGTAATATTTTGCATTAACGGGATAGCATTGACACTCTGTAACAGAGAAAAAGCCGACAACGTTCTGAAGAAACTCAATCTTTTCACTGTCCCCTTCATTATGTGCCTTTAAAAGCTCAACGTAAAGCTCAGGGTGGAAGTTAGCCATAACACCTGAATAACCGTGAGCACCCATTTCAATGCTTTTTGAAAGGGTTGCTGCATTGGCATTAAAAAGCATAACGTCGCTACCCTTTATAATATCAAGCTTTTCTTTTAATTTAACGGTATTGCAACAAGTATCTTTAATAAAAAGGTATCTTCCGCTTTCAACCATTTTCTTTAACACGTATGGTGATATTTCTCTTTTGTACGGGTAAGGGCATTCATAAACGCCTAAAGGAATATCAGGAAGATTAGAAGCAACGTATTCCATATTTTTAAGAAAAACATCGTCGTCTTCATCTTGCTTTGCAAAACGGTTAGAAATGAAAACGTATGCATCAATACCTGTTTCGATAAAAGCTTTTGCCTCTTTAATCTGAACGTCTAAATCATCACTTGTGTGACCTGATGCAACAATACTCATTCCCTGTGGCTTATTTGCCATAATGAATTTAATAAGCTCAAGGCGTTCGTGGAAGCTTAAAAAGAATATTTCACTGCTCTGACAGATTGCGAAAATACCGTCAACGCCTTTCTTTTCGTACCATTTAAGAAGCTCTTTTACCCCGTTGTAATCAATCTTATTATCATCGGTAAATGGTGTTATCATTGTCGGATATACGCCTTTGTTAATAGTTTTCATACTATCACACCTTTCATTAGAAATTGTATCATAAGTTCTAAAAAAAATAAATAGACATTTAAATTATTTATGGTATAATCAGTAAAGAAATTTTAAATATTTGTGGAGAATTGTTATGAATATAAGAAAATACAGAAAAGAAGATTTTGAAGCAGCAAAGTACGTTTGTATTCACGATATGCTTGGTAAATACAGCGAAGATCTGATTGAATACGTTGAAACAATGTTTTGCAGATATTACCTTGAAAAAGAGCCTGACTGCTGCTTTGTTGCAGTTGATGAAAACGACAAGGTTATCGGCTACTGCTACGGTTCTAAGGATTATAATAAATATCAGGAAGCTTTTTCAGAGTATATCAGACGTGTTTCAGAGCTTTCAAACCGTAGGTTTTTAGGTGAAGCTCTCACAGAAATGTTTGACCACGCAATTTATAAAGATAAATACCCTGCTCACCTTCATATTGATATTTTACCTGAATATCAGTCAAAGGGTATCGGTTCAAAGCTTATTTCTGCATTTTGTGATTATATTAAATCTCTCGGCATTGACGGTGTTATGCTTATAGTTGGTGAAGATAATACGGGTGCAAGAAGATTTTACGAAAGAAACGGCTTCGAGCTTTTACAGGTTGTACCCACAGGCGCTGCTTACGGAAAAAAGCTTGGTTGATTTCAGTTAAGTTATAAATATATAATAAAGGTCTGCGAAGCCTTTTCATTCCTATACTCCTTCGTTGTACAGGGATGCAAGGCTTCGCAAAGTTTTTTTTATCAAATTAAACTATCTTATTTATATTATTTGTTTATAATCTTAGCTACTCTTTCAATATCTACGTCTGACCAATCGGGGTTAAGGTTGATATAAGCAGTTCTTTCAAGAAAATCAAGTGTATTCGGGCACATATCCATTGTGTAATCCATCTGAAGACCTTGGTTTTCTTTCATTTTGAAGGGGTCAAGTGCAGGATGATGTGCACCACGTTTTTCCATAATCTGAGTCCAGTTTGTGTAAATATGCTTACCCGTGTTAATCGGGATTGTAACTGTAAGACCTTCTTTTTCACATTTTTCTGCAAATGCATCACACTCACATTTTGTTTCAAAACGTAAAGCAAGAGTTGTCGCACAGTCGCCCTTCGTATCGTGAGAAGGTGCAACAAGATATTTATTTTCCATTTTATCAATTATTGCAAACTTAACCTTATGTAAATCGTCAAT
>JAZOSL010000080.1:0-3428 GCA_045657085.1 Acutalibacteraceae bacterium | reverse complement strand
GACTGGTGGATTCATAATCACAGCTTCAAACCTTATCTCAAAAAGCTTGCTGCTTATTATTATAACAGAGCAGAAGAATGGGGAAAAGAAGTTACAATTAACTATAAGCATGAGGCATTTCCACCAACTGTTGCAACATTTGACGTTGAACGAGGGGCTCTTGCAGAGATTTCGCCAAATTATTGGCAGACTGATACGGCTATCGGTAAAAGCTCTTGGGGATATAAAAAGGATAATGAATATAAATCCTCACGTCAGGTTATCTGCGACCTTGTAGATATCGTTTCTAAAAATGGTAACCTTCTTATAAATATCGGTCCTAAGCCTGATGGTACGTTTACAGAAGAAGAAACCAAGGTGCTTCTTGATATGGGTAACTGGCTCAGTATCAACGGCGAAGGTATTTACGGTACAACCTTCTGGAAAACCTTCGGTGAAGGCGAAGTTAACGTTGATGGTGGATACTTTACAGATGGTGACGAAAAAGCGTATACAGATAAGGATTTCAGATTTACTTATAAAAATGGGTTCCTTTATGCTTTTCAGATGAGACCGTCTAATAGTGTTGAAATAAAAACACTAAGGCTCCACGACACTCGCGATTTCTTTATTGAAAACGTAGAGCTTTTAGGCAGTAATGAGAAAATTGATTACGTAAGAGATAAGGAAGCTCTTAAAATCAAACTCAAAAGTAAAAACGAAACAGGTTTGCCAATTTGCTTTAAAATAGAAATAGGTTAAAATACATTACCCACATAACGAAAAATAGTCGTCATGTGGTTAATTGAATTTAATTCAGATAATCAGTTTATTAAAAATCGAAAACTGTGTATTTTTTCTTTTTATCCTAACAAGTATTAATATTATTGGTTGAAGATACTGTTTTTATGTGCTATATTGTATACAAAATAAAGTGAAAAATTTTCGGTTTACCCGAATGGATAATTGACGGGAATTACAGCAGAACCATTGAAATTCGTCTTAAAGAATGTGATACAGTTTTCTTCTTTGATTTGCCGACAGAAGTTTGTATACAAGGGGCAACCGACAGAATAGGTAAAGGAAGATATGATTTACCTTGGCTTGAAACGGAGCTTGACCCTGAATTCGTAGAGTTTATAAATGGTTTTCCTAAATCAACTCTGCCCAAGATATATGATTTAATTGAAAAATATAAATTTGAAAAGGATATTGTGGTTTTTAAAACAAGAGAAGAAACAGAAGAATATCTGAAATATTTAAAATGATATATTTACATAAATAACTCTTGCTTTAATTCTCTAAAATAAATATAATTAAACACGGTGATATAAATGAATACATATTTTAACGAAATAAGCTCAAAGCCTATAAACAGAACGGGTACGGGCACGGTTTATAAAATTCCTGCAGGTGCTATGTGCGGTAATGGTGATTTAGCCGTTGTTTTTGATAACGACGAAAAAGACCTCATTATTCATTTGTCAAAGTGCGATTTCTGGAAATTTACACCGGGTGCTCATAAAGACGGCGGTATTAAAACCGTTGGTGATTTAGTAATTAAAAATATTGATTTAGAAAACTACAACATCAAGCAATATTTTGATAAGGGTCTTCTCAATTGTAAATTCGGTGAAACTGAAATTGAATTTTTTGTTGCGCCCGAAAACGTAATTTGCTTTGAAATTAAAGCTTCAGAAGGTAGCAAACATATTGTTGAAATCAAGCTTCCTGATACTTGCGAATCAGAAAATACTGAAAGTGAAGAGAATAGTATGAAATATTATTCTCGTAAATTCAGTGGTGAAAGTGTTTGCAGAGAATCTGCAGTTGCAGTATGCCTTAAAGAACTTTCAACTGATTTTACAGAGAGTGTGAATGTTACACGCTATTGTGTTTCTGTAGCCACTAATTTTGATGCAGATGATTATAAATCAAAGGCTTTTGAATTGGCTTCAGGCTGTGATTATGATTTATATAAAGCAAAAATAGAAGAAAAGTGGAAAAATTTCTTCTCTGCTTCTAAAGTAACTCTTCAGGATAAAGAAATTGAAAGCTTTTATAATTCAAGCCTTTATCATCTTGCAGGGTGTATGGGCAATAAAGAGTTTCCACCCGGACTTTTTGGTAACTTTATTACCGATGACTTTTTCCCTTGGGCAGGGGATTACCATATGAATTATAACTACGAAGCACCATATTATTGCATTTTCGCGTCTAATCACCCTGAGCTTTTTGATGGCTATATGGTACCTGTTAACGAGATGAAAGAAGAAGCGAAAAAATTTGCAAAATTGTTTGGTTGTGGTGGTTATGCATTCCCTGTAAGCTTCGGTCCTAAAGCTCTTGACGTTTACAGTCAGGCTGATTGTAAGGAACACGGGATTCTTTTCCTTGGTCAGAAAAGCCATGCTGCTTATGCCTGTGTTATACCGATTATGCATTGGTTTGCTACGTATGATAAAGAATATGCTCTCGAAAATTATTATGATTTTGTATTAAATACAGCAGCGTTCTGGGAAGATTACCTTGTTAAACGAAATGGCAAATACGTGATAAAAGGTGATGCTGCTCACGAGATACCTTTTTATCGTGGTAAAGATTTTAAACATATTACCCATATAGGTCAGTTGAATACAATAAATGCTATAAACTCTCTCGGTCTTGTTAAGCTGTTGTTTGATGGTGTTTATGACATGGCAAAAGAGTTGGGCGTAAACTCTGAAAAATATCCGCTGTGGGAAGATATAATTGAAAATTTAAGCGATTTCCCCACCTTTATCAAGAAGGGTAAAAAGTGCTTCAGGTATTCAACGTTCGGTATTCACTGGCGAGATGAAAATACTGTAGGTCTTCAACATATTTATCCTGCGTCACAGATTGGTTTTTCGTCAGGTGAAAAGCTTCTTAAAATCGCAAAAAATACATACTTTATGAACGATAGAAGACTTGATGATAACGGCTCTAATTCATATCTTCCTGCAGGTGCAAGAATAGGTGTTGACCCTGATTTCCTTATTGAAGGTATTCATCAGAATATTGATGAGTTTGCTTTGCCTAATAAGCTTTTCCGTCATCATGGCGGTGGTATTGAGCATCTCACAATGGTACCTGCAACTATAAACGAGATGTTAATGCAAAGCTATGAGGGTGTTATAAGGTTGTTCCCTTGTTGGAACAAGTCCTCTGACGTTACATTCGAAAATCTTCGTGCTGACGGTGCCTTCCTCGTATCAGCAGAGCTTAAAAATGAAAAGGTTACTATGCTTACTATAAAGAGCCTCAGAGGCAGAAGCTGTACAGTTGAGTGCGAAGGCATTAAAAACGTAATTGATAAAAAGGATAATAAAGAAATACCCTTTGAAAGAAAGGGCAACACAGTCTCCTTCAAAACTGAAAAGGATGCAGAATATATTCTTATATAAAGTAATAAAGAAAACAGTTTTCGG
>JAZOSL010000079.1:0-9625 GCA_045657085.1 Acutalibacteraceae bacterium | reverse complement strand
CGATAAAAAAATTCTGTTTTTAGTAAATTTGTATATTTTGCTCTTGTAAGATTGGTAAATATGTGCTATAATCTTTAGGATTTTTGGAGAAGGGGAACGACCCCTTAACTAATGGGGGTAATTCAAGTGAAAACAATTGGTGTACTTACAAGAGGTGGCGATGCACCCGGTATGAACGCTGCTATCAGAGCAGTTGTTAGAAGTGCTTGCGAAAGCGGAATGAAAGTTATGGGTATCCGTCGTGGCTATAAGGGTCTTATCGAAGGTGATATGTTTGAAATGAATCTTCGTTCTGTTTCAGATATTATTCACCGTGGTGGTACAATGCTTTATTCAGCACGTTGTCCTGAATTTGCTGACCCTGATGTACAGGATAAGGCTGTTGAGGTTTGTAAAGAATTTGGTCTTGAAGGTATTGTAACTATTGGTGGTGACGGTACATTCAAAGGTGCCCGTGCTCTTACACTTAAAGGTATTCCTTGTATCGGTGTTCCCGGTACTATTGATAACGATATTGCTTCAAGTGACTTCACTATCGGTTACGATACAGCTCTTAACACTGTTATGGATATGGTTGACCGTATTCGTGATACAACAGAGTCTCACGACAGATGTTCTATTGTTGAAGTAATGGGTAGAAATGCAGGTTATCTTGCTCTTAATGCAGGTATTGCTGTTGGTGCAACTTGTATTCTTATTCCTGAAGTTGATTACGATATTGATTCTTACATAATCCAGAGAATGAAACGTACTCAGAAAACAGGTAAAGAACATTTCGTTATAGTTGTTGCTGAAGGTGTTAAAGGCATTGATTGTAATTCACTTGCAAGATATATCGAAGAAAAAACAGGTGTTGAAAGCCGTGCAACAGTTCTTGGTCACGTTCAACGTGGTGGTTCACCTTCAGTTCGTGACAGAGTTCTTGCAAGTCAGATGGGCTTCTATGCAGTTCAGCTTCTTAAAAATGATGTTGGTAACCGTGTGGTTGTTGTTAAAAAAGACGAAATTGTTGACTATGATATTATTGAAGCTCTAAATATGAAAAAATCAATTGATCTTGAGCTTTACAGAATAGCAAACGAAATTTCTATCTGATTATAATTTAAGTTAAGATTTAGCAGTCCCGAAACGGGGCTGCTTTTTCTATTATTTTTCTTTAATATTATTCACCTTTTTACACAAATTAATTTTGTGATTTGTGAGGTGAATATATGAAAAAAAGTAAAGTTTTTAAGTCGTTTTTGTCAATTTTATTAAGCTTTCTTTTGCTGATAACAGTTTTGACATCGGGTACTGTAAATACTGATGAAAGTGTTAATATTACAATAAATGGTGTTAGTGGTAATTTTAAAAAAATAGGTGATGATTTTTTAAACCTGTTTGATTTGAAAAACGAAAATTCTCAAAAGCAATATAAACAGAAATCGTTGCAAAATAATAATGAATTGGTGTTTATCGGTGGATATCCCGTTGGGTTAAAGCTATATGCTGATGGAGTTGTGATTGTTGGCACAGAAGCAGTGGATACAGAGAATGGAAATATTAATCCATCTGAAAATGCAGGTCTTAAAACAGGTGATTTGATAAAGAAAATCAATGGGAAAATTGTTAATAAAAACACAGAAGTTTCGGAAATAATTGAAAAAAGTAACGGGGAAATATTAAAATTTACAATTAAAAGAAATAAAGAGATTTTTGACGTTGAATTTAAAAGCGAGTTTTCTGTAAGTGAACAAAAATTTAAAGCAGGTTTATGGATCAGGGATAGCTCTGCAGGTATTGGTACTGTAACTTTTTTAACTCAGAAGGGTTACTTTGCCTCATTGGGACACGCTGTTTGTGATATAGATACTAAAATGACCATACCGATTTCAAAAGGCGAGTGCACAAAAGCTCAGATTACCGGTTATATCAAAGGTTCTCAAGGTTTAGCAGGCGAGCTTTGCGGTTATCTGGAAAATGAATCAACAGGTGAAATTTTTTTAAATTGCGATATTGGCGTCTATGGTGTTTTTGATTCCTTGCCAAGTCAGCAGCAGTTATATCCTATTGCAAGTTCTGATGAAATTGTAAAGGGTGAAGCTACAATTTTAACAACAGTTACAGATGGTGTAGTTGAAGAATTTAAAATTTCCGTTGAACAAATAAATGATAATTCAACTGATAACAAAGACCTTGTAATAAAAGTTACCGACCCTGTGCTTATAGAAAAAACAGGTGGCATAGTTCAGGGGATGTCCGGTAGTCCTATTATTCAGAACGGTAAAATTATAGGTGCTGTTACCCACGTTTTTTTAAATGACCCAACAGGTGGTTATGGCATTTTTGCCGAAACAATGCTTGTTAAGTTGAATGATTTAAAAACGGCAGAATTTTCGCTTGCATCATAGTTGAAAGTTTGTTTTTCAACAATAATTTTTGTTTTATATAATTTGATATTTCCCTATTTGTCAAAACATTCGACACAATTCGACAAATTACAACAAGAAAACGAAATTTTCATTTTTTTATTTTTCATCTTTTTGTTTAAAGTAACGATTGTTGTTGAAACACCTTGTAAAATCAAGCGTCTGGTGATATAATCGGCTTACACTTTAGGAGGTGTTTTGATGGTTGGTAACATAACAGTTTTGCTGACAGATGAAAAGGACGAAAACACGCAAAAACTGACTTCAACTCTCAGAAACAGCCGTATGAATGTTAAAATATGTGCTAAAAATGGTGTTGAAGTTTTAAGACTTTGTGATGAAATATATCCTGACGTTATTGTTATGGATGCTTTTCTTCAACATATTGATGCTGTAGGTGTTGTTTCAAGAATTAACTCAAACAATCCCTTAAAACGTCCGTTGATTATTGTGTTGTCGGGTGTGGATAACCAAAATCTTGAAAGAGAAATCATAAGAACAGGTGTAGATTATTACTTCCTTAAACCTGCTGACCCACAAATGGTAGCACAAAGAATTGTTCAGCTTTTAAGCTGGCGTGAAGTAGGAATTTCTTCTTCGTATGAGCCACCACAAGACCTTTCGGTAGTTATAACCGATATGCTTCACCAGATAGGCGTACCTGCACACGTTAAAGGTTACCAATATGTAAGAGAAGCAATTAAACTTTCTGTTGAAGACCCTGAAATGTTAAATTCTGTAACAAAAATTTTATATCCGACTGTTGCAAAGCATTTTAAAAGTACACCTTCAAGAGTTGAAAGGGCTATTCGTCACGGTATTGAACTAGCATGGGACAGAGGCGATGTAGACGTTCTTAACTCTTATTTCGGCTACACAATTCAGAACCAAAGGGGGAAGCCGACCAACTCTGAGTTTATTGCTATGATAGCCGATAAAATACGTTTAAAAAGAAATACTTCAAAGAATATTCTTGGAACTGTTGCCAAATAAATGTTTAAAAACGAATATTAATAACAAAAAGAGCCTGATATTTACTTATCAAGCTCTTTTTTGTTTGTTAGTTAGTTGTAATTCATGTTTTAGTTTCTTTCTTCACACAGTCAATACAAGTGTTTTCGGTAAGCATAATTTCAAGCTGAAGCTCGCCTTCGCCTTTTTCAAGGTAATGCTGATTTTCCGGGGTTGCTTTTGCAACAAAGCCATCACCTGCAATAACAAAATAAGCTTTGATATTTCTTGGTTTACCGTAAATTTCAATATCAATTAAAATACCGTCACCGTATTCATTCCACGTACCTGTTATTTCGCCTTTGTAAATAGCAGTACCGTCAGCCTTTAATTCAAAATCGGCAATATCACTTTCTGAGTAAGTATTATACCAATTACCGGTAAATTTACTGTGTTCGTATATCTCCGTAACTTCTTTGGCAGCAGGAGACGTTGTTGTGCTTTTTTCTTCACCTTTAACTTGGTCAGCAGAACAACCAAAAAGACAAACTACCAAAGTAATTATGGCTAAAATCAAAAAAATCCTTTTCATAAATATCACCTGTGAAAATTGTATCATTTTGCTTCTGTATTGTCAAATGTATTTAGTACAGAAAATTTGCTTGTATAAGTTGTTCTAAATTAGTTTTTCTTTTATGTTTGTGTACCTTTTTCACAATAAATTTCTTTCTTTTTTGATGTAATACACTATTTACTTTTTTGACTATTTATTGTAAAATATATAGTGCTATAAATATGTGTCGCAGTGCGACTGAAAGGGGATATTTTTGTGGAACCCGTTTACAAAAGATTATTATTAAAATTAAGTGGTGAGGTGCTTGCCGGTGAAGCCGGTCACGGCTTTGATTTCAACGTTATTGAAGACGTTTGTAAAGCAATTAAAAAAGTAACCGATATGGGTGTTCAGGTCGGTATCGTTGTTGGTGGTGGTAACTTCTGGAGAGGTCGTTCAAGTGGCGATATGGACAGAACAAGAGCCGATAGCATCGGTATGCTTGCAACTGTTATGAATTCACTTGCTTTACAGCAGGGCTTTCTTGATATAGGCGTTGAAGCTCGTGTTCAGTCTGCTGTTCAGATAACAGGTGTTGTTGAAACCTTTATCCGTGATGAAGCTGTAAGACACCTTGAAAAGGGTAGAGTAGTTATTTTTGCCGGTGGTACAGGTAACCCCTTCTTTTCAACCGATTCAGGTGCTGCTTTAAGAGCTGCCCAGATTAATGCAGACGTTCTTCTTAAGGCTACTAATGTTGATGGTATTTACGATAAAGACCCCAACAAATATGATGATGCTGTTAAGTTTGACACAATCAGCCATAACGAGCTTCTTGAAAGACATCTTAAGGTTATGGATACTGCTGCTGCAGCAATCTGTCAGGAAAATAATCTTCCTATTCTTGTGTTTAATTTGAATGATACATCAAATATTTACAAAGCAGTTTGTGGTGAAAACGCAGGTACTGTTGTTTCTTGATTAAATCAGTTTAAAAATTCAATTTTCAATATATTCGGAGGTACATTTATGAATACTGTATTCGCAACAACAAAAGAAAGAATGGAAAAATCAATCAACTCACTCAAATATGAGTATAACTCAATCAGAGCAGGTCGTGCCAATGCTGCTGTTCTTGACAGAATTACTGTTGATTATTACGGAACACCCACACCCATCAATCAGATGGCTGCTATTTCAGTTCCCGAAGCAAGAATTCTTGCTATTCAGCCCTGGGATATGTCTGCTTTGAGCCTTATCGAAAAAGCTATTCTTGCTTCTGATATCGGCATCAATCCTTCAAACGACGGTAGAATTATCCGTCTTGTTTTCCCTGCTCTTACAGAAGAAAGAAGAAAACAGCTTTCAAAAGACGTTGCCAAATTTGGTGAAGATGCAAAGGTTGCAGTTCGTCAGATCAGACGTGATTCAATTGAAAAAATCAAAACAATGAAAAAGAATTCTGAAATCACTGAAGATGATCAGAAGAACGGTGAAGAAGAAATCCAGAAAATCACTGATGAATTTGTTAAGCGTATCGATGAAATCGCTGCTGCTAAAACAAAAGAAATTATGGAAATCTAAGTTATGGAAAAGAATATTCCTGAATTTGAAGTTTTGCCGCGTCACATAGGTTTTATTATGGACGGTAACGGCAGATGGGCTAAAATGAGAGGCCTTGAAAGAAGTGCCGGTCACGTTGAAGGTGCAAAAGCTTTTCGAAAAATCGGTGAGTATTGTGCCGATTTAGGCATTGAGTATGTTACTTTTTACGCCTTTTCAACCGAAAATTGGAACAGACCCAAAAAAGAGGTGCTTTCTCTTATGAAACTCTTTAAAGAGTATTTAAGAGAAGGTGATGGCAGACTTGCCGAAAATGACGTGCGTCAGATGAAGCTTCGTTTTATCGGTGAAAGAGAAGGTCTTCCGTCTGATTTATTAAAGCTTATTGAACGTGCTGAAAAAGAAACTTCAAAATATAATAAAATTACTGTTAATATTGCTTTAAACTATGGTGGCAGAGCTGAATTGGCAAGTGCAGTTAAAAGTATTGCTCAAAAAGTTAAAAACGGTGAAATTGATGTCGACGATATCACCGAGCAGACTATCAGTGACAATATTTATACTGCAGGTCAGCCTGACCCCGATATTATAGTACGTCCAAGTGGTGAATATCGTCTTTCCAACTTCTTAACGTGGCAGTCGGCATATTCGGAATTTTGGTTTTCAGATATTCTTTGGCCTGATTTTACCGAAGAACACGTTAACGAAATTTTAAGAGATTTTCAAAACAGAAATCGCCGTTTTGGTGGCGTTTAATTAATGTGGAAGTTTTTAAGGAGATTATAAAGTGAAACAAAGAGTTATTACAGGTTTATTAGCTGCCGTTATTTTTATTGGTGCACTTTGTCTTATGAACACAATTGTTTTCCCTGTGTTCATTGCACTTTTAAGTGTTATAGCCGTATGGGAAATTGAAAAAGCAGTTGGCTTACAGAATAAGCTTATTATGATTTTAAGCCTTGTTCTTTCAGCAGCTATACCGTTTATTGTTCATTTCAAAGCTGACGTACCTGTTGCTGCTTTTGGTGGTGGCTATGTTGTACTCACCCTTATATTTATGTTGTTACAATTTGAAACAACTAAATTTGAACAAGCAATAACAGCAATATTTGCATCCGTATGTGTGCCTTATTCATTCTCATTAATGATCGTATTCCGAGATATTAATGAGCATATGGCAGGGTATACTAAAATAGACGGTATTTATCTTCTTTTGTTTGCCTTTTTCTCAGGCTGGATGACCGACATTTTTGCATATTTTGTTGGCAGTAAGTTAGGTAAACATAAGCTTTGCCCAAAAATAAGCCCCAAAAAATCTGTTGAAGGTGCTGTCGGTGGTGTTGTTGGTGCGATAATCCTTAACGTTATTTTACTTTTTGTTTTCAAAAAATTCTTCTTTACGGAAGAAACAGGTCTCTCTTACATATCTGTAATTGTTCTCAGCATATTGCTTTCGATAGTTAGTATGTTTGGTGACCTTGCAGCATCTACAATCAAACGTAATTTTGGTATTAAAGATTTCGGAAAGCTTCTTCCGGGTCATGGTGGCATTATGGATAGATTCGATAGCGTTCTTTTTGTAATGCCTGTTCTTTATACAGCAATTTATTTTATTAATGCATTTTAATTAGTTATGAAAAGTATAAATTTATTAGGATCTACCGGTTCAATCGGTGTACAAACATTAGACGTAGCAAGAGCCCACGGTTATAAAATCGAGGCTCTTGCAGCATATTCTGATGTAAATGGAATTGAAACTCAGATAAGAGAATTTAAACCCAGATACGCTGCCCTTGTTGATGAAAAGGCTGCACAAGATTTAAAGGTTAAAGTTGCCGACTTAGATGTTGAAGTTTTAAGTGGTATGGATGGTGTTTGTTACTGTGCTGCTGAAGCTGAAGGTGAAATTACCCTTAACTCTGTTGTGGGTATGGCAGGGTTAAAACCAACTCTTGATGCAGTTTCAGCAGGGAAAACAATTGCACTCGCAAATAAAGAAACTCTTGTTGCAGGTGGCAGACTTGTTACTGATGCTGCTAAAAAGAACAACGTTTCGATTTTACCTGTTGATAGTGAACATTCTGCAATTTTTCAGTGTCTTTTAGGTAGCCCTTCTAACAAAGCTTTAAAAAGAATAATTTTAACTGCTTCGGGTGGACCGTTTTTTGGTAAAACACGTGAAGAGTTAGAAAAAGTTACTCTTGCCGATGCTTTAAAGCACCCAAGCTGGAGTATGGGACAGAAGATTACTATTGACAGTGCAACAATGTTCAATAAAGGTCTTGAGCTTATTGAAGCAGTATGGCTTTTTGATGTTGACCCTGAAATGATTGATATAGTTGTTCACAGAGAAAGTATTGTTCACTCATTAATTGAGTATGATGATAATTCTGTAATAGCTCAGTTAGGTCATCCTGATATGAGATTACCTATTCAGTTTGCAATAACTTATCCTGAGCGTTTTCCCTCACCGGAAAAACAACTTGATTTATGGGAAGTTGGTAACCTTACCTTCTATAAGCCTGATTATGAAAACTTCCCTTGTATGGATATTTGTCGTAATGCAATTATTAAAGGTGGTCTTTATCCTGCAGCTGTTAACTGTGCAAATGAAGAAGCGAATCTTCTTTTCAGGCAGGGTAAAATTTCATTTAATCAGATTCCTGAGCTTATTATTGCAGCATCTGAGTATACTAATAAGGTTGTAGATTATAGTTTACAGGATGTTTTTGATACAGATGCTTTAATGAGACAGAAAGTACGTGAACTTGCATCTGTTTAATATAATTCGGAGGTGTCTGAAATTAACAGTTTCAGTATTGGTGTTCTTTGGAGTAGCGTTTGGCCCTTTTTATTGGCAATATTCCTTTTTGGTGTCATAATTGCCATTCATGAATTTGGTCACTTTTCATTTGCCAAGCTTTTTAACGTTAAAGTTAATGAGTTTTCTCTGGGTATGGGCCCGAAAATATTAAAAAAACAAAAAGGTGAAACCCAATATTGTCTTCGTCTTCTTCCTATCGGTGGTTTTGTCAGTATGGAAGGTGAGGATGACGAAAGCACAGATGAACGTGCCTTTAACAATAAACCTGCATGGCAAAGATTTATAATTGTTGCTGCAGGTGCAATTCTTAATTTAATTTTAGGTATGATTGTGGTTGGCGTTTGTTTATCTTGCAGTGATCTTGTAGGTACCCGTACAGTGCACAGCTTTATGGATAATTCCGTAAGCTCACAGCACGGCTTACAAGTTGGCGATGAAATTATAAAGATTAATAACACTCCCGTTTATTCCTTCAAAGGTATATCCTTTAATATGGTACGCGATGTTGATAATAAGCTTGATATCACAGTAAAAAGAAACGGCGAAAAGGTTGTTTTAAAGGGCGTTGAATTTGCTCAGTTTGAGTATGAAGGCAGAAAGTATATTCAACAGGATTTTATTATAGTTGGTGAGTATCCCGGTGTTAAAAACGTTCTTGTCAATACTGTTCTTGATTCAGCATCAATTGTTCAGATGGTAAGATTAAGTCTTGTAGATTTAGTTACAGGCAAATATGGTATGAAAGAGGTTTCAGGCCCAATAGGTACAATTTCAGCAATTGCCGAATCTACAGCCGAGCCTGAAAGAATACAAGATAAGCTTTTAACTGCTCTTAATTTCCTTTCAATGATTACTATAAACGTAGGTATGTTTAATTTGCTTCCTTTACCTGCTCTTGATGGTGGGCGTTTGTTCTTTATATTTATAGAAATTTTAAGAAAGAAACCGATCCCACCTAAAAAAGAAGGTTACGTTCATGCTGCAGGACTTGTAGTTTTGTTGGCGTTTATGGTTATAATTTCTATAAGTGATATTGTTAAGCAGTTTTAATTAATTATAAATTTGGTGTTTTATTATGATTAGAAGAATTTCAAGACAAGTTAATGTTGGTAACGTTAAAATAGGTGGTGACGCACCTATTGCAATTCAATCTATGCTTAACGTTCTTTCAAGCGATTATGAAGGTAATCTTGCCCAGATTAAAGAGCTTGAAGAAGCAGGGTGTGAAATTGTCAGAATGGCTGTTCCTGATATGGAAGCAGTTAAAGTTTTAGGTAAATTAAAAGAGGATACTAAAATTCCGCTTGTTGCTGATATTCATTTCGA
>JAZOSL010000078.1:0-4085 GCA_045657085.1 Acutalibacteraceae bacterium | reverse complement strand
TCACCTTTTTTGCCTTTTGCAATAGGTGCCAATATCTGAAATTTTGTACCCTGTGGTAATTCGAGAATTTTATCTACTATCTGATCAACAGACTGTTGTTTTATTTCTTTACCACAAACAGGACAATGCGGCACACCGACTCTTGCATACAAAAGACGGAGATAGTCATAAATTTCAGTTACCGTACCAACGGTTGAACGTGGGTTTTTGGAAGTTGTTTTCTGATCTATTGAAATCGCCGGTGAAAGCCCCTCTATACTGTCAACGTCAGGTTTTTCCATAATACCAAGAAACTGACGTGCATAAGAAGAAAGGCTTTCCATATATCTCCTTTGACCTTCAGCATAAATTGTATCAAAAGCAAGAGATGATTTACCCGAACCTGAAAGCCCCGTAAAAACAACAAGCTTATCACGGGGAATTTCTACGTTTATGTTTTTTAAATTATGCTCTCTTGCACCTTTAACAATAATATGTTTTTCCATCATTTTATCCTTTTAGTTTTTGTATCTGATCACGAAGATAGGCAGCGTGCTCAAATTCAAGAAGCTTTGCTGCAGCTTTCATTTCTTTAGTAAGACGTTCAATAAGTTCATTCTTTTCTTTAGCAGAAAGCCTGCGTTTTGCAATTTTTTCCTGAACGTTATCCTTTGAGCTTATTTCAAGAATTTCCCTTACATCCTTTTTGATAGTTTCGGGAATTATACCGTTTTCTTCGTTGTATTTCATCTGTTTTTCACGTCTGCGATACGTTTCGGTAATTGCTCTTTCCATTGAATTAGTTATCGTATCAGCATACATAATAACCTGACCGTTTGAGTTTCGGGCAGCTCTGCCGACAGTCTGAATAAGTGAAGTTTCACTTCTCAAAAAGCCTTCCTTATCAGCATCCAGTATAGCTACTAACGATACTTCGGGAATATCAAGACCTTCTCTTAAAAGGTTGATACCTACAAGCACGTCAAACTCTTTCAATCTTAAATCCCTTATAAGCTCCATACGCTCAATGGTATCCACGTCGTAATGCATATAACGAACCTTGATACCATAATTTGAAAGGTAATCGGTAAGGTCTTCTGCCATTTTTCTTGTAAGAGTTGTAACAAGCACTCGTTCATCACGTTCAACTCTTATATTAATTTCAGAAATAAGGTCATCAATCTGACCTTCTGTAGGTTTTACAATTATTTCAGGGTCGATAAGACCTGTAGGTCTGATAACCTGCTCAGCAATCTGTGAGCTTTTTTCTTTTTCCAGCTCACCCGGAGTAGCACTTACGAAAATTTTCTGATGTGTTTTACCATAAAACTCATCAAATTTAAGTGGTCTGTTGTCAAATGCAGACGGCAGACGGAAACCAAAGTTTACAAGACTTTCTTTTCTTGAACGGTCACCACCAAACATACCCCTGACCTGTGGAAGAGTAACGTGAGACTCATCTACGAATAAAATAAAATCGTCAGGGAAATAATCAAGCAAAGTATATGGTGCTGTACCGGGTTTTCTTCCCGACATAACTCTCGAATAGTTTTCAATACCCTTACAAAAACCTGTTTCACGGAGCATTTCAATATCGTAAAGTGTTCGTTGCTGAATCCTTTGTGCTTCTAACAACTTGCCTTCAGACTTGAATTTTTCAACGGTTTCTTCCATCTCGTTGTAAATACTCTCAAGTGCCTTTTCCATTTTGTCATGTTCAACAACGTAATGGGATGCAGGATAAATCGCCACGTGGCTACGTGTACATTTAACTTCACCTGTAAGTGGGTTGATTTCTGAAATCCTGTCAATTTCGTCACCAAAAAACTCAATTCTGTAAGCAGTATCTGACGAATAAACAGGGAAAATTTCAACAGTATCCCCTTTTACTCTGAATTTATTTCTTACAAAGCTTACGTCATTTCTTTCGTACTGAATATCAACAAGCTTGGCTATAAGCTCGTCACGGTCTTTTTGCATACCTGTACGAAGCGAAACAACCATACTGCGATAATCAATAGGGTCACCAAGAGTATAAATACAAGAAACACTGGCAACTATAATTACATCTCTTCTTTCAGAAAGAGCTGACGTTGCTGAGTGACGTAATTTATCGATTTCATCGTTTACTGCACTATCTTTTTCGATATAAGTATCAGTGGTAGGGATATACGCTTCAGGCTGGTAATAATCGTAATAGGATACGAAATATTCAACTGCATTTTCAGGAAAAAACTCTTTAAACTCTGAACAAAGCTGTGCTGCAAGAGTTTTGTTGTGAGCGAGAACAAGGGTTGGTCGGTTAAGTTTTTCAATAACGTTAGCCATAGTAAAGGTTTTACCACTACCGGTAACACCTAAAAGTGTTTGCTCCATATAGCCTTTATTGACACCGTCAACAAGCTTTTCAATAGCTTCAGGCTGGTCACCTGTAGGCTTATATTCTGAATGTAAAATAAACTTATCTGCCATTTTTTCTCGCTCCTTTCTTTATTGTTTCTTGTTTATTATTCAATATTATATTATAACATACGATATCTAATAAGTAAATGAATATAGTGTGAATTGTTAATTCAAATCAACAATTAGAATTTAATAACAAATGGAATTTTTACAAAAAAGTCTGCAAAGCTTATATTAGCATCGCAGACTTTTCGTTTAGTTTAAAATTTTTGGTTCCGACAAATTAAGTCGACTGTTTACACATAATATTATAGGTAAAAACTATAAATTTATAATTTAAAATGTCATTCTCAACGTAGTACCCAACCACCGAAATCTATACTTTTGGTCCCCTTCTCTATTTGCTAAAGAAAGCAAGTAAAAAATTTATATTTGTTATTATACTTTTTGTTTTTTATTAAACTTTAAAACTTTCTCTAAGGGGAGCTGTGCAAGTATTATTGCCAGAAAAACAAGTCCACAACCTAATATTTCATTTGGAGAAAGTCTTTCACCAAAGAATGCACCTGCTAAAGCTGCAAAAACAGATTCAAGACTCATTATAAGGCTTGCAACTGTAGGGTTAAGATTTTTCTGTGCTACAATCTGCAAGGTGAATGCAATACCGGAGGAAAGCACACCTGCATAAAACAATGAAACCCACGCATTTTTTATTGCTTCAAGTGATATTTCTTCAAACGCTAATGCAGCAAAGGTTGAAATAACTGCAGTAACAAAAAACTGCACCAACGAAAGACGCACACCGTCTACCTTTTCAACATAATGGTCAACGATCAGAATCTGAACGGCGAAAAAGAATGCACATAAAATAAGAAGCAGATCACCTGCTGATACGCCACCAACATCGGTAACACATAAAAAATACATTCCAAGGGTTGCAATAATAATACAAAGCCACAAAACAGGACTTACTTTTCGTTTTAAAAACAAACCTAATAACGGCACAATTAAAATATAAAGAGTTGTTAAAAAGCCTGATTTACCAACACCTGAAAGGACTATACCATATTGCTGTGAAGCTGATGCAAGACACAACACCACACCACAAAGCAACCCACCAATCAATAGGCTTTTTGACAAAAATGTTTTATTTTCGTTATGTGCACCGTCAACTATTTTCTTTTTATTATTTTTATAAATAAAAAACGAAACAGGAATAAGAAAAACAACTGCAAGGTAAGACCTTAATGCTAAAAACGTGAAATTACCTATTTGCTCAAGGCCTTTACTTTGAGCTACAAAGGCAGTACCCCATATAAAAGCAGCTATCATTAAAAGTAATGATGCACCAAATGATTTTGATTTAGAAACTGTTGATTCCATATTTACCTCGTCAAAAAAATATCGTCACATATAATATCACAAAACTTTTACGGCTTCAATAGAAAACTGCTGAAACAATATTAGTTTCAGCAGTTTTTTTAAATTATGCATTTAATGTAAAAAATTAATCTAACGTGTGTCTTACAAGCTGGGCTCTTAATTTATCCCTCTCGATTCTGTCAAGTGGTCGGTCAACAGAAAGTGATATTGTTGCAGGCTGCATATGAATCATCATTGCTTCAATTTTTGAGCAATCCATATTAATAATACCCTTAACTGCACCTAACCTTACAAGCGATATAAGCTCCATAAACTCAGCA
>JAZOSL010000077.1:0-3734 GCA_045657085.1 Acutalibacteraceae bacterium | reverse complement strand
TAAAACAATTATTGAAGCAATGCAAAAAACTATGGGTGGCCATGGTAAAGTTGAAAGTTATCTTGGGGTAGAAAACCGTAAAGATGCCCTCAGGGGCGCAAACTTCGTTGTTAATGCAATTCAGGTTGGTCTTTATGACCCTTGCACAATTATAGACTTTGAAGTTCCTAAAAAATACGGTCTTCGTCAGACTATTGCTGATACTCTCGGTATCGGTGGTATTATGAGAGCTTTAAGAACAATTCCCGTAATGGCAGATTTCGCAAGAGATATGGAAGAGGTTTGCCCCGATGCACTTTTCCTTAACTATACTAATCCTATGGCAATGCTTTCAGGGTATATGCAGAGATATACAGGTGTAGATACAATAGGTCTTTGCCATAGTGTTCAAACTTGTACTTCGGACCTTTTTCGTGATTTAGGTATGGAAGATAAGCTTGAAAGAAGAAAAGAACTTATTGCAGGTATCAACCATATGGGTTGGCTTCTTGAAATTAAAGATAAAAATGGTGTGGATCTTTACCCTGAAATTAAAAAGAGAGCTGCTGAAAAGCTTCTTGACCCTGAGTATTGTAACAAAGTTCGTCTTGAATACATAATGAACTTCGGTTATTATTGTACAGAATCAAGTGAACATAATGCAGAATACAATATGTTCTACATTAAGAGCAAATACCCCGAGCTTATTGAAAAATATAATATCCCTCTTGATGAGTATCCTCGCCGTTGCGTTAATCAGATTGCAGGTTGGAAGAAGGAATATGAAGAGCTTCTTCAGAACGGTGTTAAAGAGCATAAACGTTCAAATGAATACGCTTCTCATATTATGGAATCAATCGTTACAAATACACCTTATGAAATAGGCGGTAACGTTATTAACAGCAACCATTTGATTACAAACCTTCCTGCTGAAGCTTGTGTTGAGGTTCCTTGCCTTGTTGACGGTAAAGGTATTCATCCTACCTTTGTTGGTTCATTACCTGTTCAGTGTGCTGCTATGAATATGACAAATATCAACGTTCAGCTTCTTACTATTGAAGCAGCAAGAACGCTCAAGAAAGAGCATATCTATCAGGCAGCAATGCTTGATCCACATACAGGCAGTGAGCTTGATATTGATACCATCAAGAAAATGGTTGATGATCTTATTGTTGCTCACGGTGACTATCTTCCTAAGTATCATTAATAAACGTAAAAATAAAAACAGATGTTCCGTAAGGAGCATCTGTTTTTGCATATCTTATTAAATTAATCAAAAATAACAGCAATTTCGTGAGCAATAGTTTCAAAGGTGTTTCTTAATTTCCTGCCTATTTTTTCAAAGAAGCCTTCTTTTTCATATTCAACATCAACACCACTGCCACCATAACAACCGATATTGTTACTTGTTATTTCATTACCGAAAAAGTCGGTAGTTAATCCGTCATCAATTTTTGTACCTGTGCCAATAAGAGGGGAGTCCTTTGATAACTCATAGCTTTGTATTTCGTTAACATCATTACCTGCAAAGCCTGGTAATTCATTAATTGATTTAGTATCAATCAAAGGCTTCATAACATTGTAATAGCAATTGTTTTCCAATGTGTTTCCTCTTTTTTTGTTGTCAAGGTCATAAGCTATTGTGCTTTTATCGTTCATTACAAAAATATTGTTAGCGATTATTGAGTTGTATATATTCTTGAAATGAAACTCTCCTGAATTGATAATTGTATTGTTATAGAAATTCAATTCGTGTTCTCCTGCAGAGCCTACAGCAGTAGTGCTTCTACCTTTATTATCGTTAATTGATAAGCAGTAACGTACTGTGTTATCGTGGTGACCTGAATAATTGGGGTTGTTACACATAAATCTCATATTATCGTGAGAATAAATATACTGATAAGTACAGTTGTGAGTGTATGAGTCAAAGTCAACGGTCATACCGTCACCAACATTTTTCTGACCTGCAATTTCACAATACTGAATAGTGCTGTTTACACTACCCCAGAACCACATTGCCGCAGTAAAATAAAGTATTTCACCGTTTTCGTCAACGCCTTCACCCTGACAACAGTCAATAGCACGGCAATCCGTAATCAACGCACCATCACACATACCTATAACCATAGCTTCAGCATCCATATCGTGAAGATAACAGTCTTTTATTAAAAGACCGGTGTTGAACACAGGGTCAATTTCTTCTTCATTTTCACACCAAGGGGTTTCGGCTTCGTTCCATGAACCCCATATTATAAAACCGTTTGCTACGTCGTAAACCTCGCAGTTTGTAATCGTAAGGTCGTTCACGGGGAATCTTGATGTGCCGGGGAGACCCTTAACCATAACGGCTGCTCTTGCCTTTGCAGCTCCCGAACTGAAGTCATCTCTTGCTGTAACTTTACCATTAGGCATATCATAGAAATAAATATTATCAAGGATTATACCTTCTGATTTTTTTGTGGATGTGTTAATCCAGATACCGCCACCGTTAGGTGCAGTAATTGCAATGTCTGAAACAGTTATGTAAGAGCAGTCCATAAAAGTTAAAACTTCTTTTGCTTCGTCTGTGTAAAGAACAGCCTTTTCCCCATCACCGTAAGAGGAAATTACAATAGGATTTTCTTTTGTACCACTTACATTGTTTAAATAAACAGTACTTTCATATTTACCACCGTTTTTGAAAAGAAACGTAGTACCGGGATTATAATCAGAGATTTTTAATCCTGCAATAGTTTTAACTGCTTCTGATTTACTTAAACCACTGTTATTGTCGTCACCGTTAATTGAGTCGATGTAATAAGTTTTACTACCGTCAACTGCAAATGTAACAAATGTAAAGTTTGTTACTAACAAAGTGATTGCAAGAATAAGAGATAATAATGTTTTAGTTTTTTTCATAAACCCACTCCCTAAAGACTTTTTGAAGTTTAACTGATTAAATCTTACCATCGTTTGAAAATATATTCAAGACAAAAAATAAAGAATAACCACAAAAGTGATTCCTCAAGTTTGGGGGGGATTTCTACAAGGTGGGTTGTTTGAGTGAAGAGTGAAGAGTGAAAAAGTAAAACCCCAAGTCAGTTGACTTAGGGTTTTGGTGCCGGTGACCGGACTTGACGGGCTCTGCCCGTCATTCGTTCGTTACACTCACGAACACCCGATTGTGTTCGGCTTCGCCGAGACCGGTTCAATTCCTAGTTGTTAGTACAAAAAAATAAAAATAGAGAATCTACACAAAAGTGTAAATTCTCTATTTGGTGCCGGTGACCGGACTTGACGGGCTCTGCCCGTCATTCGTTTGTTACACTCACGAACACCCGATTATGTTCGCCTTCGGCGAGACCGGTTCAAGTCCTAGTTATTGGTGCAAAAACAAAAATAGAGAATCTACACAAAAGTGTAAATTCTCTATTTGGTGCCGGTGACCGGACTTGAACCGGTACGATGTTGCCACCGAGGGATTTTAAGTCCCTTGCGTCTGCCTATTCCGCCACACCGGCACAGCTCTTAAATTATAATAATAAATTCTCGTATTGTCAAGAGTTTTTTGATGACAAATTGTTTTTATTTCGAATTATTTTCTCTATATGTCTTGGGTGTCATATTAGTATATTTTTTGAAAGTTTTGGTGAAATAATTAACGTCGAGAATGCCACAACGTTGAGCAATGTTCTGAATCTGCAGGTTTGTTGACTGTAATAATTCCTTTGCCCTGTCAACTCTCTTTTTGTTAACGTATTCGGTTAAAGTAATTC
>JAZOSL010000076.1:0-2667 GCA_045657085.1 Acutalibacteraceae bacterium | reverse complement strand
TACGACTTTCTTATTGCCAATAACGGTGCTGTTATTTGTGATAAAGATTTAAATATTCTTACCGAAACGACGTGTAACGGTGATATTATAAAACCATTTATCATTGATTTATTCAGCTGGGGTTGTCCTTTTGTTAACGTTGATTCAGCCGAGTCTTATATGACAAAGGCTGATACCAACGATATTAAGAAAGGTGATTATATATTAGAAACACTCCCTGAAATCACTCTATTCAATCAAATGAACACAATGCTTGAAAACGAAAAAGAAGCAGGGAAAATCGTAATTAAAATTGAAGAAAAGTATAAAAATATTCTCACACCACTTCAGAATGGTCGATGTATTGATATTGTACCCTTCGGTGTTAACAAAGCTAACGGAATTTACGAATTACTAAAGGTTGTTGGCGGCAATTACGAAGATGTAATAACAGTTGGTGATAATATTAACGATTATCATATGATTAAAGAGTTTCGTTCATACGCCATGGAAAACGGTGTAGATAAGATTAAGTCGTCAGCAAATTACATAACCGTAGGTATAACCGAGTTAATTGAAAAAGAATTACAAAATTCAGGTGATATAAATGAGCAATAATATCTTTAAAGCAGGTGCATCAAGAGAAGACATTACTTGCCGAATCGGCACTTGTCTTTACGGCTACAGACCTGATTTTAAAAGCGATTCAATTCACGATAATCTGACCGTAACAGCACTTGCTTTCAGTAATGATATCGACACAGTATTGATGTTAACCTGTGAAAACGGTGATATTAACACTGATTTATGCAACGAAATACGTAAAACACTTCAAAATAAAATCAATATTCCCTTTGAGCATATTATTATTTCAGCAACTCACACACATTCTGCACCTAATTTATCAGGTGTAGTCGGTTGGGGGGATGTTGACAAAGAATATTATAACAGTGTTTTCTTACCTTCAGTTATCAGAGCATCTGAAGCTGCAATCAAAAATCTTCAGCCTGCAGAGCTTTCAGTTGGTGTTGCCGAAAGCCTTGTCGGTATTAACAGGCGTCAACAATATCCAAACGGTGATATTGGCTTGGGTCAGAATCCACACGGTTGCTTTGACCCGAATATGACAGTTGTTGCTATAAGAAATTCTGATAGTAAAAAGGGGATAATCAACCTTATTCATTACGGCTGTCACGGCACTTCTGCAGGGCTTACAACATCTGTAACACGTGATTGGTCTGGTATAATGATAGACCGTTTAGAAAAGGAAACGGGTGTTCTTACTGCATTCTGGAACGGTGCTTTAGGTGACGTTGGGCCCCGACTTACAAACGGTGAAACAACGGGTAATTTAAGCTATACCGAGGAATTGGGTGGCGTTGCCGCTATGGATGCTGTTAGGGCGTATTCTCAAAAAGGCGGGTATCACAAGGGTACTTTAAAAATATTTAAAGATAATATAAATTTACCTGTTCAAAAAATGCCGACTATAGAAGAAGCTGAAAAAATTCTTTCTGAATTTAAAAACCCCGACGAGCTTATTAATATTGATAAATTAAAATACGAGCATTATAAAGAAACTTTAGAATATTTAAAGAGTGGTCGAAGCGATGCACCCGAATATTTTACGTTTATGCAAACTATTATTTCACTTGGTGATATTGTTTTTGTTCCTTTTCCCTTTGAAATGTTTTCAGAAATCGTTATGCGACTCAGAGAGTATTCTGATTATCCGTATACACTCTGTTTATCTTGCACAAACGGCTACACGGTGTATCTTCCGTCTGAAGACCAGCTTTGCAGGGGTGGATATGAAGTCGGTTGTTTTATGTACGGTAACCTTTTCCCGTTGGCTAACAACACTGACCACCATATAATTAATGAGAATTTAAGAATTATGAATATATAAACGTAAAAATTGCGAGGTAATATTATGTTCAGAATCGGTAAAGAAGAAATTGATGCAGTAGCACGTGCTATAAACTCACAAGATTTTTTCAAAATAAACGGTAGTGGTGAAGAAGTTTTAAATTTTGAAAAAGAATGGTGTCAGCATATGAATGTTGAATACACACTTCTTATGTCATCAGGCTTCGGAGCTCTTGTTTCAGCACTCGTAGGTCTCGGTGTGGGACCGGGTGATGAAGTTATCGTTCCTGCTTATACCTATATCGCAACAGCTCTTGCAGTTACAGCTGTCGGTGCTATTCCTGTTATAGCTGAAAGTGATGAATGTCTTACCATTGACGTCAAAGACGTTGAAAAGAAAATTTCAGAAAATACAAAAGCTGTTATTCCTGTTCATATTCAGGGATTCCCTTGCGATATGAAATCGTTGAAAGAGCTTTGTGATAAAAACAATATTGCAATTGTTGAAGATGCTTGTCAGTCAATAGGTGGTAAATTCAACGGTGAATATTTAGGTACTATCGGTGATGTTGGTGCATTCAGCTTTAACTATTATAAGGTTTTAACTGCAGGTGAAGGCGGAGCTCTTATTACAAACAACAGAAGGGTTTACGAAAGAGCTTTAATTTACCACGATTCAAGTGCAGTAGCTTTCTTTGGTACGCAGCTTGACGGAATAAATGAACCACTTTTTGCAGGAACAGAGTTCAGAATTTCTGATATTACCGGTAGCAAGGAACTCAGAAAGCTCCTGTGCCGCCATAACCGCACAGTTGTCCT
>JAZOSL010000075.1:0-10894 GCA_045657085.1 Acutalibacteraceae bacterium | reverse complement strand
GTTGACAAATATCTTTACTACGTTGCTATCGGTCTTGCAAACGTTATCAACGCTCTTCAGCCCGAAGCAGTTTGTATCGGCGGCGGTATCAGCGGTCAGGGTGAAAAGATTCTTAAGCCTATCCGTGATATAGTTAAAGCTGAGCGTTACAGCGTTTATGCTGACAAACAGGCCGCTATACTTCCAGCTGAGCTTGGTAACGATGCCGGTATTATCGGTGCAGCATTACTTGACGAATAATGATTGACGGTGATTACTATTATTACTGAAACTAACTTCGACTTACTTTTCAACAAAGCCATAGAATCAGGTTGCAAAGCAGTTTTAAATGAACCTCTTTGCAACCATACATCCTTTAAAACCGGTGGTACTTGCCCCGTTTTAATCGAACCTTGTTCAACTGAACAGCTTATAAATCTGTTAGACTTCATAAAGCAAAAAGACATTCCATTCACAATTATCGGTAATGGTACGAATCTTTTAGCACTTGATAGTGGTCTTGACAAAGCAGTTGTAAAAATCAGTGATCGTATGGCTGATATTTCTCTTGAAAATGATGACACTATAGTATGTTCTGCAGGAACAAAAATGGTTTCTCTTTGTAAATTTGCCTTAGAAAATTCACTTTCCGGTCTCGAGTTTGCCTATGGCATTCCCGGTTCCTGTGGTGGAGCTGTGTTTATGAATGCAGGCGCTTATGGTGGCGAAATAAAAGATGTTCTGGTAGAAATAACTCATATTACACCGGATTTAGAAATTGAAACTATACCTGCTGAAAAGGCTGAGCTTTCATACAGACATTCTATTTATAAAAATAATTGTTGTATTATAATTTCAATGAAAATAAAGCTTATAAAAGAAAACAAAGCTATCATCAAAGAAAAAATGGATGATTATCTTTTCAGAAGAAAAAGCAAACAGCCATTAGAATATCCAAGTGCCGGAAGCACCTTTAAAAGACCTGAAGGCAATTTTGCAGGTGTACTTATTGAACAGTGCAATTTAAAAGGCTTTTCAATCGGTGGTGCTCAGGTAAGCGAAAAACACGCAGGCTTTGTTATTAACAAAGGTGGTGCCACAGCTCAGGATGTTCTTGATCTTATGGCATATATTCAAGAAACGGTAAAAACCAATACCGGCATATTATTAGAACCGGAAGTTATTATATTGAGGTAAATATGTCTTTCTCATCTGATGTAAAAAACGAATTATCACAAAACATTTCCTCTGCCTGTTGTTACAAGGCAGAGGCTTTCGGTATGCTTTTGTTCGGACGCTCTTTTTCTTTAAGTGAAATATCCTTAATGACAGAATTACAGGCAGTTGCCGAACACTACTGTTCAAGCATACGTGATCTTACAGGTATTACTCCTGATATGCAGCAAACAAAGGCTGGCAATTTTAAAATAATTATACCAACCAGAGCCGAAAGAATAAAAATACTCGAATACTTTGGTTATACGGGTAAAGAACTGTCATTAAGAATAAATCTTTCAAACTTAGAGCAGACAAACAACGATTGTTGTTCAAGGGCTTTGCTCAGAGGTGCTTTTCTCGTATGTGGAAGTGTCACTGACCCACAGAAAGATTATCACATTGAATTTAACGTTCAAAAAGCCAAGCTTTGTTCAGACCTTGTACAAATAATTGAAGATTTAGGACTTAAAGGCAAAAAAATAATACGTGGCAACAGCTACGTGGTTTACAGCAATGACGCAGAATCTATCGAGGATTATATCGGCACTATGGGTGCAAATAAAGCTTTTATGGAAGTTATGCAAACACGTGCTATGAAGGACATAAAAAACCAGATTAACAGACGAACAAATTTTGAATCTGCTAATATGAGTCGTTCTATTGAAGCCGGTCTTAAGCAGGTTGCACTTATTGAAGAAGTTCTTGAAAAAATTCAGCTTTCAGATATGACCGACGACCTTGCTGAATTATGCTCTTTAAGACTCGAAAACCCGGATGTTTCTCTTGATGAATTAGGCAAACTTATGAAACCTGAAATTTCACGTTCTGCTGTAAGCAGACGATTTAAAAAACTTGAGAAAATTGCAGCGGAGCTGAAAACAAAGTGAAAGAGTTTATAATTAATAAAAATGATTCGGGGCAACGTCTTGACAAGTTTATTACGAAATCCGTTCCCTTGTTACCTAAATCGCTTATGTATAAATACATAAGAAGCAAGCGTATAAAAGTTAACAACAAGCGTGCAGATATTTCTTATAAGCTTAATGAAAACGATGTTGTTGCAATGTATATAAACGATGAGTTTTTCGAACAAGCTAAACCTAAGTACGATTTTCTCAGTGCAGGCAAAAGTCTTAATATTGTTTACGAAGACGAAAATATAATCCTTGTAGATAAACCTACGGGAATATTGTCTCACCCTGATGAAGATAATTATACAGATACAGCTATCACAAGAATCAAAAGATATCTCTATGAAAAAGGCGATTATAAGCCTGACGAAGAAAAATCTTTTGCTCCTGCTCTTGTAAACAGAATTGACAGAAATACATCAGGTATAATTATCGCAGCCAAAAATGCAGAAAGCTTACGTATTCTTAATGAAAAACTTAAGAACCGTGAACTTCACAAATTATATTTATGTGTCGTTATAGGAAAGTTAAAAAACAAAAGTGGTCTTGTTGAAGGCTATCTTGAAAAAAATGAAAAACAAAACAAAGTTTATATAAGCGATAAAGCAACCGATAAATCTAAACACATTTCAACCAGATACAGTGTTCTTGGCTATAAAAACGGTTTATCTCTTTTAGAAGTTGAATTGCTTACAGGAAGAACCCATCAGATAAGGGCTACCTTTTCTCATTTAGGCACTCCCCTTTTAGGTGACGGGAAATACGGAACAAATGCTCAGAACAAACAGTTTGGTGGTTACAAAAAGCAATTTCTATATTCTTACAAATTAGCTTTCGATTTCAAATCTGATGCAGGTATTCTTAATTACCTTAACGGCAAAGAGTTTGAAGTAAACGACGTATGGTTTAAAGAAGCTTTTTTTGACGGCACAATTTAAAATTTCAACTAAAACAAAAAAACAAACCGACAGTAACTTGATTCAAGTTACTGTCGGTGTTTTATTTATATTAAATTTATAAAGTTTTTTCTTCTTTTTCTTTTTTCTCTACTTCTTCCATAGAAATTTCATTTTTCGTACGTGGCTTGTTAAGGTAACCGATTTTAAAGAAAAATGCGGGGAATATACTTGATATTATCATAGCAGGTACAGCTACGTAAACAACGGAACCTGAGAACAAAGAATAGTAAAGATATGACGGTGCATTTATTATTTTATAAAAGTCTAACCAATTTTCATTAAAAAATGATACTACACCGAATACAGTCACTAAAATATTGGCACCAAAAATCAATGCTAACGTAACCTTTTTGTCACCCTTGTTTTTGCGAAGCCTACCGGCAATGTAATAAACAAAAGGTCCTGCAAGAAAAGTTCCTATAAGAATAGCCCAGTAAATCACACCTGTGAACTTACCTGCAAAATCAAAGCTGTTTGAAAAATATGTGTAGTTATATATATCGCACAAAACCGTGTGAACAATAATCAAAAACACAACTGAAAATATTGTTTGTTTAAGTATCTTCATTGTAAATTAATCCTTTAACTTTTGTATGTGTATAATATCACAAAAACATCGGTTATACAAGTTTTTTGAAAAAATGTAATCTTATTTTAACATTTTATACCAAAACATTAAATTTATGCCTATTCAGAAACAAAAAAGCAGAGATTCTTTCGAACCTCTGCAATCTTTAAATAACCTTGTAGTATTCTTTGTGCTTTTACGAACCTCGGAGCGTATAAAGACACGCGAGTTTGAATAAAAAAACAGAGGCTCTTTCGAACCTCTGTATATTTTTGTGATTAGTGCGTCAGATTTGTGATTTAGATGCCCCGAAGCGTATGAAGATACGCGAGTTTGGGCATATAAATCGCAAAGGTGATGTGCTAAACGCAAAAAGATTAGTCAGCTGTGTAAGGAAGAAGAGCAATATGTCTTGCTCTCTTGATAGCAGTAGTAAGCTCTCTCTGATGATAAGCACAAGTACCTGTTACACGGCGAGGAAGGATCTTAGCTCTGTCTGATGTGTAACGACCGAGCTTTGCTGTATCCTTATAATCAATTGTTTCTACCTTCTCAACACAGAAAGCGCAAACTTTTTTGCGGCCTCTTTTGTTGGGACGGCGATCATTTTTATCGTAAGCCATTATAAATTACCTCCTGTTAGAATCAGAACGGCAGATCGTCATCGTCAGCCATAGCTGCGAAATCATCCACGCTGCCGTTTGAGAAAGACGGAGCAGAAGTAATGGGTGTTCTGGGAGCACCACTTGTGCCTGACTCACTCTTTGAGCCACAGAAGCTTACGTTGTCGGCAACAATTTCAAATGTTGAACGTTTTACACCGTCTTTTTCGTAAGAACCTGTCTGAATAGCACCCTGAACAGCAATCATTGAGCCCTTTGTAAAATATCTTGTAACGAACTCTGCTGTCTGTCTCCAAGCAACAACATTAATAAAATCAGCTTTTCTTTCTTCGCCTGCTTTTACAAAGCTACGTTCAACTGCAACTGTAAATCTTGTAACAGCAACACCTGAAGGAGTCTGGCGAAGTTCGGGATCAGCTGTAAGTCTGCCCATTATAACTGCACAATTAAGCATCTTTCACACCTCTTATTTTTTAATAACTAATGAACGAAGAACACCGTCTGTAATTCCGAGAACACGATTAAGTTCTACAGGGAATTCAGCATTACATGTATGATTGTAGAGAACATAATAACCACAGTCTTCATCGTTGATGAGATATGCAAGCTTACGCTTACCCCACTCGTCAACGCTGTCTACAGTACCGTTCTCAGCCATCATTGTCTGGAATTTAGCAGCAAGTTCTTTTGCAGCCTCTTCGCCTTTAGCGAGAGAATAAACAATGATTGTTTCGTAACTGTTTGACATCGTTTGCACCTCCTTATGGGCTCCGGCTCTTATAGATGTATTTAAGAGCAAGGAAAATTCATGTGGACATTCCACAACAGTTACGGATTATAACATCTATATAACAATATGTCAAGGTATTTCACAAAAATTAACTCTTGACTTTATTTTTGTTTTGAATATAATACTAAATGTATATATTTTTCAGGCAAAGATACAAGATGATTTATTGACACAATATTCAGAGAGAAAGCGGCTGGTGAAAGCTTTTTATTGCCTTTAAATTTGCTACTTGTGGAGCCTCACTGAAAACAGTGCGTTTTTCGGGCGTTAACCGATATTTTGAGTGGTGCGTTTTGCACAATTCGGGTGGTACCGCGGCTAAAAGCCGTCCCGTGTTGCAAAATGTGCTTTTTTATTTTGTCAAAAATCTTTATTTTATTAAGGACGTGATTTTAATGGAATGGACAGGTCTTAACGAATTAAGAGAAAAATATCTTAAATTCTTTGAAAGCAAAGACCATTTAAGACTTCCCAGCTTTTCACTTGTACCTCAGGGTGATAAGAGCATTCTTCTTATCAATGCAGGTATGACACCTATGAAAAAATATTTTACAGGCGAAGAAACTCCCCCTAGAAAGAGAGTTACAACTTGCCAGAAATGTATTCGTACTCCCGATATTGAAAGAGTAGGTATTACAGCTCGTCACGGTACGTATTTTGAAATGCTCGGTAACTTCTCTTTTGGCGATTACTTCAAAAAAGAGGTTATTCCGTGGGCATGGGAATTCTGCACACAGGTTATGGAAATGGATCCTGACAGAATTTATTGCAGTGTTTATCTTGATGACGACGAAGCATACGATATCTGGACAAAAGAAGTTGGCGTTAAACCTGACCATATGGTAAGATTTGGTAAGGAAGATAACTTCTGGGAGCACGGCCAGGGTCCTTGCGGTCCCTGCTCAGAGCTTTACTATGACCGTGGTGAAAAATATGGTTGCGGTAGTCCTGACTGTAAGGTTGGCTGTGATTGTGACAGATTCGTTGAATTCTGGAACCTTGTTTTCACTCAGTTTGAAAACGACGGTAAAAACAACTATACACCTCTTGCAAATCCTAATATTGATACAGGTATGGGTCTTGAAAGACTTGCTTGCATCGCTCAGGATGTTAATAACATTTTTGAGGTTGATACAGTACAGAACATTATGAAGCACATAATGGAAATTGCAGGTGTTAAATACCACGAAAACGAAAAGAGCGATATTTCTCTTCGTGTTATTACCGATCACATCCGTTCAACAACATTTATGATTGGTGACGGTGTTATCCCCTCAAACGTTGGCAGAGGCTACGTTCTTCGTAGACTTCTCAGAAGAGCTGCACGTCACGGCAGACTTTTAGGTATTGACAGACCCTTCCTTGCAGAGGTTTGCGAAACCGTTATCAAGGAAAACGAACGTGCATATCCCGGTCTTCGTGAAAAGCAGGACTATATTATCAAAGTAATTTCAATGGAAGAAAACAGCTTCTACAAAACTATTGATAGCGGTCTTGAGCTTCTCAACGATATGATTAAGAAAACCGAAGGTAAGGTTCTTTCAGGTGCAGATGCATTCAAGCTTCAGGACACTTACGGCTTCCCAATTGACTTAACACGTGAAATTGCAGAAGAAAACGGCTACACCGTTAATAACGAAGAATTTGAAAAATATCTTGCAGACGCTAAAGCTCTTGCAAAATCTTCACGTAAGGTTGCAGGCACAGAAGGCTGGAAATCATCTGATATTTCATTCAAGGAATGTGAAGCAACTACATTTACAGGCTACGGTGCAACAGAATGTGAGGGCAAGGTTCTCGCTATTGCTTCAAACGGTGAAAAGGTTGATTTTATCGGTATTGATGCAGATGCAGTTATCGTTCTTGACAACTCTGCTTTCTATGCAGAAAGTGGTGGTCAGGTTGGTGACACAGGTGTTATCACAGTAAACGGAAGCACGTTTACAGTTACTAACACAACAAAAACTGCAGAGGGGATAATCCTTCATCACGGTACACTTACAGACGGTGATGCAATCAATGTTGGTGACGTTGTTACAGGTACAGTTGATAAGGCTCGTCGTCAGGCAATTATGAGAAACCACACAGCTGCCCATCTTCTTCAAGCAGCTCTCAGAGAAGCTCTCGGCACTCACGTTGAGCAGGCAGGTCAGCTTGTAAATGAAAATGCTGTTCGTTTTGACTTCTCACACTTCTCTGCTCTTACTGCAGATGAAATTGTTAAGATTGAAAACAGAGTAAATGAAATCATTCTTTCAAGCGCACCCGTTGTTACTGAAGAAATGTGCATTGATGATGCAAAGAAAAAAGGTGCTATGGCACTTTTCGGTGAGAAATACGGTGATACTGTAAGAGTTGTTTCTGCAGGTGATTTCTCAACAGAGCTTTGCGGTGGTACTCACGTTTCTAACACAGGCAACATTGGTCTTTTCAGAATCATCTCTGAAAGCTCTGTTGCAGCCGGTGTAAGAAGAATTGAAGGCGTTACAGGTCTTGGTGTTATCAATCAGATTGACAAACACGAAAAGCTTATTCACGATACTGCAGCAGCACTTAAGTTAGCTAACGTTGCTGAACTTGCGAAAAAAGCTGCAGCAGTTGCACAGGAACTCAAGGACAAAGAAAAGGAACTTGCCGAACTTAAAGCTGAAATTGCAAAAGCAAAAGCTGGTGAGCTTTTCGACAACGTTAAGGATTTAGGTGCAGTTAAGCTTATTACTGCTGACCTGGGTGAAGCAGATGCAAATGCTCTTCGTTCAATGGTAGACTCTGCGAAAGATAAAGGCGACGATATTGTTGTTGTTTTTGCAGGTAAACAAGAAGAAAAAGGCACTTGCTCATTCATTTGCTACTGTGGAAAATCAGCTATTGCAAACGGTGCTCACGCAGGTAACATAGTGAGAGAAATTGCAACTATCGCAGGTGGTGCAGGTGGCGGTAAACCCGACACAGCTATGGCTGGTGGTAAGGATATTACAAAGATTGCCGATGCTCTTAACGCAGCAGAGGAAATCATAAAATCAAAGCTTAAATAAGTTTCTCTGACTAACAACATTAAACCCCATACAGAAAAAATCTGTATGGGGTTATTTTTATATTCTTTTATTTTTTCAATAGCTCTATTGCGCATTTTCCGCTTAAGTGCTCAATATTAAACTTTAAAATCCTCACTCTTTTTAACGAGCCGTCTATTTCTTTTTTAGTGCTTTCTTGGCTTTCTTCAGGTGAATATTTTTTCGATAAAAGAATGAGAGCCTTTATTTTTTCATTCTCATCTTCAATTAAATCTACCCTACCAAATGCAATTACGCTTTTAAAATACGTAGTAAATTTTTCTGAAACGATATTATCCTCTGCTACAACGCAAAATGAGGCTTTGTCGTTTCTTTTTATACTGTCTATTTTGTGACCCTCTGAAGCAGAGTGAAAATAAATACATCCGTCAAAATAAACGTAGCTTAACGGAACCGCATAAGGGTAACCCTCGTCGCCCGAAAGAGCAAGAACACCGTTAGTATTATTATTGAGAATTTCAACACATTCATTTTCAGTTAAGGCTTGCTTAAAACGCCTCATATCTCTGAACATAAAATCACCTTTTAAATTTACTTATAGCAAAACGTGCAAGCGAAATTAAGCCCGTTCCTATTGAAATAAAGCCTAACGTTATTACAAGAAGCAACGGAACGTACAGTGCAAACATTTCAAAATCAACCACGTAAAACGGCAATATAAAAACTGATGGAATAAATAAGCCAATTACAACGAGTGTAAAAAGCAACTTAGTTTTAAAACTAATCGGCGTAATTCCTAAAACGAAAGACGTTACCATAGTACCTAAAAAGAGGAAGAATATAACGCCCATTTCGTCACCGGGCTGCGCCGTTGCAGGAGTAACGTAAACCACCATAAACTGAATAATACAAACGAGAGCAAATATATATTTTTTAAGATTCCCCTGCTTTTTGTTGCTATCGTTTATAGTTGCGATAATAACCTCTTCCGTTTTTTCAAGAAGTTTTTCTTCCTCGATTTTTTCACCAGAAAGAAGCTCGTTAACACTGACTTCAAGAACTTTTGAAAGAGGTAAAAGCATAGAAATTTCAGGTATTCCCCTGCCCGTTTCCCACCTTGAAACCGCTTTATCTGTGCAGTTGATTTTATCTGCTAATTCTTTTTGAGTAAGGCATTTGAGTTTTCTTTGTTCTTTTATAAATTCTCCGATTTTCTGAGCATCCATAAAACCACTCCCTTCGCCTTAATTTTAAATCACTCACCAATAAAAAATCAACCTATGTAGCATAGAGTTGGGGATTCTAGGCGCATATCGTAAATTCCACAAGATATTTATATCGTTGAATACTATGCACGACAAAGCAGACACACACTTTCCACGTGCGCTGTTCTTGGGAACATATCAACCGGTGTAACCTTTTCAGCTTTATAGCCTAAAACATCAAGTCTTGCACAATCTCTTGCAAGTGTTGCAGGATCACAGGAAACGTAAACTATTCTTTCGGGGTTCATTTCTGTAACTGTTCTCAAAAGGTCTTCAGCACAACCTTTTCTTGGTGGATCAAGTATAATTGTATCCGGCTTAATATTTCTATCTTTAAGTTTTTTTGCTGCATCACTTGCATCACCACAAATGAACTCAGCATTCGTGATATGATTTATTTCTGCATTTATCTCTGCATCTTCAATAGCTTCGGGAATTATTTCAACTCCTATAAGCGAATCAACATTTTCGGCAAGCGAAAGGCCGATTGTTCCTGTACCACAATACAAATCAAGCACTATACCTTTTGCCTGAGCATATTCAGCAGCTTTTTTATAAAGAAGCTCTGCCCCTGCCCTATTCACCTGATAAAACGAAAGTGGTGAAATTTTAATTTTCACACCACAAAGAATATCTTCAATATATCCATCGCCATATACTGCTTGGCATCTATTCCCCAAAACAACATTGGTGCTTTCTCTGTTTTCATTTATAACAAGTGTTTTAAAGCCTTTTATTTCTTTTAATTTTTCAACAAGTTTTTCACTTTCAGGTATGCTTTTACCGTTTACAACTGCACAAACCATTATTTCACCGGTTGCAAAAGCTTTTCTAAGATATATATGCCTTAAAAGACCGATATTGGTTTTCTCGCTATACACAGTAATATTATTTTCGTTTATCCATTTTCTGAATATTTCAATTATTTCAGTAAACTCAACGGGTTGCAAAAGGCAGTCACCACCGTCAATAACCCGATGGCTTTTTTTAGCATAAAAACCGATATTTAAAACACCGTTTTCGCGTCTTACAGGGTACTGTGCTTTATTTCTGTATCTTGTAATTTCAGGTGAAGAAATAATTTCTTCAAACTCAGGTGAAAGTCCGCCAATCCTTTGAAAAGCGTCCTTAACCTTTTGTGCCTTAAGCTTTAATTCTTCCTCATAAGTTATATGAGCAAACGAACAGCCACCGCACATTTTAAATGCTTCACATTCAGGTTCAATACGGCTTTTTGATGGCTTTATTATTTTGGCGATTTTACCAACGGCATAAGTTTTCTTTGCTTTTATAATATGGCAAAGAATTTCATCACCAACTGCAGTATTCTCAACAAAAATAGCTTGTCCGTCAAAGCGACCTACACCGCCACCCTCCGAGGTATACCCCGTTATATTCAATTTAAATTCATCGTTTTTATTAACCATTTTTATCCCTTGATTTCTTCAACTGCTTTTTTATACTCTTCGTATGTAAGGAATGTGTTCAAAATCTGCACCAGTGCATTTGACGTTAATCTCTCAGGTAATTGTAAATGCTTTAACAGTTTTTTTCTTAATGCATCGCT
>JAZOSL010000074.1:0-3319 GCA_045657085.1 Acutalibacteraceae bacterium | reverse complement strand
ATGTATGAAGTGGTAAATTAAAAGTAGTAAATTTATAAATATATAAATAGATTTTTGGAGGTACACAATGAAACACGCTGATATTATCAAACAGATGACACTTGAAGAAAAAGCAAGTCTTTGTGACGGACTTGATTACTGCCACTCTCAACCTGTTGAGAGAGTTGGTATTAAATCTTTTTCTCTTAATGACGGACCTCACGGTATTCGTAAAAAAGGTAACCCTGAAGAAAATACAGACCTTTTAAAAGGTGTTCCTGCAATTTGTTTCCCGACAGCATCTGCTACTGCTTGCTCTTGGGATACAGACCTCATTTACAAAATGGGTGAAGCACTCGGGGAAGAATGTTTAAAAGAACAGGTATCAGTTCTTTTAGGACCCGGTACAAATATTAAACGTTCACCACTTTGTGGTAGAAACTTTGAGTATTTTTCAGAAGATGGCGTTCTTGCAGGTGAAATGTCTGCAGCATTTGTAAATGGTGTTCAAAGCAAGGGTATAGGTACTTCCTTAAAGCACTACGCTGCAAACAATCAGGAAACTCGCAGAATGACAGTTAATGCAGTTGTTGACGAAAGAACACTTCGCGAAACATATTTACTTCCTTTTGAAATTGCAGTAAAGAAAGCACAGCCTTGGACTGTTATGAACTCATATAACAGAGTTAACGGTACATACGCTGCTGAAAATAAATGGCTTCTTACAGACGTACTTCGTAAAGACTTCGGTTTTAAAGGTGTTGTTGTTACTGACTGGGGTGCAGAAAACGAGAGAGTTCCGGGACTTATTGCAGGTCAGGAACTTGAAATGCCAACTTCTTCAGGTATAGGTACAAAACTTATTATAGAAGCAGTTCAAAACGGTACTCTTGATGAAGCGATTCTTGATGCCGCTTGCGATAAACTCATTGATATGGCAAAGAAAGCAGAAAGCGTTCTCGGCGATTATACATACGACAGTGATGCACACCACAACCTTGCACGTCAAATTGCAGGTCAATGTATGGTTCTTATGAAGAACGATAACAATGCTCTTCCTGTAAAGAAAGATGCAAAAATTGCACTTATCGGTGAAATGGCACGCACACCTCGTTACCAAGGTGCAGGTTCATCACTTATTAACCCTATTAAACTTGATTCTGCTTATGACACATTAAAAGAAATGGGTGCTGACTTTACATTTGCAGCGGGTTATACTCTTAAAGGTAAAAATAAGAAAGCAAACGAAATGGTTGCAGAAGCAGTAAATAATGCAAAAAATGCTGACGTAGCACTCGTATTTGTAGGTCTTACAGATGATTATGAAACAGAGGGTAATGACAGAAGTCATATAAATCTTCCACCAATTCACAACACACTTGTTGAAGAGGTTCTTAAAGTTAACCCTAACACTATAGTTGTTCTTGCAGGTGGCGCATCTGTTACAATGCCTTGGGCTGACAAAGTTCCTGCAATTCTTAATATGTTCCTTACAGGTCAGGCAGGCGGTAGTGCAGTTTGTGACATTATCTTTGGCGATGTAAACCCAAGCGGTAAACTCGCAGAAACATATCCTATTGCTTTAGAAGATAATTCGAGTTACAATTTCTTCCCGGGTACGTCTGTTTCTGTTGAATACAGAGAGAGCGTTTACGTGGGCTATAAATATTACGATACTGCTAAAAAAGAAGTTGCATTCCCATTCGGTCACGGTCTTTCATACACAACATTTGAATATAGCGACGTTAAAGTTTCAAGTGATAAGATTAAAGATACAGACACAGTTACAGTTTCATTTAAAATTAAAAACACAGGTGCAGTAGATGGTGCAGAAGTTGCCCAGATTTATGTAAATGATGTTGAAAGCACAATTTATCGTCCTGTTAAAGAACTTCGTGCATTTAAAAAGGTATTCTTAAAAGCAGGCGAAGAAACAGAAGTTTCTGTTGAACTCGACAAGCGTGCATTTGCTTATTACAATGTTGAACTTGGTGATTGGCATGTTGAAAGCGGTGACTTCAAAATTCTTGTTGGTGCTTCAAGTAGAGATATTCGTCTTGAAACAACAGTTTTTGTTGAATCAACAGTTGAAGCAAGAGTACCTGATTATAAAGAAACTGCTCCGTCATACTATGGTGCAAACATTATGAATGTTTCTGCTGATGAATTCAAAGCAGTTTACGGCAAAGAATTACCACCATCAGTAAGAGATAAAAATGCTCCGTTTACACTCCTTAATACAATAGAAGACTCAAAAGACGGCAAATGGGGCGGAAGAATTTACAGACTTCTTATAAAACTTCTTGGTGAAGGTACAATGATGTCAGGTATTGCTACTCAACTTCCTATAAAGAACTTCATTTCAATGAGTTTTGGTCTTTTCAGTCCTGAAATGGCAAAAGGTCTTATTCTCATTCTTCACGAAGATAAAATGATGAAAGGTTTAGGTATAATCTTTAAAGGTATTCCAAACCTTATTAAGAATCTTGGTAAGTTGAAGCAGATTTAATTGTTAGAAAATAGGAATTAGAGAAATTATCCTATCATTTTTAGTTTACAAAAACTTTAAATGATAGGATTTTTGCCGTTCAGATAAAAAAATAAACCACTTACTTTAAATTTCACACATAAACAAAAATTTATGTTATAACATAAATGAAAGGAGTTGATGAAATGAAGTTTCAACTGATAATAGATGAAGAAAGCGATGAGCTGATAACTGCAAGAGTTAAAAAACCCAATGAACTGACAGCGAAAATAGAAACACTTGTAAAAGAGTATGCAGGTGAAAGTAAAATAGTAGGCTTTACGGAAGATGAAACAATTATTTTAGAATTACAGGAAATTGAGTGTGTTACTGTTATTGATAATAAAGTGTGGGCAATTGCGGAAAACGGAAAATACTTAATAAAAAACCGTCTTTACGAAGTTGAAAAAATCCTTCCTTATTCATTTGTAAAAATAAATAAATCATCGGTTGCAAATATCAGTAAAATCAAAAAATTTATATCAACTTACAGTGGCTCGGTTAATGTTGAATTTAAGTCAGGTTATACCGATTATGTTTCAAGAAGATGTTTGCCACAAGTTAAAAGGAGGTTAATAAAATGAAAAAATATGTAGTTGAGTTTTTAAAACGAGGAATGAGTTTTTGCTTTGGTGGACCACTTGTGTTAGCAATCGTATATGGTATATTAGGTTAGTTGGTCCAGTTGAAAGTTTGATAGTAGGTGAAGTTGTAACAGGAATATTCTCATCAACATTGTTAGCATTTATTGCAGCTGGAATTACAGTAGTTCACACTGTAGATAAGCTTTCAACGTTTTTAGCAGCACTTATT
>JAZOSL010000073.1:0-5777 GCA_045657085.1 Acutalibacteraceae bacterium | reverse complement strand
ACTGCTTTTGCTTCAATAGAATCTGCAAGGGGAGAAGTTTTTGGGAATGGCTTAATGTTCGGACCATAATAAACTTCGCCTGCAGCAGCTTCTTCAATAGTTTCTGCAGGCATTTCAATCATATTATCGTTAATGATAAATGCTTTAGGAAGGTTAACTGTAATATCATCTTTACATGTTGTTGGATCTGTAAGTACGCCTGTAATTGCAGAAATTGCAGCTGTTTCAGGGCTTACAAGGTAAACCTTACCGTCAGCAGTACCGCTTCTGCCTTCAAAGTTACGGTTAAAGGTACGAAGTGAAACACCTGATGAACAAGGTGACTGACCCATACCGATACAAGGACCACAAGCACTTTCAAGAATACGAGCACCTGCATCAATCATATCAGCAAGAGCACCGTTTAAAGCAAGCATATTTAAAACCTGTTTTGAACCGGGAGCGATACCAAGTGAAACACCGGGATGAACCTTTTTACCTTTAAGGATTTTTGCAACCTTCATCATATCGAGAAGAGAAGAGTTTGTACAAGAACCGATAAGCACCTGATCAACCTTTATTGTGCCGATTTCTTCAACTGATTTAACGTTGTCAGGCATATGAGGCATTGCTGCAAGGGGTTTAAGTGTGCAAAGGTCAATATTAATAACTTTTGAGTAAACGGCATCTTCATCAGGAAGAAGCTCAACCCAATCCTTTTCACGACTCTGAGCCTTCATGAATTCGTATGTAATTTCGTCAGAGGGGAATATAGAAGTGGTTGCACCTAATTCAGCACCCATATTTGTGATAGTTGCTCTTTCAGGAACTGTAAGAGTTTTAACACCTTCACCACCGTATTCGATAACTCTGCCAACGCCGCCCTTAACGCTTAAAATACGTAATACTTCAAGAATAATGTCTTTAGCAGCTACGTAAGGGGAGAGTTTACCCGTTAAATTAACTTTAACAACCTCAGGAACAGTGATGTAATAAGCACCACCACCCATTGCAACTGCAACGTCAAGACCACCTGCACCCATAGCAAGCATACCTAAACCACCACCGGTTGGTGTGTGGCTGTCGGAACCGATAAGTGTTTTTCCGGGGATACCGAAACGCTCTAAATGAACCTGGTGACAAATACCGTTACCGGGTCTTGAATAACGAACACCACGTTTTTTACATACGCTCTGAATAAATTTGTGGTCATCAGCGTTTTCAAAGCCTGTCTGAAGAGTGTTATGGTCGATATAAGCAACAGAAAGCTCTGTTTTTACCTTATCAATATCCATAGCTTCAAGTTCAAGATAAGCCATTGTGCCGGTAGCATCCTGAGTAAGAGTCTGGTCAATTTTTATACCAACTTCGTTACCCGGTGCATATTCACCGTCAACAAGGTGACTCTTGATAATTTTTTCGCATAAAGTGAGTCCCATTTGTGATTTCCTCCATAAACTTGTTCATTTTTTTAACAAACTTATTCTATAATTTTTAAATGACTTTGTCAATGGTTTAACAAAACAAATATACTAATTATATTAATAAATATGTGTCGACAAATATTGCACTTTTTTGTTAATTGTGCTATTATGTATTGGTTAAAGTAGTTTCTTTTGGTTAAACTGTAATTGGTGATGTATTTTGAATAACAATTTTCACAAAAATTCTGCCTTTACAGCTCCTGATTCCAACAATGAAAATCAGGAAAATTCTTACGAGAATACCGAAGAAACATCGTTCAACAGCTTCAGTGATTTTGATGGCAGTGTTACCGTTTGTCATAAAGGCAAATTTATTCATTGTCTTACTATAATCGGTCAGGTTGAAGGTCATTTTCTTTTACCTTCCAACAACAAATCAACTAAATACGAGCATATTATTCCACGTATTGTTTCTGTTGAAGAAAATCCCGATATTGCCGGTCTGCTTATAATTTTAAACACAGTCGGTGGCGATATTGAAGCCGGCCTTGCAATAGCCGAATTAATTTCAGGTATGAGTAAACCCACAGCATCACTGGTTCTTGGTGGTAGCCATTCAATAGGCGTACCATTAGCAGTTTCTGCAAAAAAGTCTTTTATTGTTCCGACTGCTTCTATGACTATTCACCCAGTCAGAATGAATGGTCTTATTTTAGGTGTTGACCAGGCTTTGATTTATTTAAAAAAGATGGAAGAACGTGTTCTTGAATTTATTACACGAAACTCAAAGATAAAAGCTCAACGCTTTAAAGAGCTTATGCTTAATAATGATGAGCTTGTTAATGATCTTGGTACAGTCTTAAGTGGTGAAGATGCAGTTAACGAAGGTTTAATTGACTGCATTGGCACCTTAAAGGATGCTTTTGATTTTATTACTGATTTTAATAGTTAAATATTAATTTAGTTCCAAAAATTTAAGGAGAGAATGTTGTAATGGCACAAACAAAAAAAACAACAAAAAAATCACCACAGAAGAGAAGCTCAAAAAAATCTTCTCAGAATCCTTTATTGTCACTTTTTGATTCGCAGCATAAACAAATAATTACAATTGCAACACTTTTTATTTCCGTTTTGATGTGTGCAATAGTTTTTGTTGAAGCAGGCAGTGTATGGGGTGCTTTAAGGAACTTTACTTTTGGTCTTTACGGTATTTTTGCTTATATTGTTCCGTTTGCAATTGCTTTTTTGTGTATTGTTTCACTTTTACATAAAGACACTCGCAAATTCAAATTTAAAGTTTTTGAGTGTATAGTTATTTATATATTAATTATATCACTTTGCCACGTTGTCAGCTCTGAAGAAGGGTTAACATACGGTGAACAGATCAGTAAAGCTTATTCTTTGTTTAAAGATTATGACGGGACAGGTATGCATTACGGTTTTGGTGTTTTTGGTGCATTGTTTGGTGGTATATCATTAATGCTTACAGGTGGTAGCAAATTAGCTTCTTCAATTATTGTTATACTTATTCTTTTAGCTTTACTCGTTATATTCGCAGGACCGACAATCATAAAACTTTCTTCAAAGCTTAAAAAACCTGCTGAAGCAGTAGGTGAGTATGCTGAAGAAAAAATCGGCAGTATAAAGAGTACATACGATGCTTTACATGACGATTCTAAAAAGAAACGTGCTGCAAATGCTGAAAAGCAAAGAAAAGAATCAAAAGTTAAACGTACTATTGATCTTGATGTACCGTTGGATGATGAAGATGATATTGTTGAAGATAAAGGTGTAGAGCCTATTCTTTCAACAGGTGATGATATCTTTGAGTTTGAATCAATGAAGGACCATCTTTCAAAATCAAACGAACCGACCGATGACGATTCAATTGTTTTTCTTGATAGCTTTGAAGATTCACAGCCTGTTGACAACGACATTCCTTTTGAAGATATTTTTTCAACCAAAACACCTGCAGAAAGCAATCTTGATATTATTATTGATGATGTTGCTTCCGGTGCCGATGTAATTGAAGTTCCCGTTGAAGAAGACGATAATGAATATGAAGAAACTGTCGTTACACCCGCTGAAACTGCAGAGCCTGAAAAAGAATATGAGTTACCACCACTTGAGTGTCTTGATTTACCAAAAAGAACAGGTAATCAAAATAGTGGTGACGAATTGAAAGCAAGAGGAGAAACAATTGTTAAAACTCTTCAGAGCTTTGGTGTTGGTACAAGAATTGTTGATATCTGTCAGAGTCCTTCGGTTACGAGATTTGAATTACAGCCTGATCCCGGTGTTAAAATCAGTAAAATCACTGCACTTGCAGATGATATAGCTATGAATCTTGCGTCTTCAGGTGTAAGAATTGAAGCTCCTATACCAAATAAAAATGCTGTTGGTATAGAAGTTCCTAATGCTGAAAAAGCAATGGTTACTTTACGTGAAATCATTGAAAGTAATACATATAAAAATAGTAAATCAAAATTAAATGTTGCTTTAGGACGAGATATACAGGGTGAAGCAACTTGTGCCGACCTTGCAAAGATGCCACACTTGCTTGTTGCAGGTACAACAGGTTCAGGTAAATCTGTTTGTCTTAATACAATGATTGTGAGCTTGCTTTATAATGCAAAGCCTGACGAAGTTAAGCTTATTATGATTGACCCTAAGAAGGTTGAATTTACAGTATACAGAGATATACCACATCTTTTAGTTCCTGTTGTTGCCGACCCAAGAAAAGCTGCAGGTGCACTTTCATGGGCAGTTGCTGAAATGGATAAAAGATATGCGTTGTTTGCTGATAATGGTGTAAGAAACTTACAGGGTTATAATAACTTTGCTTTATCTCAGGGACTTCCCAAAATGCCACAGATAGTTATTATCATAGACGAGCTTTCAGACCTGATGATGGCTGCTTCTAACGAAGTTGAAGACAGTATCTGTCGTCTTGCACAAAAAGCACGTGCTGCAGGTATGCACCTTATTGTTGCAACACAAAGACCATCTGTTGACGTTATTACAGGTCTTATTAAAGCTAATATTCCCAGCCGAATTGCTTTTGCAGTAAAATCACAGATTGACTCACGAACAATTATTGATACTCAGGGTGCTGAAAAGCTTCTCGGTAACGGTGATATGCTTTATTGTCCTGTTGGTTTATCAAAGCCGGTACGTGTTCAGGGATCTTATGTTTCTGATGATGAAATCGAACGTGTTATTGATTTTGTAACCAGTCAGGGCGACGTTAAGTTCGACAGTGACGTTATGCAGGAAATCGAGCTTAAAGCATCTCAGGATGGTAAAAAGAAATCAGGAGTAGTTGAAACAGGTGATGTTGGTGCCGGTGGTGACTACGACGACGAAATGTTCCCGGCAGCTGTTGAAGTTGTTGTTGAAGCCGGTATGGCATCTACAACTCTTTTACAACGTAAATTGAAATTAGGTTATGCACGTGCTGCACGAATTGTAGATGAGCTTTCAGAAAAGGGGATTATTGGTCCTTACGAGGGTAATAAACCAAGAAAGGTTCTTATAACCAAAGAACAATGGTATCAGATGCAGGCATCAGGTACGGCTCCCAGTACCCCTAAACAGCTTTCAATAGATGATATTCCTGTTAAGGCTCAAACCCCTGCAAATCAGGATAGCGATTTATCTTCTGACGGCATTAATTATTTCGGTCCTGCTATAAATACAACAAATTATGATGTTGAGGAATAACTGATGGATTTATTTGTAGAATATCTTGACGGTGACTATGCTGTTTGCCGTTTGCCTGACAAGGCCAAAAACCTTATTCGCTTACCTTTAAGGGATTTACCCGAAGGTACTGCACCTTTGAAGGTAATTTCAATGAGGGATAACGGTTCTTTTGTTCTTAATGAATACGCAAGAGAATTAAGGATGAAAAAAATAACGAATTATTTAAGATTTAAAAAGTATTCATTTGATTTACGTTAAAAAAACCGACTTTTTTAGGAAATAATTGATAAAAAAGTATTGATTTTTTTGTAAAACAGTGCTATACTTTCTTAGCAAAAAACTCACGTGGGGTAGATTGAAAACGTCGTGTGCATCATTGATGTGGTGTTTTCAAGTCGAAACCTTGCGGTGGTTTAACAAAAAGGAGGACAAAATTATGTCAGTAGTTTCAATGAAACAATTACTCGAAGCAGGTGTTCACTTCGGACACCAAACAAGAAGATGGAACCCCAAAATGGCTCCTTACATCTTCACAGAAAGAAATGGTATTTATATCATCGACCTTCAGAAGACCGCAAAGAAGTTTGAAGAGGCTTATATGTTCGCACGTGGGCTTTCTGCAAATGGCGGTAACATCCTTTTTGTTGGTACAAAGAAGCAGGCAACAGA
>JAZOSL010000072.1:0-9732 GCA_045657085.1 Acutalibacteraceae bacterium | reverse complement strand
GATGTCACGCTCTGCTTCTATGCGGCGTTTTCTAAAGCCTTTAGGAGTTGGAGATGTATATTCCTCATATTCCTCGTTTAGGAAAACACGCATTTCGCTATGCTCGGCAACATAGTTATCGTCAATATACGCCGAAACGTCCGCAAACACCTTTTTGCTTACGTCGAAGGCGTTTTTATCATACACAACGAGGTAAACAAGCATTTCATTTTCGAAGAGGAACTCCTGAATAACCTTGGTTGCAATATTCAGAACAATCTGATGGGGAAAGCCATAAGTACCTGCAGATATAAGCGGTAATGCAACGCTTTCACAGTTATTTTCAACTGCCAATTTAAGACACTCCCGGTAGCAGGATTCAAGGAGCTTTGTATGTTCTTCCTTGTTACGAATGCTCCAGCGAGGACCGGCAGTATGAATTATAAATTTACACGGTAGCTTAAAGGCAGGGCTGATTTTAGCCTTACCCACATCGCAACCGCCTAACTTTTCACAAAACTCATCAAGCTCGGGACCTGCAGCCTCGTGAATAGCAAGGTCAGCTCCCCCACCCGCTTCAAGATAGCGGTTTGAGGGATTAACAATTGCATCGCATTCAATTTTAGTTATATCCTGACGGATTATTTTAAGTGGCATAGAATCACCTGTTATACTAATGCATCGGCAGGAGCGTTTTCAGGGAGCCAGCCGGTAAAGCCCAATTCGGGCATTGCAAAAATAACGGACATATCTTCTGCAGAAAGCTCGAAATCAAAAATCTGTGAATTTTCAATTATTCTTTCGGGTGTAACAGATTTTGTAAGCACATTAAGACCTGACTGCAAAACAAATCTCAGACAAATCTGAGCAACACTCTTATTATATTTCTTTGCGATAGCGGCAAGCGTTTCATCGCCGAGAACTGCACCGCAACCGAGCGGACTAAATGCCTGAACAAGCATACAATTTTCTTTTGAATAGGCTACTGTTTCGGGCTGAGTGTAACCGGGATGGTATTCAATCTGATTTACCATAGGCTTAATATCACAGCGCTCTGCCAAAGCATCGTAATGTTTTTTCTGAAAGTTTGAAACACCGATAGCACGGATTTTACCTGCCTTGTATGCATCCTCGAAAGCCGTCCATGTAGAAGCGTTTATTTCTGCCCAATCAGGAGATACCTTTTCAACACAGGGCCAATGTATAAGGTAAAGGTCAAGGTAATCAAGTCCTAAATTTTTAAGGGAAATATCAATTGCCTCAGTTGCCTTTTCAAACCCGCGCATAGTAACCCAATGCTTTGTAGTAACAAAAACCTCATCTCTTTTTACACCGGATGCTGCAATTCCTTCGCCAACAGCTTTTTCGTTACCGTAAGCAAAAGCTGTATCTATATGGCGGTAACCCACCTCCAACGCTTTCATAACAGAGTTTTTGGCAATTTCTCCATCGGGAGTAAGATAAGTACCGTAACCGACGCAAGGCACCTTAACGCCGTTACAAAGTTCAAATGTATCTGTTAATTTATTCATTTTACAATCTCCTTTTTTAATAATATTTCCTTAAAATTGTACCATCCAAAGTAAAATTTAGCAATAGCTTTAACAAACCAATTCAGTACCGTATTACCCTTTGAGACTCATTTTCGTGTTCCGTAAAAAAGTCGTAATATGCTCTGATATTTTCATATTCACGAGCTTTTTCTCGCAAATTTCAAGGTCAGCTCCCCCACCCACTTCAAGATAGCAGTTAGAGTGATTAACGATTGCTTCGCATTCAATTTTAGTTATATCCTGACGGATTATTTTAAGCGGCATATAATCACCTTTAGTATTAATTGAACTGATTATACACTATAATTTCGTTTATATCAATTGTTCCAATTTTTATTGTATTATTCCTATTTTTAATCTTCTTCCTCGTACTCCTCTGCCAATTCCCACAGCCTTCTCTCAAGCTTAGCTTTTTCTTTTTCGGCATTGGCTTTGGCTCTACGCTTGTTTCTCTTTTCCTCTAATTTTTTGTTATCGGTTGAGAGTAGAAATTTCAATAAACTTTGTTTCAAATAATCACCTTTCAATCATCTATAAACATAAAGTATTCTCCGGCACGACCTGAAAGACGTTGTTTGATTTCTTCTTTGGTCATTTTTGTTGGTTGAGGCGTTTTATTTTCTTCTTTTTCATTCTGTAAAACCGGGTCAAAACTATTATTTTTATCCAACTGCATTCAACTCCATAATACTTTTTAAAGCCAGGTATATTATAACATATCTATTGTGACATTAATTGGACTTTATAAATCCCAACCATTAAATTTTCGTTATTGTCTTTATTTTTTCTGTGTGATATAATTGAAAAAGAAAGTGGGTGGGCGTTATAGAAACAGGAATTGTATTTAACATACAGAAATTTTGTATACACGATGGTGACGGTATCAGGACTTGTGTTTTTCTTAAAGGTTGTCCACTCAGATGTATATGGTGTCACAACCCCGAAAGCCTTGACAGATTACCCACTCTTTCATTTAACAAACAAAAATGTACATTCTGTGGGAGATGTATTTCTGAATGTCCTGCACGAACAATTGAAGACGGCACTCTTAAATTTGAACGAAAAAAATGTATTAAATGTGGTAAATGTGTAGATATCTGTCTTAATGACGTTAACGAAATTATTGGCAAAGAAATGACCACGAAAGATGTTCTTGATGAAGTTTTGAAAGACAAAATGTTTTACGAAACGTCGGGTGGTGGTCTTACCCTTTCAGGTGGTGAGCCATCATATCAGCCTGATTTTACTATAGAGCTTCTCACAATGGCGAATGAAAACAAAATTCCACTTGCCATTGAAACCTGTGGTATCGGTTCACGGGATTTCTATGAAAAGGCTTCAAACCTTGGTACAACATTTCTTTTTGATATAAAATGTATTGACCCCATTCGTCACAAGAGGCTTACAGGTGCAGATAATTCACATATCATGGCGAATCTTCAATATCTTATGGATAGAAATGCAGATATTATCATAAGACTTCCTATTATCCCTGATTGTAATGACAGTTACGAAGATTTAGAAAAACTATGTACTTTTCTCAACGAAAACAAAGGTAGATACCGATATGCAGAGATTATGCCTTATCACACTCTTGGTATTGGTAAAAATGAAAAGCTTGGTACCAACGCTAATTACATTCACGAAAGTGCAACGGATGAAGAAATAACACGTTGGGTATCCCTTTTTAATTCACAAGGTATAGATATCAAGGTATCAAAATAAAACTTTTTAAAGGTGTATTATGACAAACTTAGCTAAAATCGACCCTTTTCTTTACGGATATTTTTCAGACGAAAGTCTTGAAATTGGTGAAAGAGTAGGTCTTGCTCTGCTTTATGCATCAAAAAATCTTGAAATAAAATTTTCCCGTCAGTTGCTTCCTGAAACTGCATTTGCAACAGAAAGTGGCAGCTCAGGTTACTCACCTTCTGACGGACTTTGGTTTTCTGATGAAAACATTTTAAAGCTTGCAGAAGAGTATCCTGAACACAAAGAAACATTTCAAAGATATATTCAGGAAATAAATATTTACAGAAACAAATCACAGATGCTTAACTGCGAAATTACCGATAAGCTCAATAACTCCGGTGCTGAATGGGGTGGTGGTTGGGGTGGTCACTCTAACCCTGATTACGGCAGAATAATCAATTTCGGTACTGACCATATCCGGACAATCATTTCAGAAAACCGTGATAAATATCCCGATGAAGCTTGGTTTTATCGTTCGTGCTCATATCTTCTTGATGCATTAGATATTTTCGGTAAAAGATATCGTGAAGCAGCTCTTGAAATGGCTGAAAAAGCTGATAACGAAAATGACAAAGATTTTTATTTTCGTATGGCAAAAGCATTTGAAACAATACCGAAAAGTCCTGCATATGATTTCACTTCTGCTATGTGTTCTTTTATGCTTGTTTTTGCCCTGGACGGCAGCGATTCTCCCGGTCGATTTGACCAATATATGTACCCGGCGTACAAGCTGACCGAGAACAAAGAAGAAGTAATAGATTTGCTTGACAGACTTTGGGATTATTTCAAAGACCACCGTTCTTGGAATCTTTGCATTTCAGGTAGTGACGAAAATTGGAATGATGAGAGTAATGAGCTCACATACGATATTTTAGCTATGGTGAGAAAGAAAGGCTATAACACTCCTAATCTCACCTGCCGAGTTCACAAAAACACTCCCGATAAGTTGTGGAATGCTATTGCCGATACTCTTGCAATCGGAACAGGTCTTCCTGCACTCTACAATGATGACATAGTTTGCGTTGCTCTTGAAAAGATTGGCATACCACCCGAAGATAGCCACGATTATTGTATGAATGGTTGTAATCAAATTGATATTCTTGGTAAAAGCCATATGGGTCTTGAAGATGGCGAAGTTATTTTCACTAAATGCCTTGAGTTCGCTTTACACAACGGTGTAGATGCTATGACAGGTAAAAAGATTTCTATTGAAACAGGTGACCCAAGATGCTTTGACACATACGAAAGATTTGAACGTGCTTTTATAGACCAACTTGAGTTTGTAACTTATAATTCCTGTGGCAGTGCAAACAGATGGCAACATATGCGTGGTGTATTTCAGCCCCATCCCCTGCGCTCCTGTCTTATAGAGGGTTGCCTTGAAAAAGGTCGTGACTACAGAAACGGTGGGCCACTTTACAATCATGGGCAGATTTTAGCTGAGGGTATTGCTGATGCAGGCGACAGTCTTTATGCTATTAAAAAGCTTGTTTACGACGAAAAGAAATACACCATGTCAGAGCTTATTGATGCCTTAAATGCAAATTTCAAAGGATACGAAAAGCTCCACCACGATTTCAAAAATTGCGAAAAATTCGGTAACGATATTGATGACGTAGATAAGATAACTACAAAAGCTCTTAACCGATTCTTTACCGTTCTTAAACGTAACAGAACCTACAGAGGTGGTGTATTCACCGGTGGTTGCAGTACATTCAACCGTGCTGCTAACTACGGACGTCAAACTGCTGCATTACCCAACGGAAAGCTTAAAGGTGAACCACTTCTTTCAGACAGCATCGCTGCAACTCCCGGACGTGATACACACGGACCTACAGCACAAATTAAATCTGTTTTAAAATATAATCACACCGATGCTTGCAGTGGTTTCGTATTCCAGAACAAATTTGAAAAGAAAATGTTTGATAGCGAAAAAGGTAAGACTGCTTTTATTGCTCTTGCAAAAGCCTATTTTGCAGGAGGCGGACAACAATACACCGTAACAGTTGTTTCCCCCGAAGATCTTATCGATGCCAAAGAACATCCCGAAAACCACAGAAACCTTATAGTTCGTGTTGGTGGCTACAGCGACTACTTTACAAATCTCACCAAAGAATTACAGGATAATGTTATCGAAAGAACTTTAATAGATTATTGATATTTTTCACTTAAAGCATTAAATTAAGCAGATAATAAATTATGAAAAGAAATTGCTAAAATATTTGGTATAGGTCTTGAATGTATTTTGGATTTTGTTGCTTTATACTGTATTGTAACGTTGGGCTGGGGTGTTTTTCAAATGTCACGAGGAAATGTATACGATACACTTCCCGAAATGCCCGATGATTTTACACCTGCAGTAAGATTTATTGTCTTTACTGATACCCACAACAAAAATGAAAAGCAAAAGCTACATGGAGCTTTTTAAAAGATACTTTCCCCACGACTCAAATATACTCACCGAAACAAACGGCTTTACCATTTCAAAAGATACTCTTCAATCGGGCAAAACATACACGCTCACCGTAAGAGCATAAAGTGCATACCATCATCATTCAGAACCGACAGAACTGACGTTGACAATAGAATAATAAAATAAAACACATAAAAAAATAAGGAGCATTTAGCTCCTTATTTTTTGTTTAATACATTGTATTGAATTACTTTTCAACTATCTCCACATTACACTTTTCACTATTTACATACTCACCGTTTTCATAATAAGGCTCTGAATTGATTTTTATAATTGCATCAGCCGGTGTATATACAACAGCTTGTGTATGTTGCGGCATAGTAAGACTGATAATATAGTTATCATCAGATTTTTTATAATCAAGAGTAATTAAGCCTTTAACACTCGGAACGGTACAACTCATACTATCGGATAAGCTGTACTGAGGATTGATTTCAACCTTTTCGTAGCCTGCTTCAAGAGGTGTAATACCTGCAAAATGCTTACTCATTATAACAAGAGGTCCACCACTCCACGCATGATTCTTAGTACCACGCCAATCATCCCAAAACTCCCAAAGAGTTGAGTAATCCTCACACATCATATCATTATATCTGTCCTTGATTCTGTCCTTTGCAGTTTCATATTCACCCATTTTGCAAAGTGCTTCAAGGACGTAATATTCCATATAAGGACTTGAATTTTTAGTGGTTGTAAGCACATTTTTGATAGTCTTATACTGATCTTTTTCTGCAAGACCTGATAAAACTGCAAGAGCATTAGCTCTGTCGTCAGGCTTTCTTACATCATCACTTTTAAAGCCGTTTTCTGACCAAAGAGTTTTATAACCTTTTGAAATAGCAGTTTTTCTTTCGGTAATGAACGAAATATCATTGTCTTTTTCTAAAATTCTTGCCATTTCTTCCGTAGCAGAAAGAGCATAATAAACCCAGGCATTTTCTATAGCTGTCATATCTGACTTACTGCCCCAATCGGCCCAATCCCACGAACCTTCACGGTGAACAACAAGATTGTTTTCACCTATTTCCCAAAGCTTCAGATAGTCAATTGATGCATCATAAACCTTTTCTATAAAAGCCTTGTCACCGGTATATTCATAATAGGTAAGAAAACCGACAATTCCTGCAAGCTGTTGAACAGGAAGCTCAAAATAGTCACCACTTATAGGTACAACAGTCTGAAGCACTTTTGTATCATCAACGTGGGAAAGCATTGCCTCTACACCCTTTTGGTAAAGCAAATAGGAATTGCTATCCATAGAGTACATTGTCATAATCATTTCACTTGTGACGTCGCCCCACCACTGTGCTCTTTCTCTGTCGGGGCAATCCATAAAGTTGTCACGCATCGTAACGTAAAGCGTTCGTAATGATTTTTGCCAGAGAGAATTAAGAAATTCATCATCACACTTGAAATCGCCACTGAATGTACTGTTGTATCCTGTTTCACGGTATTTTAAAGAAACAACCGTAACTCCTTTTGGTATTTTATAGGTAATATGCTCACCATTAAACCAACCTAACGACTCAAACTCTTGTTCACCATCTTTGGTTATATATGTAGTTGAAACTGCACCAATCAGAGTATTTTCTGTTGTTATACGAATTTTTTTACCGGCAGGAGCTACAATTTTAAGATATGGTGTAACCTGTGCATTATAAGGAATATCAACTGTAATTTTCTCACCGAAAGCCTTACTTACGGTATAGTTTTCATAATCAACTGAATTTTCATAATCTTTAAGACCGTAATCCTTCAAAAAAGGTATCGCTCTCGGATAAAGCTTACCATAAACACCCTTGCCTCCATCAGCATATTCAGTTGCGTTTTCCCATGAAGAAAAATCAAAACCACCATTCTTCCAATCGGTCAACTCTTCCCTTGCATCAAAATAAACACTGTATTCAGGAAGTCGGTAATTAGGTGGATAAAGTGAACTATCGATATAAGCAGGGTTTCTTTTCACTTTCCAGCTTTTGTCGGAAATAATATTTACGTCTTCACCTATTGCTTCAAAAATAAAGCCACCCTGACCACTACTGCTATAGGAATAACTTGTTTCGTTATCCCAATACCATACCATAGCACAAATTGAATTTTCGCCTTTTTTAAGATATGGCGCAATATCTATACTATCATAATAGCCACTGTTTTTATCAGGACCTCGTTTCACGTTTCCGTCAAAAACAACGGTTTCACCGTTTATGTAAAGCCAATACTTTGAATCGGCTGAAATATGAGCGATAAGTTCTTGTGGTATACTAGCAAGGCTTATTTTTTTGTTAAAGCACATCCACACATTTTCTTCAGTAAGATTTTCCTTATCCCATATCCATTTTGCTTTCCAATCGTTTTTTTCTTCGGTAGATATAACGGAATATTCGGGAATACTTTCAGGAATTTTATAATCATTTGTGTAAGGTATCAACACTAAATCACCTTGTGGAAAAAGTGAAGATATAAAAGCTGCAGCTATTGCAAGATAAGAAACAATTGTTTGTAAAATTTGCATAGAATCCATCCCTATTAAACAAATTTAAAAGCTATTAATTAAACTCCGTATGTCTGTAATGCTTCAATTTTAACGAACCATCTTTTGAAATATCAGTTACGTTAACACCATAGTGCCATGTACTTTCATCCGAACTCATAATTTTGCTATCGTATAATCTGTAACAGTTATATCCGCCTGTTTGATTATATACAAGGTAAATGCCTTCATATCGGGCACAAAAATCGTTACAATGGTCATGACCACAGAATATTGCTTCTGAACCATTTCTTTTCATTGCTTCAAAAAGACCCGAATTAAACGGAGAACAACCGATTGACTCACACATTTCACCATAAATCACATCTACGTTTTCATTGGGAATGAATTTGCCATCTTCGTTTTGAGTAAACAAGCCACTATATTCGGGTACAGGAATATGTAAATAAACCATAGATTTTAAATCTTCGCCATACTGTTTTTTGAGAGTGGCAATTTCTTTTTCATACCATTTTATTTGGTCAGGCTTAACATAGTCAGCACCCGACACATCTTCAGGCACACCGTCATCTGAACGATATGGCTCACGAACATATCTGCCTGAATCAAAAAAGACAAGAGTTTTTCTTATTGTGTTTTCATCACTCATAATGTTTATAGTAAAATTGCCGTAACCATAAAGTGACTCATTACCAAACTTACAAAGGCAGTAAGGTGAATCAATAAAACTTTTATAAAGCTGGTATTTAAAAGAGCCCTTTTCTTCTCTTGCTTCGTGATTACCAAAAACATAGGTCCAATAAACACCAATATTTTCCATCATTTTCGCAAACTGAATTGCATCTATCTGCTGATATTTTGAAAGAACACAATCACCTGTAAGTACAACAAGGTCAGGCCTTAAATCTGCAATTCTGTCTGCAAGGTGCTGAAGAGTTCTGTTATTCAATTCGTAATCCTCATCGATATGCAGGTCGGTAGTACAAAGAATTCTGAAATCCTCGTTTGAAAAGCTACCGTCAGGATTCATTTTTGCAATATAAGTTGAATTTTCAGTTGATTTCAGAATTCTAACACTTGTGCCGACTTTATGAGCTTTAACCGTTGATAAAAATCGGTTTTTGCACAGCTTACCATTTGTTAAATTATAAATCGGTTTTTCTAAAGCAATTATTGCCTTCATTGAATTTTGCAAAATAAAACATTTTAATCCGTACATAATCTTACCTCTTGTTAAAAACTCTTATTAATAAACAAATCATACCACCCATGCAAAACAAAAAACTGTTGCTTTTTGTGGTTATCAGATTCTGTTAACAGTAATTGTATGTTCTTTTGCAGGTTCATCCGTGCTTGCATAGCCAAACACAACACCGAGAACAGGCTTAAACCCTTCAGGAATCCCTACTGCATTGGCAAGGTCTGTGTTTTCTGCTAGTGCGGCAACGGGTGCACCCATAATGCAGCTGTCAACTCCAAGGGCA
>JAZOSL010000071.1:0-11079 GCA_045657085.1 Acutalibacteraceae bacterium | reverse complement strand
TGTATTCGGTTACGTTTTTTGTGTCAAATGGTTCATTGTTACCGGTGAGAATGTTTTTAATATAGAATGTGCTGCTATAGTTATACTCTTTATTAATCATATCCCAACCGGCCGGTCCACCGTTTTCTTCAAATAACGTAGGCGTATCTGAAAACAGATTTGTACCAAGAGCTAATCTGTCACCTTCTATTTTAACACCGATACTTGCAAGAATTGTGGGGAACATATCTGCGTTATACCACCAACGGTTTTGCATTCTTTCTTTTGGGATATCAGTTACTGTAGGTGCAGGGTTAAGAATAAGATTGTAAGTTGTTCTTAAATAATTCGGATCAAAATTTTCAAAGAATTTTGCATCCATACTCAGATGGTCACCAATAATAACGATTGTTGTATTTTCATAGAAGGGTTGTTGCTGAATCCAACGCACAAATTTTTCTGTTTCAGAAGCACTATATGCAATAACGTTTGCATATTGACTCGCCCTGGGAGTAGGGGCATTTACACTTAAATAACCGTCAGGTGCGTGGGTATCAGCAGTTTCCATAACAAAATTAAAAGGCTTACCTGTTTCGTAAAGTCTCGTTAATTCTGCTTTTGCATATTCATAAAGCTTGTCATCTTCGTAGCCCCACCAAACGGAGTAATCTTCAGGAAGCCAGCCTTTTTCAATTACAGCATCATAGTCAAGAATGTTATAATTGCCGTGACTTTCATAAAAGAAATTCAAACCACCGAATTTTGCAGTTGCACCAAACATAATAGTTTGTTCGTAGCCTTGTGATTCGAGAATATCACCAAGTGTTATTGCACCGGGAAGAAAATTATCAGCAATACCATATGCGTTGGGTTCTGAAGGTGCCTTCATAGGGATACCTGCATTCATATTTACCATTGATGCAACAGACCACACACAACCTGTTGTTGCAATAGGTCCTCCAAAGCCGTTTTCAAGATGTGAAAAACTGTAACCTTCATTTGCTAAATTGGTAAGAGGTTCTATAAGATTTTCGTCCATGTAGCCACCCATATCTTTTGAAGTGAATGAGTTTTCCACGGATTCCAGATAAATATGTATAAGATTTCTTTTCTTTTCAGGGAATTCAAGCTTGACTGATTCAGGGTCAACGTAATTATTTTCTATAAATTCTGATTCGAATAAATACATTCTCACAAGGTTTACAAGCTCAAACTCAACAACACCGAAAGCACAACCACCGAAGAACATCACTATTGCCAGAATTATACATATGATTTTTTTTATAAAATGGGAAAGTATTTTTACACTTTTCTCTCGTAATTTAATGAAAACTTCACTTGTAGAAAATGCAAACACGCAAAAGATCAATGTGATGGAGATGGTTTGTATAACCGGTCCTGAAAACAAGGTGGACATAATGTCACTGCTTGTACCATCTTTGGGTGTTACCATGTTAATTATAAGCTGGTCGGCGGAAATATCACCAAAAGTATCTTTTCCCCACTTTGTTCCTGTAAAAGCGGCAGCACCTAAAGCAACAAATACAGTGGAAATTTTTGCAAAGAGAGGGTGTTTGGTTTGGTTTTTGTTCTGAATAAAAGTAATCTGACCACTGAAAACAGCAGTAAAGAAAACAAAAGCTAAACCACAGATAAGTGTAAATGCAAAATAGATAAAATAAAATTTCAACGAGTGGTTGGAAAGGGGGAATAATTCCCCTTTGTTTAGTATTTTGTATATTAACTCAGTAAGAGTAAGGCTGAAAAAGTTACTTAAAACAAGGTCAATAATTATCGTTCCGATAGCAGGAAGAGGCTTCTTATTGCGTATAACGAAAGCGTCGAGAACACCAACTATTAAACCTGATATAATCGCAAATATAAAAAACATAATAATCACCATATGTAAATACCCCTTGTGAAGAGGGGTATTTATTATTTATTTAACACCAAAATATTTTACTGCGTTGTTGTAAGAAATATCCTGAACAACCTTGCTTAAAAATTCAATATCATCAGGGTATTTACCTTCTTCAACAAGGTCACCTAATAATTCGCAGAGAATTCTACGGAAATACTCGTGTCTTGGGTAAGAAAGGAAGCTACGTGAGTCGGTAATCATACCAACGAATTTAGAAATAACACCTAAATTCATAAGAGTCTGCATTTGTGTTCTCATACCGTCGTAGTTATCGTTGAACCACCATGCAGAACCAAACTGGATTTTTGATTCAGCTTCATCGCTCTGGAAGTTACCAAGCATTGTACCTAATACGTAGTTATCTTTGGGGTTAAGGGTGAAAAGAACTGTTTTTGGGAGCTTGTATTCTGTGTTCATTGCATCAAGGAGTCTTGAAAGATTTACTGCAATTTCATAGTCTGCAACAGAATCGTAGCCGGTGTCGGGACCAAGCTTTTTGAACATTACACCATTGTTGTTTCTCATTGCACCAATGTGAATTTCCATACCCCAACCGAGCTTTGCATATTCATTTGCAAGGAAAAGCATAAGCTCTGTTTTGTATTTATCAACTTCTTCTGTTGAAAGTGCAGCGCCTGAAAGACGTTTTTCAAAGATTTCGTTTAATTCGTCTTCGTTTGCTCTCTTATACGGAACGTATGTGAATGCATGGTCAGATGCTCTGCAACCCATTTCAGCAAAGAACTCAATTCTTGAAAGAAGAGCTGCTTTAAGCTCTGTAAATGACGGAACAGCTTTTCCGTAAACGTTTTCAAGAGCCTTTACCCAGTCGTTATAGCCGTCAAGCTCAATACCTAAAGCCTTGTCGGGTCTGAATGCAGGAAGCACTTTGCATTTAAAGCTCTTATCTTCTGCAAGAAGCTTGTGATATTCGAGTGTATCAGCAGCATCGTCAGTTGTACAAACGAAAGCTACGTTACTTTTTTCTATAAGCTCACGTGGAGTAAAACCACCTGCTTTTATTTTAGCATTTGCTTTTTCCCAGATTTCGTCACAGGTAGCAGGTGAAAGTGGCTCGTAAATATCAAAATATCTTTGTAACTCAAGGTGAGTCCAATGATAAAGGGGATTGCCTATAAGATTTGGCATAGCTGATGCCCATGCTTTGAATTTCTCATAAGGTGATTTGTCACCGGTAATATATTCTTCGCTTATACCACATGAACGCATACCACGCCATTTATAGTGGTCGCCTGCAAGCCATAAATAAGCAATATCTGAAGGTTCTTTGTTTTCATAAATCTCCTTAGGCTGAAGATGGCAATGCCAGTCAAAAACAGGTGTATTTTCACAAGCAACATAAAGTTTTTTTGCAGTTTCGGTTGAAAGAAGAAAATCTTTATCCATAAATTTTTTCATAAAAATATCCTCCTGAAAATTTATGTAAACATAGTAACACATAACTGTAATAATTTCAACGAAATGCACAAAAATAATGACAGAGAAATAATGGCTTTACTGTAAAAAACAAGAGGTGACAATTTTTGTATATTGAAAGTGACGGCAGTATTTGTAGGACGAAAATATATGACCTTATAAAAAAATCAGTTGAAGGGAAAACTCTGAAAAGGGTTTTGCTTCTTCCACCTGACTATACGAGAAAATATTCTTATGCAGGTGAAATAACTGCAATGTATTATGACATCTTAAAAGATAACTGTCAGGTAGATATTATGCCTGCTTTAGGTACCCACGAGCCCATGACAAAAGAACAAAGCAAGGCATTTTTCGGCGAAAAAATACCATACGAAAAACTGATAATTCATAACTGGAAAACCGATGTTACAAAAATCGGAGAGATACCGTCCGGGTTTGTGAAGTCTGTGTCCGATGGCTTAATAGATACAAAAATAGACGTTCAGGTAAACAAACGGCTTTTAGATAAATCTTATGACCTGATAATTTCTATAGGTCAGGTTGTGCCTCACGAGGTTGTGGGTATGGCGAATTATTCCAAAAACATCTTCGTGGGTTGTGGTGGCAACAGTATGATAAATTCTTCTCATATGTTAGGTGCGTTTTATGGGCTTGAAAGAATAATGGGAAGAGATTTTTCGCCCGTAAGAAAAGTGCTTGATTATGCAGAGGAAAACTTTATAAAAGATATTCCGCTTCTTTACGTTTTAACTGTTACGTCTAATGATGAAAAGGGAAAAACTCTTGTTCACGGTGTATATATAGGGAGAGAAAGACAAGCTTTTGAAATGGCAGTTTCAAAAAGTCAACAGATGAATATAACGAAACTGAAAAAGCCTGTAAAAAAAGCAGTGGTTTTTCTTGAGCCGGAGGAATTCAGAAGCACGTGGCTTGGTAATAAAGCTGTTTACAGAACAAGAATGGCAATGAAAACGGGTGGAGAGCTTATAGTCTTGGCTCCGGGTGTGAATAAATTCGGTGAAGATAAAGAGAACGACAGACTTATAAGAAAATACGGCTACGTAGGAAGAAAAAAAGTGTTGGAGCTTGTTGAAGAACAAGAAGATTTGAAAGCTAATCTGTCCGTTGCTGCTCATCTTATTCACGGTTCGTCTGACGGTGAGTTTTCGGTGACTTATTGTACAAAATATCTTTCAAGGGAAGAGCTTGAAAGAGTAGGCTTTTCGTATATGCCATACGAAGATGCAATAAAGATTTATGACACAGAAAAACTAAGTGATGGATACAACATCGTAAATGGTGAAGAAATTTATTATATAAGCAACCCCGCGTTGGGGCTGTGGACTATCTAAAATGTCAAGTGGCAAATGGCAAGTGTCAAATTAAGGGGCACTTTGTGCCGAGTTTTAATCGAAAGGAAAATAAATATGAAGAAATCTGATATCGGTATTATTGGTCTTGCAGTTATGGGAGAAAATCTTGTGCTTAATATGGAAAGTAAGGGTTTTACCATATCTGTTTATAACAGAACTGTTTCAAAGGTAGATGCTTTTATGCAGTCAAGAGCAAAAAACAAAAATATTTTCGGTGCACATTCACTTGAGGAATTTGTTCATTCGCTTGAAAGTCCACGAAAAATTATGCTTATGATAAAGGCAGGCAAAGCAGTAGATGAAACAATAGACGAGCTTATACCTTTTTTATCTCCCGGTGACATTATAATTGATGGTGGTAATTCTCACTATGAAGATACTGAAAGAAGAATGCTTTACGTTGAAAGTAAAGGTCTTTACTATATCGGCACAGGTGTTTCAGGTGGTGAAGAAGGAGCTCTCAAGGGACCGTCAATGATGCCCGGTGGCTCAATCGAAGCTTGGGAAAAGGTGAAGCCGATTTTTACGTCAATTTGTGCTCAGACAGATAATGGTGAGCCTTGCTGTGATTGGGTAGGCAAAGGTGGGGCAGGTCACTTTGTAAAAATGGTACACAACGGTATTGAATACGGTGATATGCAGTTGATTTGCGAGGTTTATCACTTTATGAAAACCCTTATGAAGTTTTCAGCAGAAGATATTCATCGTGTTTTTAACGAATGGAAAACTACCGAGCTTAACAGTTACCTTATTGATATTACAGCAGATATTTTTTCCGTTAAAGATGAAGACGGTACACCACTTGTTGAAAAAATTCTTGATTCTGCCGGACAAAAGGGTACAGGTAAATGGACCAGCGTTGCTGCATTTGACGAAGGTGTTCCCGTAACACTTATCAGCGAAGCTGTTTTTGCAAGATATTTAAGTGCTATGAAAAGCGAAAGAACAGAAGCTTCAAAAGAGCTTTCAGGCCCATACGTTGAATTTAAGGGTGAAACACAGGAATATATAGACCGTCTGAGAAAAGCTTTATACTGTGCAAAAATTATTTCTTATGCACAAGGCTTTTCACTTATGAAAATAGTTTCAAGTAATAAAAAATGGGATTTGGATTACGGTAACATTGCTCTTATGTGGCGTGGTGGCTGTATTATAAGAAGTGCATTTTTAGATAAAATCAAAGAGGCTTTTGATAAAAGATCTGACCTGACTAATCTTATGTTGGATCCGTATTTTAAAAATGAAATTCTCGACTGTGCCGAAAGTCTTCGTAAGGTCTGTGCCGTTTCAATGCTTAACGGTATTCCTGTACCATCATTAGCAGCTGCACTCACTTATTTTGATGGTTACAGGTCAGAAAAACTTCCTGCAAACCTTTTACAGGCACAAAGAGATTATTTCGGTGCTCACACTTATGAAAGAATTGATTTTCCTAAGGGAAAGAGCTTTCACACAAATTGGAAATAAGGTGGGGATATGCTGAAATTAAAAGATCAATATAAATATGCTCTTGTTGTGCCCACAAGTATGGGTGTACGTCTTTTGCCACCTGACAGGCAGACGGTTTTTTCTTCGGATATTTTTCGTTTGCAGGTTACGTCAGCCGAAACAAACGTAGCGTCAATCCTTTCGTATTTAGGCTTGCCCGTAAAGGTTCTTACAACCTTTGTAAAGGATAGCCCGATAGCAAATTTTATAAAAGCAAATCTTCGTGCACGTAATATGGAATTTGAAGGCAAAGACGTAGAGCAAGGTGGCCCCTGGGGATACAGGCATCAGTTTAATATTGCTGATAGTGGCTTTGGGTTAAGAGGGCCAAGGGTGCATAACGACAGAGCAGGTGAAGTAGGTAAAACTCTTAATATAAAGGATTTTGATTTAGAAAAGCTTTTTAAGGAAGATGGAGTTGCAATTCTTCATCTTTCGGGGCTTATCTGTGCATTGTCAGAGGAAACGGGAGAATTTTGTTTAGAGCTTGTAAAGTTTGCGAAAAAATACGGAACTGTTATTTCGTTCGATTTTAATTACAGATCATCATTCTGGGAAAACAGAGAAGAGTCTTTAAGAAAAACTTTCAATGAAATAGCAAAGCAAGCCGATATTCTTATAGGTAATGAATCTGATTATATGCTTTGTTTAGGTACAAAATTTGAAGCCGTAGGAAAACAGGAAGAGCTTTCGCCGATTGAACATTTTAAGGAAACAGTGAAGCAGGTGAAAAAGCTTTTTCCCGACACAACAGTTTTTGCTACAAATATAAGAGAAGTAAAATCAGCCGACCGTCATTTGTGGGGTTGCATTATGCAGAATGGAAACGATTGGGAGTTTGTAGAGCCTAAAGAAATCGCAATAATCGACCGTATCGGAGGTGGTGACGGCTTCGTTGGTGGATTGTTATATTCAATTATAAAGAGGTTTGCACCTGAAGACCAAATCCACTTTGCCTGGGCAAGTGGTGTTCTTGCGTCAACGTTTTTAACCGATTACGCCCAACCTGAAAATGAAGAACAAATCTGGAATATATGGAATCGTAAAATAAGAATAGCAAGATGACAAAAATTACAAAAAACTGTCCGAAAGTTACATTTCGGGCAGTTTTTTCAGTATTTATGCTATTGTATAGACAAAGAAAGGAGATGCAGTTATGAATAAAAAAATATCATCAAAATTAGAAAAATTTTATAAACCCTTTATGGTAATTTCACTCGTTTCAATTTTTGCTTTTGCAGTAAACGTTGCACAGACATATTTGTGGTCTTATGATTCAACGTTGACTCAGATAATTGAAGTGATTTTTGGTTATATAGGTATTGCTTTCGGCTTTCTCGGGTATATGGGCATACTTCCTGCTATAATTTCAGTCATACTTATTGTGATAAGTGTAGCTTTTGCTGTAAAAGAAAAGAATTATAAAAACGTCATCAATATCAGGCTATGGTTAACCGTTATACTCACTCTTGCAGGTAGCTTTTTCAGCACATTGTTTTTTGAAAGCTGGGTTTAATTTTACTTGATAATTATAACAAAAATTATAGCAAAAAGTGGTGTGTCGGAATGAATAACAAAAAGCTTTCACCTACATTAAAAAAGTTATATAAACCGTTTCAGGCAGTTTTCGGTTTTTCTTTGGCTTCAGGTGTTGCTCTTAAACTTATTCAGTTGATGATTGTAAACGGTGGTATTGTAAACCCTGTATTAGAAACTATTGGATTTATTTTTGTGTGGATATGCGTGGCTTTCGGCTATCTTGGCATATGGTATATCTTACCCATTATATTAAGTGCTACATTGATTTTTATAAGCGTTGCGTGGGCAATATCAGATAAGAATATTAAGAACGTTTTTAATCTGCAGCTGCTCATAACAATAGCCCTTATCTTTGTAGGCTCTGTGTTGCAATATAACTGGTTGCTTCTACACTTTTAATTAAAAAAACTATGGTAAAGAAAATGCTTTTGTGGTATATTGGTTTTGAAAAGGGGTGAGAATATGCTTAAAATTGCAGTGTGTGATGATGAAAAGACTATCTGTGATTATCTCGAAAAAAGAATAAACGGCTACCTTGCCAAGATTGACGAAGATGCAGAAGTTTCTGTATTCTACGATAGCACACCACTTATTGAAAAATGTAGAGAATCAAACGATTTTGATATTATTTTTCTTGATATAAAAATGAAAACTTTGAACGGAGTTGACTGTGCAAAGCTTTTAAGAGAGAACGACGTAAACAGTCTTATCGTTTTCGTTACGTCTTCTGCAGAATACGTTTTTTCAGGTTATGAGGTAAAGGCGTTCAGGTATATTCTCAAAACTGATCTGGTAAATGCCTTTGACAGAATTTTCGGTGAATGTCTTGCCGAATTAAAGAAGAATACCGATAAATTTTTCCCCTTAAAAACGACCTCGGTTGTTAAAAATATACCCCTTAACGATATTTTATATTTTGAAAGTGACAAAAGAGTTTTAATCGTTCATACAAAAGTTGAAGAACACTCCTTCTACGGTAAGCTTGACGATATTGAAGCTTTTCTTAAAGATGATAATTTTATAAGAATCCATCAAAGCTTTCTTGTGAATGCTTTAAAGATTAAAAGCGTTTCAAAAACAGAAGTCGTTCTTAAAAATGGTGATATTCTTCCTGTAAGTAAAAGCAGAGCAACAGCTGTTAAAGAAGCATATCTCTGGTCTAAAAGCTGACGGTAGAAAAATTGGTGATAAATATGCTTGAATTTATAGAAACAACACTTTTCTATCTCATAAGATTGTTTTCGTCAACTTTAGAAATCTTTTTTGCATTTCTTCTGATGAATGCGTTTTTTGAGGAAAAGTATAAAAGTAAAGTACCGAAATGGTCGGCGTTTGCCGTTAGCTCGGCTATTCTTTTAACCTTGCAGGAAACGGGGCAGACGGGTAACATCAAAACAGGTGTTCAGATGGCGTTGATTTTAATTATTGCCTTTGTTATTTACGACGGCAAAAAACGTCTTAAAGCACTTTTTGGTGTGATTTATTCTTTGTTTGTTGCTCTTTCAAAGCTTTTATCTTACTTTGCTTTTTCGCTTTTTATAGATAAGCTTTTTGATAAATTTACTTATCTTGATACCGACGGCTTCTTCTACAGAATCCTTTCTATTGAACTGCCGAATATCTTTATGCTTGTGCTTATAATTCTTATCGGTATGTTTACAAAAGCAAAAAATAAATCCGTTCCCATAAGGTATTGGCTTATGCTTATGAGCGTTCCTGTTACAACTCTGGGAACTCTTACGGTGTATCAGTATTATATTGACAGACTTGTCCCCGGTGATGAAATAAATATTTACATAATTATTTCAACTGTTGGTCTTGTTTTTATAAATATTCTTATTTTCACACTTTTTTCAAAGCTTCAGAATCAGATTGAAATACAAAGGAACTCGGATATTCTCAATATGCAGATGCGTCTTGAAAAGCAGTCGTTTAAACGTATTGAAGAAAGCTATAACAGAACAAGAGAATTGAGGCACGACCTTAAAAATCATATATTTAGCTTAAAGGGTATTGCTGAAAACGGTACAAAGGAAGAACTCCTTGATTACCTTGAAAAAATGACAGATGCCGTTGAAGAAGCAACCTACGTTTCAATGAGTAAAAATACGGCAGTTGATGCTGTGCTTAACGAAAAATTGATTTATGCTCAAAAAAATCAGATTTCTACCCAATTTGATATAACCTCTCTTGAAAATACGAAAATATCTTCAATGGATGTTTGTACAATTTTAAGTAATGCACTTGATAATGCAGTAGAAGCTTGTCTTAAAATTGAAAATGTAAAAGACAGATATATTGATCTTAAAATAAACGATGTAGAAAGCGAAATGATAATATCTGTTAAAAACCCGTCTTTATATGCCCCTAAACGTAGGGCAGGGGCTTATATATCTGCAAAGAAAGATAAAGAAAATCACGGTTTAGGTCTTAAAAGTATTAAAAGAACTGTTGATAAATATAATGGTGATATGTTGGTAAAATACGAAAACGGAGTTTTTGCTATTGTAATTTCGTTGCCCCATTAAAACTAAACAAACTGTAAAAACCAAGTGATGTATTCAGCTCGACTGAATACATCACTTTTTAGTTTTGTTTGTAAAATTTTATCTATATTTAATATCCAAAACAACAGAAAGCACGTGCTTTGCAACATCTTGCATTTCACCTAATGTAATACCGTCTTTTTTTTCGTAAGTTTTAAGAAGAGTGCCGTCGGGTTTTTTCTTGCCTGACCTTTTTCCACCGGGCATAAGAACGTCAACACCTGCTCTGACACGGTAAGCATTATCTTTAAGATTGGGGAATTCGGGACTTACTGTGTATTGCATCCACCAGTCTGTCATAACAAGACCTTTAAAGCCCCATTCTTTACGGAGAATTTCAGTACAAAGGTTGTAGTTGTAGTGACCCCAAACACCGTTTATTTTATTGTAAGAAGTCATAATTGTTTTCGGCTCAGCTTCCTTGACACAAATTTCAAAGCCTTTAAGATAAATTTCTCTTAAAGCTCTTTCGGAAAGTCTTGAGTCGTTTTTAGTTCTGTTTGTTTCCTGATTATTACAAGCAAAGTGTTTAGGACAGGCTGATACACCGTTTTTCTGTACACCCTTTACAACTGCAGCAGCAGTTTTGCCTGTAATAAATGGGTCTTCTGAAGTCGGATCGTAGCCATGTCGTTCTGTGAGCCAAGGAGTTGGTTTTCCTAATTGTCTTCCTAAGACCGCTTGGCCTCCGACTTATTATTACAAGCAAAGTGTTTAGGACAGGCTGATACACCGTTTTTCTGTACACCCTTTACAACTGCAGCAGCAGTTTTGCCTGTAATAAATGGGTCTTCTG
>JAZOSL010000070.1:0-2770 GCA_045657085.1 Acutalibacteraceae bacterium | reverse complement strand
AACACTACCACCTAATTCAATCATAGCTGACTCAAAGCTGAGACGTGTTCTTGTTGATGGCTCAAAGAAAAGTGTTGCAAGTTTTTTTCTTTTACACTTTTCACAGTATTTATCGGGGTTTTCTATAATATCATTTGCCGTTGCAATAAGTTCGTCAACTTCTTCAACGGTAAAGTCAAGAATATCAATCAAGCTTCTCATTTACTACTAATCCCCTTTTCAAATCTATATAAATCGAATATGTTTTAATTATTCTTTTGCACCGTTTACTTCAAGATATTTTTTGATTCTTTCAACGTTTTCTTTGTTGCTTTCATCTTCTTCTAAGTATTCTATAATATCGTAAACGTCAACAACTGAATATACGGGGAAACCGAATTCTTCGCCAACTTCAGCCATAGCTGATTTTTCTGTCTGACCTTTTTCTTTACGGTCAACCATAACAAATGTTGCAGCAACCTTTGTACCTTTAAGACCTGATAAAATAGACATACTTTCACGAATAGCAGTACCTGCTGTGATAACGTCTTCTACGATAACGATTTCTTCACCTTCCTGAGGCTTGTAACCAACGAAAACGCCACCTTCACCGTGGTCTTTTTCTTCCTTACGGTTAAAGAAGAAAGGTACGTCAAGACCGTTTTTAGCGAGAGCAACTGCAACTGATACTGCAATCGGAATACCCTTGTAAGCAGGTCCGTAAAGAACTGTTTTTTTGTTACCTACTTTTTCAAAATAAGCCTTTGCATAAAATTCACCTAATTTGCAAATCTGCTCACCTGTTTTAATATCGCCTGCGTTTATGAAATAAGGAATTTTTCTTCCGCTTTTAGCAGTGAAATCACCGAATTTAAGAACACCGGCACTCTCTAAAAACTGTATAAACTCTCTTTTGTAGCTTTCCATTTTATTTTCTCCTATCTATGTATTTGTACCACCCGATGCTTAGGGTAGTCTATCTTTTTTATAAAAGTTAATAAGGTAAAAGATTTTATTAATCACAAAATTCTGCAACACATCTGTTATATGCTGCAACGGGGTCTTCAGCTGCTGTAATGGGTCTGCCTACTACGATGTAGTCTGAACCGATTTTCTTTGCTTCAGCAGGTGTCATAACACGCTTCTGGTCACCGATATCACCGTCTGCGAAACGAACACCGGGAGTAATTGTAAGGAAATCCTTACCACAAGTATCGTGAACCTTACCTGCTTCAAGAGGTGAACAAACAACACCGTCAAGACCTGCAATCTTTGCATTATAAGCATAATGCATAACAACTTTATCAATAGGCTCTTTGATAAGAAGATCCTTTTCCATCCTTTCCTGGTCAGTTGATGTAAGCTGAGTAACTGCGATAAGGAGAGGTCTTGTACCGTCAGGACGAGTAAGACCTTCAAGAGCACCTTCCATCATACTGATTGTACCTGATGCATGAAGATTTGTAATATCAACATCAAGGTTAGAAAGAACTGCCATTGATTTTTTTACTGTGTTAGGAATATCGTGAAGCTTAAGGTCAAGGAAAATTTTGTGACCTCTTTTTTTGATTTCACGTACAATCTGTGGACCTTCTGCATAGAAAAGCTCCATACCGATTTTTACGAAAGGTTTTCTTTCACCTTCAAATTTATCAAGAAATTCATAAACTTTTTCTGCACTTGAAAAATCACAAGCAACTATAACGTCTTTACCCATTTTTATCTATCCCTTTCTCAAAAAAATACTGAACTTATTAAGCGTTTGCGCCACCAATTATATCAGTTAAATTATCAATTCCGTATTTATCCATAACTCTTGGTAAGTCATTTATGATATTAAGACATGCACAAGGGTCAATAAGATTAGCTGCACCAACTTCAACTGCTGTTGCACCTGCAAGCATTAATTCTATAACATCCTCTGCACTTGAAACGCCACCCATACCAACAACAGGAATGTTTACGGCATTTGCTACCTGATAAACCATTCTAACTGCTACAGGGAAAATAGCACTACCTGAAAAACCACCCATTTTATTTGCAATAACAGGTTTCTTTGTTTTCAGGTCAATTCTCATACCAAGAAGAGTGTTAATAAGGCTGATACCATCTGCACCTGCTGCTTCGCATTCTTTTGCAATAGCAACAATATCAGTTACATTTGGTGAAAGCTTTATGATAACCGGTTTTTTTGTTACGGCTTTAACTGCTGCTGTAACTTCAGCTGCTGCCTTGGGGTCTGTACCAAAACTCATACCACCACCGTGAACGTTGGGACAGCTTACATTAACTTCAAGCCAACCAACCTGATCTTCTTTATCAAGCTTTTCACAGGTATACGCATAATCAGGAACTGAAAAGCCACTGATATTTGCCATAACTTTTTTATTAAAGCATTTTGAAAGCTTTGGTAATTCTTCACTTATAACCTTTTCAACACCGGGATTCTGAAGACCTACTGCATTTATCATACCTGCAGTACATTCGGCAATACGAGGTGTAGGATTACCGAATCTGGGGTCCTTTGTTGTACCTTTAAAAGAGAATGTACCAAGGACGTTTATATCGTATATTTCTGCAAATTCATAACCATAACCGAAGGTTCCACTTGCGGGAATAATAGGGTTATCCATTTCTATTCCGCAAAGATTAACACTTAATCTTCCCACAGTATCTCCTCCTTCCACATAACTGGGCCTTCTTTGCATATCCGCTTATAGCCTGTAATCGTTTGACAAGAACAACCCATACAAGCGCCAAAGCCGCACCCCATACGCTTCTCAAAACTCAT
>JAZOSL010000069.1:0-19829 GCA_045657085.1 Acutalibacteraceae bacterium | reverse complement strand
TAGGTGGTACAGTTGCCTGGGGCTATACCGGTTGGGTAGAGTATTACGGTGGATGGTACTACATAACAAACGGCTACCTTGATTGGTCCAAACAATAAGCTGCAAATTAATAAAAAAGAAATCAGCGATAGCAAATAAAATTGCTATCGCTGATACTTTTTGTTTCGATTTTATAAGGAAAGGTAACCGATATATTTATTTCTCTTCAACAAGGTGAATTACGTAAGAGTCACCGTCGCCCTGAGGCTTATGAGTAAAGTTAAGACCCGCATTCATAAGGTAAGCGCCACTATATGTATTACCTGTGCTTTGAACCTTGTAAATTTTTTCGGGGTCAAGACCCTTGAGTCTTAAAAAGAACAGCTCATCGTAAGACTGTCTCATCTGAACAACTGTTACAAGAGACTCAGATTTATCTTCTGATACCATCTGCCATGCGGCACGGAAATCATTTTCAAAGGGAGTTATAAGTCTGTATAAGTCGCCGTAATGAATAACATCGTAATAACGGTGATATTCATTAACCTGATTTTTGATTTCTTCTTTGATTTCAGGTGATAATTTATCAGGGTCAAGCTCGTAACCGAATGAACCCCAGAGAGCAACGTTTTTCTTTGTTTCGTAGCTAGCTCTCTTGCTTGCTGAAACGTGAGCACCCATAGTTGAAGCAGGATAACAGAGTGATGTACCGAATTGAATTGTAAGTCTTTCAATGGGGTCGGTGTTATCGCTTGTCCATATCTGAGGTGAGAAGTAAAGCATACCGGGATCAAAGCGTCCGCCACCACCGGAACAGTTTTCTATAAGAAGGTGGGGGAAGTCTTTTGTTAATCTGTCCATAACCTCGTATGTACCTAAAACAAAACGGTGGAAAACCTCGCCTTGCTTTTCAGCCGGGAGCTCTGAACAGGAAACCTCGGTAAGATTTCTGTTGAAATCCCATTTAACGTAAGCAATATTATGATTTGAAAGGATTTCATACATCATACCGTAAACGTAGTCACGAACCTCTTTGCGTGAAAAGTCCATAACGTATTGAGTACGGGCAATAGATTTATCTCTGCCTTCTGTATGTAAGCACCAATCAGGGTGTTTTCTGTAAATTTCTGAATCAGGTGAAATCATTTCAGGTTCAAACCAGATACCGAATTCAAGACCTAAATCGTTTACCGCTTTAATAAGACCCGAAAGACCGTGCTTGAGCTTGTATTCAGCAACAAACCAGTCACCGAGCGAACTTTTATCATCGTCACGATGACCAAACCAACCGTCGTCCATAACAAGCATTTCAATACCCATATCTTTAGCATGCTTTGCAATAGAAACGAGCTTGTCGTGGTCAAAATCCATACCTGTACCTTCCCAGTTGTTTATGAGAAGAGGACGTTTTGCTTTTTTCCATTTGCCTCTGATAAGGTTGTTTGAATAAAGTTTGTGGAAAATACGGCTCATTTCACCGATACCGTTGTTTGTATATACCATAACAGCTTCCGGTGAATAGAATTCTTCACCGGGTGAGAGCAACCAACTGAAGCCTTCGGGATTAATGCCCATAACAAGACGTGTGCTTGCAAAACCGTCTACCTCAACGTCGATTGAGAAGTTGCTACTGTAAACAAGATTAAAGCCGTAGCATTCGCCATAATCTTCGTTTGCACCCTTTTTTACAAGTGCAGTGAAGGGGTTGTGATTGTGGCTTGATGAGCCACGCTTACTTTTTATAGACTGAATTCCTCTGTGAATGGGGTATCTGTCAAGAGCGCGTTCTTTAGCCCATCTGCCGTAAAGACCCAGCATATCAAAGTCGTAACCGGGAAGATCAAGACAAAGAGAATGAACCGTATCAATATGGAAGGGCTTGTCTGTTGTGTTTTCAACCTTTACGCTTCTCGTGATAGCATCCTGGTTGTTGAATACTGTATAAATAAGAGTAACTTTAACTCCTGTAACAGCGTCTTCGGTAAGAACTTCGAGTGTGTCTGCTTCACTTTCTTCGTTAAGGTAAAGAGAAGGAAGACCAGGAAGAGACTTTTTACCTGAGTAAATGTTGTGGCTTACGTATCTTAAGTCTGTAACCTTGTTGCCTTCACTGTTTTTTACTGCAAAAGCAGATAAACGGAAGTCACCGGCACCGAAGGTGGAGTATTCTAAAGGGGTAACGTCAGGTGAGAAATTAGGTACTTTTGCACTGGGACTGTCTGGACAGAAAGATGCAAAGCTGGGACGTGACCTTAATTCATCAACATTAGTATCGGGAATAGATGCACCGTAATAGTAATGCACAAGATAGTTTCCTTCAAAAATACCGAAAATATATGTAGAATTCGGTGTATCTAATTTGAAAATTTTCTTATCGGTACAAAATTTAATTGACATATTATCACCTTTGTTTTTTATTATTCTGTAATATTGTAAGCGCTGATGCTTTGAATTATAAATTCATCCTGACCAATTTCAGTATTAACTACTATGAATTTTAATGCAGTAGCAGTAACCGTATCAAACGTTATGTTTTCTGCAAAAATCATCTTGCCTGTGTGAATGAGCTGAAAAGCACCGTCGATTTCGGCATAAATATTGAATTGTCTTACCGTTGCAGTTTTTTCTGTAATAAAAACGGTATTAATTTCTTGTGGTTCAGAGAAACGAAACTCGATATAATCACCTTGTTTGCCTTTAAAAGCACCCATAGCAGCTTCAACCGTTTCGTTTTGTTCACCGTTTATAAATACTGATGATGCAGTAGAAACAACGTCAACAATACGTTCTCTTTTTTTACCACAGCCACAAAAAGATGATATTAAAATCAGAAAGCACAATACAATGCTTAAAGCTTTAAAAAATTTTTTCATAACCTTACCTTTACTCTGAAAGTTCTTTAACTCTTCTGAGCTTATCAGGGATTTTTATTTGTTGTGGGCAACGACTTTCACATGCCTTACAGTTAATACAAAGGTCTGCACGTTTTTCTTCGGGTATAATATCGTAAGCCTTTTTAAAGTCTTCTGTATCACGGGTTTTGTTGTATTCGTTATATGCTTTAAAGCAAGCAGGAATATCAACATTTGCAGGACAGGTTTCAACACAGTATTTACAATCTGTACAGGGAATTGCAAAATTGCTTCTGAAAAGCACGGTTGCTTTTTCAACTGCCTTTGATTCTTCGTCGTTTAAAGGCTTTAAATCGTTGAATGTGTTAAGATTGTCAACAACCTGTTCGTATGTACTCATACCACTCAATACAGTAAGAACGTTTGGCAACTGTGCAACGTATCTTAAAGCGTATGAAGCAGGGGAGTTGTTACCCAATTCTTCAAAAACCTTTCGTGCTTCGTCGTTGAGTGTGTGTAAAGCACCACCTCTTACAGGCTCCATAACTATACAAGGGATACCTCTTTTTTCAAGAGCTTCGTAATATGCTTTTGCATTCTGTGCTTCCCAGTCGTAGTAGTTTATCTGTAACTGAACAAAGTCCCATTTATATTTGTCAATAAGCTCAACGAAAAACTCGTAGTCACCGTGATATGAAAAACCTAAATGACGGATTTTGCCTGCCTTTTTTTGTTCTGATAAGTATTCGTAAGATTTATCAGCTTCAAAGGTAGGCATAATATCTCTGCTTACTGCGTGTAACAAATAAAAATCAAAATAATCCACACCACATTTTTCTAACTGACCCTTGAATATTTCTTCTGTGTGAAGATTATTATCTCGCATATAAGTGCCGGGGAGCTTTGTTGCCAACATAAAAGACTCTCTGGGGTATTGACTTAAAGCATCTTTTACGAATTGCTCAGAGTCACCACCGTGGTAAAAATAAGCAGTATCGTAATAATTAACCCCTGATTTCATTGCCAGGTCAATAAGCTTCATAGCTTCTTCACGGTCAATTTCTTCTTTATCTTCATATTTTTTCGGTAATCTCATAAGACCAAAGCCCAGCTTTGATATTTCTCTGCCGAACTGTGAAAAGTTGCTGTATTTCATAATTTACCTCCTCAATCGTTTCGATTGAATACAGTAGAATTATACAATACAGCAACAAAGCTTTCAAGTTGTTTTAAAAGAATGTTTCAATTATTTTTTGTGAATCTTCAGGTGAATACCTGAAATAATCCATATGATTGCCGTTATAAAAATATTTTGCCTTAGTGTTACGGTAGTCTGCATCAAAAGCATCTACAATTATCAGTTTGAATTTCATTTTTTCAGGGATGATGCTCTTAATATAAACACTTGCCTGTTGACCTTCGTAAACACCACTCACGTATTCTGAAAGACCTGCAAGATTTGGTGCTAATTCTATAAAAATGCCGTAGCTTTCAACACTTCTTACAATTCCACTAACAGTTTCGCCAACGTTGAAAAAAGAAGCGTTTTCTTCCCAAGTGCCTAAAAGCTCTTTGTGGGAAAGTGTTATTCTTCCCATATTATCAAAAGCTTTTACAATTACTTTTATATCATCGCCAACGTTGAAACGTGCTTTAGGATGTGGTATTCTTGAAACAGATATGTTGTCAATTGGTAAAAGAGCATTTACGCCACAGCCAATGTCACAAAAGGCACCAAAACTTTCGAGATGAGTAATTTTTGCGTTTATAATATCACCCGTGTTCAGCTTCTTAAGTACCTTTTCGGTGAACTCTTTCTGAACTTCTAATCTGCTGAGCACAGCAGTCTTCCTTCCGTTTGATTCAATGATGTTTTTGATTTTAAATTTAATAGGTTTGTTGACCCTTGCTATAATAGCGATATCCTTGACGCTGCCGTCCTTTATGCCTATGGCACATTCTTCGCGTGGAATAACGCCGTGAATGAAACCAAAATCAATATGTAAATTGTGGTCTCTGTCACAATAAACTGCACGAGCTTCCACAATGGTGTTATCGTGAAAAGCTTTCATAAAATTATCTGATGATGAAAGTATTTCTGTGTTATCTTTTTTATCAATCAAGAATCCTTCGGGAAAATACCTTAACATTTGTTTATCACCTTTTCAATATATTTTTATCTTACTCTTTTATTTTATGTAAAAGTGTGATATAATATTTCAGAAATATATAATTGGAGGGGTTTTCGATGGATATCAGGGTCGGAGATATTCTTGAAATGAAAAAACAACACCCGTGTGGTTCAAAACAGTTTAAAGTTTTAAGATCCGGTATGGACTTCAGATTGCATTGTATCGGCTGTGAAAGAGAGTTTTTGATCCCTCGCTCAAAAGCAGAAAAAAATATTAAAAAAATCATCAGGGAGGACGACAATGCTTGACAAACTTCAACAGGTTGAAGACCGTTTTGTAAAAGTTAATGACCTTTTGTGCCTTCCTGAAACAGTATCTGACCAAGCAAAATATACTTCTTTAATGAAGGAACTTAAAAATTTAACACCTATTGTTGAAACTTACCGTGATTATAAAAAAACGGTAAGTGATGGCGAAGCTGCAAAAGAAATGCTTTCTGAACATCCGGAAAAAGAACTTCGTGAAATGCTTGAGCTTGAAGTTGATGAATGTAAAGAAAGGGCAGCAGAACTTTCAGAACAGCTTAAAATACTTCTTTTACCAAAAGACCCTAATGACGACAGGAACGTTATTATTGAAATTCGTGCAGGTGCAGGTGGCGAAGAAGCAGCCCTTTTCGGAAACTCACTTTTCAGAATGTATTCAATGTATTCTGAAGGTAGGGGATGGAAAAGCGAAATTTTGTCTGTTAACGAAACAGGCCTTGGTGGTATAAAAGAAATCAGCTTTATGATTGAAGGCGAGGGTGCTTATTCACGGTTTAAATTCGAAAGTGGTGTTCACCGTGTTCAGCGTGTACCCGAAACCGAATCCGGTGGCAGGATTCACACTTCAACCGTAACCGTTGCTGTTTTACCTGAAGCACAGGAAGTTGATATTGACATAGATCCTACAGATTTACAGATAGATACTTACCGTTCAAGTGGTGCAGGTGGTCAGCACGTTAATAAAACTGAATCAGCTATACGAATCACTCATATTCCTACCGGTACTGTAGTTGAATGTCAGGATGAACGTAGTCAGCATAAAAACCGTGACCGTGCTATGAAAATTCTTCGTTCAAGGCTTTTAGAGGCAGAACGTGAAAAACAAAATGCCGAAATTGCCGATGAACGTCGCTCACAGGTAGGTACAGGTGACAGAAGTGAAAGAATAAGAACCTACAATTTTCCACAAGGTAGAGTTTCTGATCATAGAATCGGTCTTACTCTTTACAAAATTGAAGCCATTATGAATGGTGACCTTGATGAAATTATAGATTCATTAATTACTGCAGATACTGCAGAAAAATTAAAAGCATCAACAGAGGAATAAACTTTGAACACAGAACTTGTTAAAATCACTTGTGATGATAGTGAAGAAAAATATATAAAAGCTGCAGAGCTTTTAAGAAATAATGAGGTTGTAGCAATACCAACCGAAACCGTTTATGGTCTCGGTGGTAATGCTTATTCACCAATAGCTGTAAACAAAATCTTTGAAGCGAAGGGTAGACCTACAGATAATCCTTTGATTGTACATATATCAGAATTTGATGAAATATATGATTTGGTAAGTGAAGTTCCCGAAAATGCCAGAAAACTTGCCCAGGCATTCTGGCCCGGGCCACTCACAATAATTCTTCCAAAATCTGAAAAAGTTCCTTTCTGTACAACAGGCAATTTAAATACAGTTGCCGTACGTTGCCCGTCTCATACCATTGCAAGAAAGCTTATAAAAATCACAGGATTGCCTATTGCAGCACCTTCAGCTAACATTTCAGGCAAACCAAGTCCCACAAAAGCACAACACGTTTTCGAAGACCTGAATGGCAAAATTCCTTTTATAATTGATGGTGGCGATTGCGAAGAAGGAGTAGAATCAACAGTTATAACCCTTGCAACCCCAACACCACGTCTTTTAAGACCGGGTAACGTTACTTTGAAACAGCTTAAATCTGTATTAGGTCAGGTCGATGTTGACGATGCAGTATTAAACCCATTAAAAAATACAGAAAAAGCATCTTCTCCCGGAATGAAATACAAGCATTATTCACCAAATGCTAAAATTACTCTTGTAAAGGGTGATTACAAAAGCTTTTGTGAATATGTAAATGCTTGTGATTCTGACGGAATATATGCAATGATTTTCAACGATGATAACCCTGAAAAACTTGTTGTGCCATACATTTTCTATGGTTGTGAAGATTATAAAATGTTGTCACACTCATTGTTTGACTCTTTAAGAGAACTTGATAAAAAAGGTGTAAGGCAATGCTTCGTCAGATATCCTGATGATAGCAATGATGATAATCTTGCTGTTTTAAACAGACTTTTAAGAGCAGCAGGGTTTGACGTTATCAGTCTTTAATTATTTTTGATTTTGTATGCAAGAAGGTGATTCGATTGAAAAAACTTATAGGTCTTACAGGTAAGACAGGTGCAGGTAAATCTACGGTTTCTGCTTATTTAAAAGAAAAAGGTGCATATATTATTGATGGTGATATTGTTGCACGTAAGGTTTTTGACGTCGATGAAACCATTCTTCCGAAGTTGATAGCTGCATTTGGTGATATTTTAAACGAAGACAATTCTGTAAACAGAAAGTTGTTGGCTCAAAAAGCTTTTTCTTCACCTGAAAACACCCAATTGTTAAATTCTGTAATGCACCCTGCAATTAATAATATTATTAAAACTCAAGCAGATAATGCTTTCGGAAAATATGATGTTGTTATTGTGGATGCAGCTGCAATAATTGAATCGGGCTTTGCTGATGAATGCGATATGCTCGTTGTGGTTACAGCACCGTTAGAAATACGTAAACAACGGATTATATCAAGAGATTCACTTTCCGAAACAGATGCAATGATAAGAATAAACGGACAGAAGGACGATTCTTTTTATCTTTCAAAAGCCGATTTTGTAATAAATAATAATGGTAATAAGAACGAATTAAAACAACAATTAGAACAACTTGAAAAGGAGCTTTTTTCCGTTGAACGAAAGAAATAAATCGATACTTAAATTGACGGGAATGTTATTGTCGCTTCTATTGGTTTTTGCAATTATAATTTATAATTGTGTTTCCCTTACAGCACAAACACTTTATCCTAAACGTTATAGTGATTTAATAGAAAAAACGTCAGAAGGTTTACAAATTGAACCAATTCTGTTATACTCATTAATAGAGACTGAAAGTGGTTTCGATAAAGATGCAGTATCTGAAGCCGGAGCAATGGGTCTTACCCAGATAACTCCCGAAACTTTTCAATGGCTACAAACCAAAACTGGTACAACCTATGAAAACGAATCTCTGTTTGAACCTGAAATCTCAATTTATTTCGGTGCATTTTTTATTAAACTATTGTTAGATGAGTTTCAGCATGTGGAAGTTGCTTTTGCAGCCTATCATGCAGGCAGGGGAAAGGTTAACGAATGGCTTTCCGATCCACGTTATTCACCCGACGGTGAAACTCTTCAGACCATTCCGTATAAGGATACGGCTAATTACGTTAAAAAAATTGCGAAAGCAATTAAAAAATATAATAAAATTTATGATATGGGGTATGATTATGAAAAGAACATTTAAACTCATCAGTTTGGTTTTATGCCTGACAATTCTTCTTTCCGCTGTTTCCGTATGTGGTTTTGCAGCAGGGGGAAATGATTATGTAATCGTTTCACCTTACGAAGATGTTATTTGGTCAGGTGATGGTGCATGGGGTGCATATAAAGGTACACTCCATTCTCACACAACCTACAGTGATGGCAACCTTACTCTTGAATCAATGATTAAAGAGTATTATCGTCAGGACTATGACTTTGTTGCAAATGCAGACCATGGTGTTACAGGTGTTGAATGGAACAGACATCCTAAACAACAGCTTTTATACAGCTATAATCTCTTTAACGTTAAACACTTGACAGACGAAGAGTTTGAAATGATTACAAATGGCACCTATCCGGTTTACGGTGATACAATCAGAAATAAGAAAATGGTATGTATTACAGGTGCTAATGAGCTTAATAACCTTACTGTTACAAAGCCTCACGTAAACGGTTATTTCCTTCCTGAAGATGCAGCTTTTGGTTACGGCGGTACTGAAAACGGCTATGACGAGGCATTGAAATATATTGAGGAAAACGGTGGTCTTTCTCATATCAATCACCCTGGTGACTGGCTTTACACAAATGACGATCCTGATGCAGTTAATAAACCCGAAAATGTAAAATTCTTCGGTGATTTAATTCTTAAATATGACAGCTGTTTAGGTACAGAGGTTTTCAACGAGGATAATGGTGTAACAGGTTATGACAGAATTCTCTGGGATAATCTTCTTATGTATACTCTTCCTTACGGTAAAAACGTTATCGCATTCAGTAACACTGATGCTCACGATCATGAAAATATTGATACATCATTCAATATCTTTATGATGGAAGAAAACGATGTTGATCATATTAAAGAGACAATGCAGAGTGGTGCATTTTTCTGTGTAACAAGAAAACTTCGTGCTACCGATATCGGACCTTACGAAGAAATAGATGCAATGAACACAGATCTTCCTTATCCTGTATTCACAAGTATTGAGGTTGATGATCATGCTGTTTTAGTTACAGCAAAGGATTGCGATTTTGTGCAGTTTATTGCTGACGGCAAAATCATAAAAACAACTCAAAATACAGATGGCACTTTCTTTATAAATCTTGATGAAATTGAAGGCGCTGAGGAGTTTGATTATGTTCGTATTGAAGCCTTTGGCGAAGGTGGTATTTGTCTTACACAGGCTCTTGTTCTTGAAGATGGTTCTGAAAAAGTTGAATATCAGGAAGAACCAAAGACAGAGTTTGAAAGATTTATGTATATTCTCAAAGGTTCAATAATCTGGGGGTTAATCAGAGAACTTTTCGGTATTAAATAAAAGTATATGTATATAAGGTTAAAACTTTTAGGAGTGTTATAAATGTCAACAGTTGAAGAACTTAAAAAAGAGCTTTTTTATAAAGCAGAAAATGCAGGTGCTACTTTAAGTGATGATGAAATCAGTAAAGCAGATGTTTTTGCAGAAGATTATAAAAAGTTTTTAAATGATGCTAAAACAGAAAGAGAAGCAACTGCAGTTGTTCTTGAACAGGCGAAAGCAAAAGGTTTTAAAGAATTTGAGCCGGGTAAAAAGTATGAAGCAGGCGAAAAAATTTATTACGTTAACCGTGACAAAGCAATTATTCTCGCAGTTATAGGTAAAAAGAGCCTTAAGGATGGCGTTAAAATTGCAGCTGCTCATATTGATTCCCCACGTCTTGACCTTAAACCTAACCCACTTTATGAAAGTGATGAGTTAGCACTTTTCAAAACTCACTATTACGGTGGAATTAAAAAATATCAATGGGTTGCAATTCCTCTTGCTCTTCACGGTGTAATTATAAAAAAAGACGGTACAACAGTTACTGTAAAAATCGGTGAAGAAGAAAATGAACCTAAGTTTGTTATTTCTGACATTCTTCCTCATTTAGGTGCCGAACAGGGTAAACGTACTCTTTCCGAAGGTATAGCAGGTGAAGAACTCAACGTAATTGTTGGTAGCAGACCTTTTAAGAGTGATGAAGGCAGTGAGCTTGTTAAACTTAACATTCTTAAACTTTTAAACGAAAAATACGGAATTGTTGAAAGCGATTTTCTTAGTGCAGAGCTCGAAGTTGTTCCTGCGTTCAAGGCTGATGATATCGGCTTTGACAGAAGTCTTATTGGATCTTACGGACACGATGACAGAGTATGTGCATACCCTGCAGCAATGGCAGCATTCAATGTTGACGCCCCTGACTATACAGTTATTTCAGTTCTTACTGATAAAGAAGAGACCGGCTCAGAGGGTAACACAGGTCTTCAATCTTCCTACCTTGAATATTTTATTGCTTACCTTGCAAAAGCAAATGGACTTGAAGTTTACGAAGTCCTTTCAAAAAGTGAATGTCTTTCTGCAGACGTTAACTCTGCATATGACCCCACTTTCAATTCAGTTTTTGAAAAGAATAATACTTCATATCTCAACAAAGGCGTTGTTATTACTAAATATACAGGTGCAAGAGGCAAGAGTAGTACAAGCGATGCTTCTGCAGAATATATGGGCAAAATCAGACGTATGTTAGATAAAGCTGGCGTTATTTGGCAGATCGGTGAGCTTGGCAAGGTTGATGCAGGTGGTGGTGGCACCGTTGCAAAATACATTGCAAATCTTGACGTTGATGTTGTTGACTTAGGTGTTCCTGTACTTTCAATGCATGCACCTTACGAAGTGATCTCAAAACTTGATCTTTATATGGCGTATAGAGCTTTTTATACATTTTTTCAGCAATAAAAATTAATTGAAAAGAACCTGTGAAGGCAATTTGCTTTCACAGGTTCTTTTCTATATAAACCAATTATTAAATTATCCAATGAACCATTTGAAGAATTCTTCGAAGAATGTAATAAGAAGCTGAGTTATTGTTAAGAAGCTCGTCATTTCACGGGCGTCTTTAAATGCTTCCTGAAGGGGAGTGCCTTCACGGGTTACGGGAATAAAGCTTTCGTGAACTGTATCATTTTCAATAAACTGCGGGTATTCCTCTAAATCGAAAACAGTTATCTGAGTATCACTTGCGTGGAATATGCCGTAAAGAACATCGTGACCTGAATGAGTTGTTGAGTGAAGCATGTTTTTAACAAACCATGTGCATTCGGGAAGAAGACATGTTGAAGCATCAATCATTCTGTCAGGTGACATATATCTTTTATCGGTATGTTGAGCTTGTTTGTAATCATCGGGAAGATATTCACCGATAGGAGCACAGGTAGCACCTAAAGAAGCGTATTGTGTATCAACAGTACCGTCTGAAGTGTTTTTATATGCAGTAACAAGGGGTGTTCTCTGTACGTTATAACCTGCAATAATATATATATTTGTACCATTTGCCTGAGCGTTTCTTAAAAGGTTACCTGCATCCTGTTGTACGTCGTAATGGTAGAAATCTAATTTTTCAAGAAGCTTACCGTGTGTGCTTTCATCAAGCTTCATAAATGTTTTTGCAGTTTCATAATATTCATCAGGAACGAAACTCCATATACCGGGCATTGTACCGAAAATCGGTATAAGTGCTTCATCAAAAACTCTGTCTTTAAGGTTGAGAACGATACCGTCAGTCATACCTAAAATATCGCTCCAAACACCAGCAGCATCAAGCATTTCAATAAGTGAGTAAAGGAAAGCAGCCAAGAAGTTACTATCCATTGACGGAAGGGCACCTTCAGCATATCTTACAAGAGCATCTTTGTTGATTTCAAAAAGTCCGTTGTAAAGCTCACCTGCAACAGCAGTACCTTGTAAAGGACAGTTTTGGAAGATGATTGTATCTATATCTTTAGTGCCGTAAAGCTTAGTATAAGCAAGCATAACCACACCACCCATACTGGATGCTCTGCATCTTATGGTGTCGTGCTTTGTTAATTCTTTTACTTCCTGAATGTATGTGTGAAGCTTTTCTGCATTTTCAACCGGGTCAAGACGAAAATCGTAACCGAAATAGTAGCTGTATTGATCACCGTGTTCTGCAGTATCGGGGGCGAATTTTTCAGATGTAACTCTTTCGTGAGATTTACCTTCATTGTCTAATGCAAGCATACCGAAGGAAGTGTTTACACATGAAATAAGAACGTCACCGAAAGCATCATAATCTTTAGTGGAAATAAGTGATGCAGCTGCGCCGATTAAGGGTGTAAAGTCGTTTAGTACGTCATTGATATCGGGTCTGAAAAGAGTTTTTTCGTTTTCAGTGCCTTCATCAAGAATAACTGAGCCACTGCCTAATGCCGCAACGTAAATTATAGGTGCCTGACCACAATTGCATTTTTCATTATCAATAGCAAAGCAGGGTAATAAACCACAAACAGAAATAATTACTGCAAGGGTTATTGCAAGAAGCTTTTTCATAAAAAATCCTCCCAATAATATGTTAACATTATATTAACATATTGGTTTTACGTTTTAAAGTGTGCAATATTTATAAATTTACTACAACCTTTTTTAGCAGTTCAACGGATTTTACAGTTATTTACATATTGGGTTTAATGTGTTAAAATAAAACAAACCCTTTCAGTTTGTGGAGGTAGTTATGTCCTACAATTCTTTTGCAGCTGTTTATGATGAGCTGACCCTTAACGTAGATTATAAACGACGTGCCGAATATATTATGAGTATTCTTGCAGACTATAATATTAAAGATGGCCTTTTGTTAGACCTTGCTTGTGGTACAGGTTCACTTTCTTTGGAGTTTTCAAAAAAAGGTTTTGAGGTTATAGGTACCGATGCATCACCTGATATGCTTATGGAAGCACAGAATAAAGCTATGCAGGAAGGGGAAAATATACTTTTCCTTTGTCAACGTATGGAAGAAACAGACCTTTACGGTACTGTCAAAGCAATAGTTTGTTCTCTTGACAGTATCAACCACCTTTCAGGTGTGGAAGAACTTAACCAAACCTTCGATACTTTAAAGAATTTTATAGATGATGGTGGTATTATGGTGTTCGATGTTAACACTATTTACAAGCATCAGCAAATTCTTGGAAACAATACCTTTGTATATGATGAAAAAAACGTTTTTTGCGTATGGCAAAACAATTTATATGACGACGGTGTTACCGTTGGTATAAATTTGGATTTTTTTGTAAAAGATGATAAAAATAAGTACGAGCATTTTACCGAAAGCTTTAAAGAAATTGCTTTTACCGATGAACAAATAACAAAAGCAGTGGAAAATGCAGGCTTTAAGGTTATAAAAAGATATGCCGAATTTAGTTGTTCTTCACCAAAAGAAGATACCCAAAGAGCCTATTACGTTATCAGGAGAGAATATTAATGGATAATCTTATGTATTTAAAAAGTGGTACCGATATACGTGGTACTGCAATAGAAAAAGATGGCAAGCCTGTTGATTTAACAGATGAACGTTTATCTGCAATAACTGCATCTTACGTTAATTTCTTGAAAACTAAATTAAATAAAGATTTATTGAAAATTTCTGTGGGTTACGATTCAAGAGTGTCTTCAGAAAGAATTTCAAGAATTGTAACAAGAACGCTTTCTTCTTTAGGGGTTAAGGTTTATACTTGTGGCCTTTCGTCAACTCCGTCAATGTTTATGTCAATAATAAACTTTAATATGGATTCATCTGTTATGATAACTGCAAGCCACTTGCCGATGGAAATGAACGGACTTAAATTCTTTACCGTTCAGGGTGGCTTTTCAGGTAATGATATTAAAGAAATTTTAGAGTTTGCCCAAAATAATCCATATACTCTTCAGGGCGATTCTCCCAAGGCAGAAGATCTTGACAATATGAAAAAATATTGCAAGGATTTATGCGATATGATTAAAAAGGGCGTTAATTCCGATAATTATGACAGACCATTGGAAAATCTTAAAATTGTGGTTGATGCAGGTAATGGTGTGGGGGCTTTCTATGCCGAAAAAGTTTTAGCTGTACTTGGTGCAGATATTAACGGTAGCCGTTATCTTGAGCCTGATGGCAGATTTCCTAACCATATACCTAACCCTGAAAATAAAAAGGCAATGGAATCTATTTGTGATGCTGTTAAAAAATCAGGTGCAGATTTGGGTGTTATTTTTGATACAGATTGCGACAGGGCAGCCTGTGTAGATAAAAATGCTCAGGAAATAAATAGAAATAAGCTTGTTGCCCTTGCTGCTTATATTGCCCTTAAAGACAATAAAGGTGGAATTATAGTAACCGATTCCGTTACATCAGACGGACTTGCTGAGTTCATTGAAAATGATTTATGTGGCGTTCATCATCGCTTTAAAAGGGGATATAAAAACGTTATAGACGAAGCGATTCGACTTGAAAAAGAAGAAAACAAATCAGCACCACTTGCTATTGAAACTTCAGGTCATGCAGCCTTTAAAGAAAACTATTTTCTTGATGACGGAGCTTACCTTATAACTAAGATTATAATTGAAGCAGCAAAGCTTAACAAAAAAGGTAAAGCTATTGAAGATGTAATAGCAAACTTAAAAACACCTGTAGAAGAAAAAGAAGTGCGATTCACAATAAATCTTCAGGATTTTCGTGATTATGGTCTTTCTGTTATAAATGATTTCAAAGCTCTTTGCGAAAAGACAGAGGGTATAACAGTTTCACCCGTTAATCACGAGGGTGTAAGAGTGAATTTCAACAGCTCCAAAGGTGATGGCTGGCAGCTTTTGAGAATGAGTGTTCACGAACCACTTTTAGTTCTTAATTGCGAAAGTAATAAAGTGGGTGGAGTAAAAGAAATGCTTTCTTTTTTCAAATCATTTATAGAACAATACGACAAACTCGACTTGTCGAAATTGATAATATAACATAAAACATCGACGTTATTGATTTAACGTCGATGTTTTGTTGGTGGGCAGATTCATTATGTTTTAGGTTTAGTCATATAGAACAACCGTAAGGAACGTGGCTCAGCCCGTTCCGTTTTTTAGGGGTGGTTTCTTTACCGTAACAGTTTACTTTAAGGGTGAAGTTTGTTTTACAACTGCACAAAATAATGCTACTAAATTTGTTGCATTATAAGTTGAAGAGAAAAGTATAAGGGAGTATAATTATATTGTATATTTGAGCCACTATTCAGTAGGCAATTATGAAAAACGCAATCAAAAGAAGTTTGTCTTTGCTGTTGGCTATAACAATCATTTTCGGTTCTGCAGCTGTAGGATTTGGTGAGGTTGATTTTAAGGGATTTGACTTCTCAGGTTTTTTTAAGTGAAAGCAAAAGCTGCAAGTGAAAGTAATTTAACTTTTACTTTGAATGATGACGGTCAATCTTATTCTGTCACTGGTTGTAATACATCTGCAAGTGGTGGAATTGTTATTCTTGATACTTACACTGGCTTGCCTGTAACTACAATAGGTGATTATGCTATCATTAATGTCTACAATCTTACCACGGTTACAATCCCTGACAGTATAACAAATATAGGGTGTTGTATTTTTCGTGATTGCAACAACCTACAGTCAATAATTGTTGATTCTGCAAATTCAAATTATGTATCGGTTAACGGCGTGTTGTTCAATAAAAATATGACGGAACTTATAAAATGCCCGACCGGAGGTTCCGAAGTTGATTATACAATTCCTGATAGCGTAACGAGTATATGTGATTGTGCTTTTTATAATTGCGGAGATATTGAATCAATTACAATCCCCGAAAGTGTGATAAGCATAGGTGATTATGCTTTGTCAAATTCTACAAATCTTACCAAAGTCACAATTCTTAATAGAAATGTCAGTGTGAATGATAATGCTTTTGAGGGCTGTAACAAAGTGGTTGTTTATGCAGTTTGTGGAGTGTTTAGTAATGATGGTGTAGACTATCCTTTTGCACATTATGACATACATAATATGACTGAAGGATGGGTTCTTGAATCAGAAGCAACCTGCACTCAAGATGGCAAGGAGTTTAATGGCTGTTGGGATTGTGAATATAGAGAATACAGAGCTATTCCTGCACATCACGTTTATCCTGAAAATGGTAATGTTATAGTTCAGCCTACAACAACTGAGCCCGGTTTGCAGATTAAGGTTTGCACCGTTTGTAGAGAACACGCAATTTATGAAGAAATTCCTGTTCTTGAAGCACCGACGACACCTGAAGTCCCCACTCTCAAACAGCTTAACGGTCAATGGGTATATGCAAGTGGTAGCGAGATAATCACAGATTACACCGGCTTTGTAGAGTATTACGGTGGATGGTACTACATAACAAACGGCTACCTTGATTGGAGCAAACAATAAAAGTTGATAAGTGGAGTGCGAAATACACTCCACTTATATTTTATACTTGTATTTTCTTATATTATTTATTATACTTAATGTGTATACGTAAAATTTAATCGATGAGGTGTTGGTTTGGCTCGTTACGGTCTTGACTTACAACGTAAATATAAAGATAAAAAAAGAAAGACAACCGTATTAATTTGTGTTTTTCTTTGTTTTGTAGTTGTTTTAGGTTCGGTTTCTACTTTGCTTTTGTGGAAATCCCTTGATTATGATTTTGGTAATATATTTAAAGTTGAGGGCGAAAGTACAACTACCCCTATAACTACTGAAAAAACTGATGTACAGGTGTTAGAGGGTAAATCACTTTTTCTTGCTGCAGTAACTTCTGATGATGGTAAACAGACGCGTTTTATAAATCTTATAAGTGTAGACCTTAAAGAAAAAACAATTAAAGTTATTCCTGTTGACCATACAAAAAAAGTGAACAAGGAGAATATTTCATTTGCTCATATTTTAGAAACAGACGGTGTAAAAGAATTAGTTTTACAACTCAATTCTTTTTATAATGTCAATATTGACAGATATGCTGTTTTTACCGATTCCGGTTATAAATCTGTTTATCGTGCTTTGGGTGATATAACTGTCAGGGTTACTGAAAATATCGAGTATGATACGCCCGATATGTTTCTTGAATTAAAACGTGGTGATAATGTTCTTACTCCCGAAAAAACACAAAAATATATGAAATATATCTGTGAAACAGAAAAAGGGTATAAATGCTCAAAACTTAATGCTGAGATTGTGGTAGCTTCCTTTAATGCGTTTTTCAACAGTCAGAAATTTTTGTCAGCAGATTTATTGTTTTCGAAACTGGCTAATTATTGCAATACCAATATTACCATTGTTGATTTTACAGACAGTAAAGATGAAATAGAGTACCTTATCCCTGAAACGTCCAAAGAAAAATTAAAGGTATTTGTATCCGAAAAGGAGTTTAGTAATGAAAAGTAAAGGCTTAACCCGATTTTTAACTGCTATAGTAGTTGTTGTCGCATTGGCTCTTGTTGTTGGTGGTATTCTTGCAGGAACATTATATAAAAATGTTTTAAAGCCACAGGATTTTTCATCGCAGGAAGTGTTGCCGTCAGGTGATGGAACAGGCTATTATAGATATTGTTACAACGAACTAAGTGATGAAGAAAAAGCAGTATATACTGCAGTGGTTAAAAACATTTATAATATGCCTGAAAAAATTGAAGTTCCGGCATTAGGTTCAGGTGACCTTAATAAAATTTTCACTGCCATTTCCTACGATAATCCCGATCTTTTCTGTATAGGAACAAAGTGTAGCGTCTACAGAGTAGGTTTAAAAACTTACTTTGAACCTACTTATGTTATGACTCTCGAAGAGTTTAATCAAAAACGTGAAGAAGCACGTAAAGTGGCTGATACTATTGTTGCCGGTGCTCAGGTTTATACTTCAACATACGAAAAAGAATTATTTGTTCATGATTATATTATAAATCATTGTTCATATTCTGACCCTAATACAGATCCTAATGCTAACTCAATTTACGGATGCCTTGTTCAGGGTAAAGCAGGATGTGAGGGCTATTCAAGAGCCTTTCAGTATGTAATGAGCAAGTTGAATATCGACAACCGTCTTGTAACAGGTCAATCTGCAGAAGATGGTGTGAATTATACAGGTCATATGTGGAACTATGTTGTTCTTGATGGCGAAGGTTATTTTGTTGATACTACCTGGGATGACCCTAAAGGTACAAGTCAGGTTCTTCGTCATACATACTTCAATGTTACAACTAATGATATTCTCGTTAAACGTAAATCTATAGATCAGACTATTCCGTTAACAACGGCAAAGAAATATAATTACTTTGTTTATGAGAATGCGTTTTTTAATACCGGCTCAGGTGAGCAGTTCGCAAATGGAATTGATGTTGCTGTAAATAATGCAATCAGCAGGAAATATAAATCTGCTGAATTAAGATTTCCTGATGCTGCAACTATGCAACAGGCGAAAAGCACAATGTTTGATACAGGTGTAATTTATACAACCTATAAAGATGCAGGACTTATCCAGGATTTAAATGGTGCAAAGGTTTATTACAGTACAGATGATAAAATGAACGTTATTTGTTTGTTCTTTTAATGAGGTGTAAATAAAATGGATAAAGAAAAAATAGAAAGAGCTGTCAGAGATATTCTTGAAGCTATAGGTGAAGATCCTGACAGACCCGGTCTCGTAGAAACACCTGCAAGAGTTGCAAGGATGTATGAAGAAGTTTTTTCAGGGCTAAACGAAGATGCTCATGCTCATTTAAAACTTTTTGATGAGCCGGGTAATGATGAAATGGTAATCGTAAGAGATATACCAATGTATTCAATGTGTGAGCACCATCTTTTGCCTTTTATGGGTAAAGCTCATATTGCCTATATTCCTGCTGATGGCAGAATTATAGGTCTTTCAAAACTAGCGAGAATAGTAAATGTCTATGCAAAACGCCCTCAGGTTCAGGAAAGATTAACATCTCAGATTGCCGATTTCCTTTTTGATGAGCTTGGTGCTAAAAGTGTGGCAGTTGTTGTTGAAGCAGAACATCTTTGTATGACAATGCGAGGTGCCAAGGCTGCAGGTGCAATTACACAAACTTCAGCTCTCAGGGGCACTGCCAGAAGTGATGCAAGAACACGTGCAGAAGTAATGACTCTTTTAACCGGTGGTAGATAATATGTTTTCTTTTCAGGAATTTATAAAAGAAAAAGACCATCCACTTGTTATGGGAATATTAAATATAACTCCTGATTCTTTTTCAGATGGTGGTGAAGCTTTCAGCCTTTCGGGTGCTCTCGAAAGGCTTTGTTGCCTTGAAAAGGACGGAGCAGATATAATAGATATAGGTGCTTGCTCAACAGCACCCGATAATGAGCCTGTATCTTGCGAAGAAGAATTGAAAAGACTTTCGTTTTTACCTGAACTTATAAAAGTT
>JAZOSL010000068.1:0-15902 GCA_045657085.1 Acutalibacteraceae bacterium | reverse complement strand
ATAAAATTCTCGAATTACCACAGGGTACAAAATTTCAGATATTGGCACCTATTGCAAAAGGCAAAAAAGGTGAGTTTCAGAAAGAACTTGAAGGTGCGTCTAAATCGGGCTATTCAAGGGTGAGAATAGACGGAATTGTTTACGACCTTTCTGAAAAAATCAAATTAGAGAAAAATATAAAGCATAATATCGAAATAATAGTAGACCGTCTTATAATGAAAGACGGTATAGCTTCGCGTCTTACAGATTCCTTGGAGTCGGCTTTTTCACTCACCGAAGGTACTGTGGTTATAGACGTTATTGATGGCCAAGAAATTTTGTTTTCACAGAACTTTGCTTGTCCCGAGCATGGCTCATGTATGGATGAATTAGAGCCCCGTATGTTTTCTTTCAATAATCCATTCGGTGCTTGTCCTACATGCTCAGGTTTAAGTGTGTTTATGCGAGTTTCTGAAGATTTACTTGTGCCTAACAGAAAACTTTCGATCAGCGAAGGTGCTATAAAAGGCTGTGGTTGGGGTAAGTCAGATGCAAGTACAATTGCAGGTATGTATTACAATGCTCTTGCAGAGAAATACAATTTCACTCTTGATACACCTTTTAATAAAATTTCACCTGAGGGTCAGAAAGCTATATTCTACGGCACAAACGGTGAGCGTATAAAAATGGTACGTGAAAACGAATATGGCAGTGGCACTTATATGACCGATTTTGAAGGTATAGTAAATAATCTTGAAAGACGTTACCGAGAAACAACAAGTGATTGGTCAAGGAGAGAAATTGAGCAGTATATGACCTCTTGTGACTGTCCTGATTGTAAAGGTGCAAGACTTAAACCTGCTTCACTTGCCGTTACCGTAGGTGGTAAAAATATAAAAGAGTTTACCGATATGCCTATCGGTGAAGAACTTGAATTTATTGAAAATTTAAAGCTTTCTGAAAAAGATCAGATTATCGGCAAACAAATCATAAAGGAAATTCGTTCGAGACTGGCTTTCCTTTGCAACGTGGGACTTGATTATCTCACCCTTTCACGTTCTTCCGGCACTCTTTCAGGTGGAGAAAGTCAGCGTATAAGACTTGCAACACAGATAGGTTCATCTCTTATGGGTGTTTTATATATCCTTGACGAGCCAAGTATAGGTCTCCACCAAAGAGATAACGAAAAGCTACTTAATTCGCTTAAAAATCTACGTGATTTGGGTAATACGCTTATTGTCGTTGAGCATGATGAAGATACAATGAATGAAGCCGACTTTATTGTTGACGTAGGTGTTGGTGCAGGTGTTCACGGTGGTGAAATAATCTGTGCAGGTACCGTTGAAGATATTAAAAATTGCGAACGTTCCATAACGGGTCAGTATCTTTCGGGTAAAAAGAAAATAGATGTTCCTGAAAAAAGACGTAAAGGTAACGGTAAGTATATAGAAATTAAAGGAGCAAGACAGAACAATCTTAAAAATATAGATGTTAAAATACCGTTAGGTGAACTTGTTGTTGTAACGGGTGTTTCGGGTTCGGGTAAATCTTCTTTAATTAATGAAATACTTTACAAAAAGCTTGCTGCAGAGCTTAACAACGCAAGGAAATTTGCAGGCAAGCATGATGAAGTTATCGGTATTGAAAATCTTGATAAGGTTATAGATATAGATCAGTCGCCAATAGGCAGAACACCACGTTCAAATACAGCAACTTACACGGGCGTGTTTAACGATATAAGAACTCTTTTCGCTCAGACTCAGGATGCAAAAACAAGAGGCTATGATGCAGGAAGATTTTCTTTTAACGTTAAGGGTGGCCGTTGTGAAGCCTGTGAAGGCGACGGTATAATAAAAATTGAAATGAACTTCCTTTCTGATGTTTACGTACCTTGTGAGGTTTGTCGTGGTGCAAGGTATAACAGAGAAACTCTTGAAGTCAAATATAAAGGTAAAAGTATAAGTGATGTGCTTAATATGACCGTTGAAGAAGCAATGGAGTTTTTCTCAAATGTTCCAAAAATTCGTCAGAAATTAGAAACTATTTTCGATGTTGGACTTGGGTATATAACTCTCGGTCAGTCAGCAACAACACTTTCAGGTGGTGAGGCTCAACGAGTAAAATTGGCAACAGAGCTTTCAAAAAGGTCTACAGGCAAAACAATTTATATTCTTGATGAACCTACAACAGGTCTTCATACTGCAGACGTTAAAAAGCTTTTGGAAGTTATAAATAAGCTTGTTGACCAGAATAATTCAGTTATTGTTATTGAGCATAATCTTGATGTTATAAAAACTGCCGACCATATTATTGATCTGGGTCCCGAAGGGGGTAGTGGTGGCGGCGAAATAGTTGCCGAAGGTACACCTGAAGAAGTAGCGAAATGCGAAGGGTCTTATACGGGAAAATATTTAAATACACTTTTAAAATCTTGATATATCAAAAAAGATAGTATATAATTTAAATTGTAATGTTTGTTTTGAAAAGGGGAAATAAAATGAAAGCAAATGAAAGTATTCAGAATTATGACATTAAGGTCAGAGAGTATACAAACTATGCGATAAAAAGCATTAAAAATGTTTGTAAAAATTTCGGACCCCGTCCTGTAGGTAGCGAGGCAGAAACTAAAGCACAGGAATATATGAAGGCGGACCTTGAAAAATTCTGCGATGAAGTTAAAAGAGAAGAATATAAATGTAGTGATAAAGCATTTATGTCATGGGTTGTTATTGGTGCAGCTCTTATGCTTCTTAATATGGTGCTTTTTACTTTCGGTATAAGCATTGGTGGTTTGGTATTAACTCTTCTTACAGCTTTTTTTATTGTTGGTGAATTTATTTTCTATAAACCCGTTCTTGATATTTTCTTTAAGAAAGTAACAAGTGGTAACGTTTACGGTGTGAGAAAAGCAACCGGCGAAACTAAAAAGCGTATTGTTCTCGTTGGTCATACTGACTCTGCCTTCGAATGGACATATACATACACCGGTGGTCGTCCTGTTGTGGCAACAATTATTGTTGGTGCAGTTGTAAGCATACTTATCAGCATCGTTGCAAACATTTATGCAATGATTCATTTTGAAGGTGTTATCGGTGGTTTCGTTTGGAGTGCAGAAAGTGGTGTGGCTTTAAAGATTATGGCAGTATTAATGTATATTACTGCTCCTATTCTTATTGCGGCTTTCAGATTCTGTAACTTTAAAAATCCTGTTATGGGTGCAAATGACAATCTTACAGGTTGTTTTATTTCTTGTGCAGCTGCTAAATTCTTAAGCGATAACGATATCCGTTTTGAAAACACAGAAGTTGCAGTTCTTTGTGCAGGTGGCGAAGAAGCAGGTCTCAGAGGTACAAAAGCTTTTGTTAAAGCTAACAAAGATGCTCTCAGAGCAGATGGTGTTGAAACAATATTCTTTACTTTTGATACAATCCGTGAGCTTGAATATCCTGAAATTTACGAAAGAGATATGACAGGTATGGTTAAAAACGATATCAGAGTTGCAAAGCTTATTCAGGCTGCAGCTAAAAATATTGGGCTTGATGTGCCGATTGGCACTATTGCTTTAGGTGCTACCGACTCTGCAGCAGCTTCTCAGGCAGGCTTCCCTGCATCATCATTCGTTGCAATGAACCCCGAACCTGCAAGATATTATCATACCCGTCTTGATACTGCAGATAACCTTTCTGCACAAGCAATTGATGCAGGAGTTAAATTAGCTCTTGAAACAGTATTCCTTTACGACGAACAGGGCATCTGATTATGAATAAAAACCATAGACTTACAGGCTCAGGTAACCTGCTTGATGAAAAAGGTGTTTTACGTGAAGCAGGGTGGTCAACATATCTTTGCTATGACTATAACCCTCAGTCAGTTGCAAAGTCTAAAAAATCACGTCTTAAAGAATGGGATTATTACCACATAATAAATCACCAAGGTAAATATGCCGTTTCATTTACCTTTGCTGATAATCGATATATGGGTATTGTAACCTGCTGCGTTTTTGATTTTGAAACTAAAGAAAAGTTTGAGTGTACCGAAACTAAAATAATGCCAAACGGCAGTCTCGGTTTACCCAAATCAAGTGAATACGGCAATATTTCATACAATTCAAAATCTTGTAGTTTTAATATTGACAGGACAGATGATGGCAGGCACATCTATTGTAAATATGATAGAATTTTCACTCATACAGATTGTGAAGCAGATATATATCTGAAAATGCCTGATACTGATACAATGGTAATTGCTACCCCTTGGGCAAAAGATAAAAAAGCTTTTTATTATAACCAGAAAATCACCTGTATGAATGCAAATGGCTATGTGAAAATAAAGGGAAGAACATATACTTTTGATTCTGAAAAGGATTTCGGTATTCTTGATTGGGGCAGGGGTGTATGGACCTACGACAATACATGGTATTGGGGAATCGGTTGTGGTTACGTTGAGGGTAAGCCTTTTGGGTATAACATAGGCTATGGCTTTGGCGATACTTCGGCTGCCAGTGAAAATATGCTTTTTTATGACGGTAAATGTCATAAATTGGATCTGGTTGATTTCGGAATCCCTACCGACAACGTTATGAAGGAATGGAAAATGACTTCAAACGACGGCAGATGGAATATGACCTTTAAACCGTTCTTTAATGATAGAACCGATATAAGTGCGAAGGTTATTTCACAACACGCCGATAAGCTTTTTGGTTTTTTAAACGGAACAGCAATTCTTGACGATGGAAAAGAAGTAAAAATTGAAAACCTTCCCGTATTTCACGAAAAGGTTCGTAACAAATGGTAAAAATAAAAATTGTAGTTGTTCTAATATTAAGAACAACTACAATTTTTATTTTTATATTTCTTCGTCTGCTTTCCAGAATTTTCTGTCAAGGCTTCTGTATTGTATAGCTTCGAGTATATGCTTGTTTTCAATGTTTTCGCTATTATCCAAATCGGCAATAGTTCTCGCTACTTTGAGTATTTTATCATAAGCTCTTGCTGAAAGACCAAGTCTTTCAAATGAAATCTCAAGTGTTTTTGCTGCTGCATCGGAAAGAATACAATATTTTCTTGTAAGTGATGAAGTCATTTTCGCGTTACAGGTTATATCAGTACCCTTGAATCTTTCTAACTGAATCTTACGAGCTTTGTTAACTCTCTCTCTTATTGAAGCAGAGCTTTCGCCATCTTCTTTATCTGATAACTGATTAAAATCAACCGGTGGAACTTCTATATGTATATCAAGTCTGTCAAGAAGTGGTCCTGATACTTTTGACAAATATCTTGCAGGTGCGTTTTTAGGGCAAGAACATTTTCTTGTCGGGTGACCGAAGTAACCACAAGGACAAGGGTTCATAGCACAAATAAGCATAACCGAGCAAGGATATGTAAGAGCACATGCAGCTCTTGAAATTGTAATTGTTCCGTTTTCAATAGGCTGACGAAGCACTTCCATTGTTGTACGTGAAAACTCAGGTAATTCGTCAAGGAATAACACACCATTATGTGCTAAAGAAAGCTCGCCCGGTTTCGGTATTGTGCCACCACCCGAAAGTCCTGCAGGGGACACTGAATGGTGGGGAGCTCTGAATGGTCTGTAATTGATTATGGGATTTTCTTTTGAAAGATTACCCGAAAGAGAATAAATTTTTGTTGTTTCAAGAGCTTCGTCAACAGTAATGTCGGGTAAAATTGTTGGTATTCTTTTTGCCAACATGCTTTTACCCGAACCGGGTGGGCCGATCATCATAACGTTATGCCCACCGGCTGCTGCAACCTCTAAAGCACGTTTGACCTCAAACTGACCTTTAACGTCTTTGAAATCAGGAAGGTAATCAGGCAACTCGTAGTGCTTGAAGGGCTTTATTTCAACGGGTTTGATTTTTTTGATGTCGTTAATATGCTCAGCTAATTCAGTCAGACTTTTTATACCGTAAACGTTAATGCCATCAATAACGGCTGCTTCTTCACAGTTATCAAAAGGTACGTAAACGTCTTTAACACCGTGTGCTTTTGCAGCTATAACCATTGGCAAAACGCCTTTTATACTTTTAACCGAACCTGAAAGTGATAATTCACCAATAAAAACAGCATCTTTATAATTACCCATAATCTGCTTCGTTGCTGATAAAACTGCTACAGCCATAGGCAAATCGTAAACAGAGCCTTCTTTTTTTACGTCAGCAGGTGCAAGGTTAAAAGTATAATGAGAAGTCATATGCATCTCATAACCGGAGTTAGATATAGCAGCCATAATGCGTTCTTTTGCTTCGCTTACAGCTGTATCGGGTAAACCTACAATTTCAACAACAAATTTACCACCGGCAATGTTTAATTCAACGTCAAGCATATAGGACTCTAAACCTAAAAGCCCTACACTTTTAATTTTAGAAAACATCTTTAATCCTCTGTTTCATTTGGTTTATTATCGTCTGTGGTTATATCAGTAACTACGGAATCATCAAAGCTTAAGGCTTCAATAAAATTTTCCAATTCATTTATAAATGAACCTTGTTGGTTTTCTTCGTTTTCTGTTTCAGAATCCTCTTCAACGTAAGTTTCGGGTTCAAATTTAAATATTCCTGTTTTAATTAAAGACATAATTAAAAGGAGCATAATAAGTGTGGTTATTGATATTGTACAACCCATAATAAGACCTTCAGGTGTATATTTGAATTGAACTGTGTGTTCACCTTCACTGATTCTTACACCAAGAAGAGCGTTAGTACCTAAAGGAACGATATCATCATTTGAAACTTTTTTACCGTCAATATAAACCGACCAACCTGTGTCGTAGTTTATAGAAGTGTAAAGTATACCGTCCTGTGAAACGTTGATGTTACCTTCAATGTTTCTTTCTTTAAAGCTTGTAACGTTAAGAGAATCTTTCTTTAATTGATTGTAGCCCTCTTCAAATGCAGAATCATTAAGTGTTACACCATAAATATAAACGTAGCCACTTGTACCTTCTTTTATAGGTGCGTATATAGATACAACGTCACCTGCATTAAGGTATCCTAAATCAAGTATATAAGGCTTTGTATCAATATTCTGGTGGATTGCTGTGCCACCCGGTAATGTGAAGGTAGCGTTAGCAATAGTGTTTGCACCTGTTTTAAGATAAACGTAAGCGTTACCGCTTTCTTTAACTGTTAAAGTTAAGCTTAAAGAAGCACCACCTGAAGTATCGTTAACGGTGTATGAATAGCAACCAACGTCACTGAATGTGTAGTCGCTGCAGTATGCACCGGAGCCTGAAATTTCAGTAACTTCAATATCGTTATAAACTGTGTGTATACCTGTTGCATAGCCGAATAATTCACTCTGAACTTCAAATGGGTTTGAGTTATCGTGAGTCCAGGTTTCAATTTCTTCATTAACTCTGAAAGCAATAGGTAAGCTGTAAAGATTTTCGTATGCAGTGTATTTGTTCTGTGTTGCAATTTCTTTATAGTATTTATCGTTCATATCGGGCTTTGAGCCAGTGTAATTATCAACGATATAGTCCAATGAGAAGAATGCGTTGTAAACAGGAGTCTGTCTGTTATAGGTATAGCTGTTTATATAGTTGCTGAACATACCAAGGTGTGATTGCATATTAGCAACCTTTTCGTAAGCCATAGAAGTAAAGGTTGAAACGCCGTTGTAGTAATACCAACAGGGATCCATACGAGCTCTCAGAGCAGTTAATTCCATTCTGTAGTTTTCGTTACCTTCATACTCGTCGATTTTATCTTTTATTGCTACAAAATCGCTGTAATCACCAACGTAGTTTGTTTTTGTTTGGTCCATACTGTAATTGTTTGTGTTCGCAACCGTATATTCAGCACAAACAGAGCAAAGTATAAGTGCAGCAGCTGCAACCTTTGGGTAACGGTCATTTTTTAGAATACCTAAAGCAAGACAATATATAGCGATAAATGCTATCGAAATCCATACTCCTGTTTCGCTGAAGTTTTTAGAACCGATTTCCTGAACCATTATAACAAAGAAAACGGTTGCTGTACCAACGCCAATAAGCTGTCTTGTTGTATATTCTTTTATAACTGTAATTGCTTTAAAAGCGAATATTAACAGTAAGAAAGAATACATATATGAAAATCTGTATGGTAAATCGTTAGGGAAATGGAATCCGTGCCAGATGTAGTTAAGGTAGTTGGTGTAGCAGCTTGCAAACATTACACCAAGTATACCGATACTGAAAATCTTTTCTTTGAAAGAAATTTTGTTTGAGAAAATAAACAAAGGCACAAGCATAACCGTAATGGTACCACAATAAACGTTAGGAAGAACGTCGGTGCCACTGCTTCTTATTGTGGGGTCGAGGTATGCAAGGTGATTTGCAAGGAAGTCAAAAATTGAAAAATAAGTTTTAAATTCTTCGGGCCATGTTCCTGATGTAGCAGAGCAGTTCATCAAAATAAAATAAAGTGGCAAAAGCATAAAACAGGAAAGAAGACCTGCACTTGCTGAAGAGAACGCAAAGCTGACACCGGTGTCAAAGAATTTTGAGTTTCTTAAATTGTTATAGCAATATTTAATTAAGCCTTTTAACCCTTTTTCGCGTTTAGCAAGTTTGCCGAAATAGGTAGCAGTAAAATCGTAATTTGCAAAATAGTAATAAATGAAATAAAGCACAGAGAAAATGCATACCATATAGCCCATATAGTAGTTAGTGATAATTGTAAGGGCAAGTGTAATAATGTATAATTTCGGCTTTCTTTGTGAAATTATTTTTTCGATACCTAAAACAACAAGTGGGAAAAGGTAAAATGAATCAAGCCACATTACGTTCCAGTAATATGCGATAAAATAACCACTACATGCATAAAGCACACCAAAAGCAGAAACTACAGGTGTTTTTTCATTGAACTTTTTAGATATAAAATATGAGAAAGTAAAAGATGCAACAACAGCTTTAACAAGAATCATTGCAGCAATAGCTTCGGGCATATTTCTATGGCCGAAAAGGAGCATAATTATAAGAGTCGGTGATGAAAGGTAGTTAAAGAAGTTACCCAAAAACGGACTACCACCACCTGAAGTCCATGAGTAGATAAGGCTGTCCAGGTTAGTGACTCTTTCGTAAAGCTCGGCAAAAAGCGGACCGTATTGATGGTAAAGGTCCATTCTTAATATTGTCGTGTCACCAAAAGGAATTAAATCATAGCAATAGTAAACAACAATCATAATGGCTGCTGTACAAGCTGCAGCAAGCCAACTATATTTTGTGTTTTTGCAACCCTTGATTAAGGGGTTGCTTTTTTTCTGTGAAGTATCTGTGTTAGTCATACTTTTACATCCTTTAATTTTGCATTTTAATACATTGTAAATTTTACCATATATATATTTATCTTTCAATGGTTTTTACTTTGATAAATTTAAATAAATAGTTAATTTTGTTCTAAAAACGGACAAGTGATAATAAAATTTCTTGAAAGGATTTGATAATGTGAAGGATTATTTAAATGCAATTTCGTTGTTGCCTGAAAACTATAAAAATATTTTGTCCACAGTTCCCGAAAATGTAGCAAAAGAAACTAAAGAAATACGTTTTCGTAATGGTGAACCCGTGACGTTAAACACAAAAGATGAAATTTATTTTGTTACCGGAAGTGGAGTGCTTACAGTTGCTTTTTCAGACGACTTGTTAAAGACTGATGAAAGAGATTTGCATGAGATTGTTTTTTCCTTGTCGCGACGTTCACTTCATACATATCAGGATATGATAGCAAAAGGGTTTATTCCTTTGCGAAACGGTTGTAAAGCAGGCGTAGCCGGTAGGGCAGTATTAAAAAATGGTTCAGTTTATTCTGTTTCCTCTTTTAATTCAATTAATATCCGTGTTTCACGAGAGTTTTATGGTTGTTCCTGCGATTTGTTAAGTAAAATCGGTAATGATTGTAAATCATTTTTAATTGTCGGTTCACCCTTGTCTGGTAAAACAACATTAATTCGTGATTTGTGCCGCCATTTCTCAGGAGGGAATATGCTTAATCCCTTGAAAACGGCAATCATTGATGAACGAGATGAAATTGCTTCACGTTCCTTCGGTGTGGGTGCAGATGTTGGTGTGCATACGGATGTTTTAACGTTATACCCGAAGTCTGTAGGGATAGAAATAGCCGTTCGTACACTTTCACCCGATATTGTTGTTCTTGATGAAATAGGGACAGATGATGAAGCAAAGGCTATGCTTTCGGGTATAAACAGTGGCGTCAACTTTGTTGCAACTGCTCATGGCTCAAGCTTTGAAGAAGTGCTGAGAAGACCTAATATAAAAAGGCTCATAAACGCTAAGGTGTTTGAAAAGGTTGTGGTGCTTGAAGGTAAAAATGCACCTTGTAAGGTCAGGGAGTTGATAAATATTTGAAAACTTTATTATCTGTTTTTCTTGCAGTTTTTATACTTGTTTCGGGTGGAATGAAGGTTTCAAAACGCAAAAAATATATACAGGCTATTACAGAGGTTTTAGATTTTATCAACCTTGTGAAAACCGAGGTTGCTTATATATCTTCTGATTATGAAACGATTTTTAAAAAAGGGGAAAACAGAAAATATAAGCATATAGTTTTTTTGAACAATGAAATTAAAATTAACGGTTTTTCAGATACAAGTGAAGTTATATTGTTTTATGATTTTTTGAACAGATTAGGTAAAACCGATTCATCAGGTCAGTTGCTGTTATGCGAAGAATACAAGGATCGGTTTGAAATAATTTTAAAAGAAAGACTTGAAAAGGATAAAGAAAAAATACGGGTGGATACAGCTTTAAGTGTGTCGGCAGCCTTTGTGGTACTCGTATTTTTCTTGTGGTGATTAAATGGATATTACAATTGTTTTTAAAATTGCTGCAATTGGTATTGTAGTAGCAATTACTAATCAGCTATTGCAAAAAGCAGGTAAAGAAGAATATACGCTTTTACTGACAATAGCAGGTCTTATTATAGCTTTAATGATACTTGTGCCTGAACTTGCAACCTTGAAAGACGAGTTGTTTTCGGTGATGTCGTTTTGAATGAAGCTTTAAAAATCACTTTAATTGCAATTGTCTGTATTGTTGTCTTGTTGTTTTTGAAAAAAGACAACGGCATATTTGCTTTTGTGGCAGAATTATCGGTTGTGTTATTGATTGTTTTATTGGTGCTACCGTATATAAACGATTTTTTAGCTGTGCTTGAAAGCCTGAAAAATATAACAAATTCAAGTGGAACAGCAATAAGAATTATGCTAAAAGCATTTACAATTCTGACCTTAGGTGCAGTTACTGCTGATATATGCCGCGATAATTCTGCCGGTGCAGTTGCAGGTGTAGTAGAGATGTCTGTAAAAATATTAGCCATAAGCTGTGCTATACCTGTTTTTACGGCGGTTTTAGAAATAGCCACAGCAATTTTTAACAGGTGAAAAATGAAAAGATGTATTAAAATATTATTGTTTGTCTCAACCTTTTTTGTTTTGTTTTTTTCGTTATCTGTTACTGCTTTTTCTTTAGATTCTAATATAGATTTATACGAAGATGAGTTCGATTTTTCAGAAGTTATAAATAGTGTAACACCTGAAACAAGAGATATATTAAGCGAAATGGGGATAGACTCAATAAGCTTTGAAAAATTATATAATACTGATATAAGACACGTTGTTAACTGTATTTTTAATATCGCCGGCAACGCTTTTAAAGAACCGTTGGCTTTTTTGTTTTCGGTTATAGGTATTATGGCTATTACTTCGGTTTTTTTGTCAATTACAAACGATTCTCAGATTGTAAGGCTCATAGGTGATTCTGTACTCGTGCTTTGTGCTTGCGTGCCTGTCAGCCAGGTTGTTATTAATGCTTTTTCTGTGTTAGAGTCTTTAAATGCTTTTACTGTTACATTTACCGGTGTGTTTTGTGCTCTTGTTTCTTCGTCGGGTAACATAGCTTTAGGTACTTCTTATGCTTCGCTTGCTATGTTTTCTGATGCGATTTTCACATCTCTTCTTTCGGGACTCAGCCAGCCTGCAATAAATGCTATGTGTTGCCTTAGCTTTTTATCGTGCTTTGATATATATAATTTCAGTGTAAAGCTTTCTGCAACTGTCAAAACACTTTACATATCTTTTCTCGGATTTATTGCTACGTTTTTTTCAGGAATCGTAACTTTAAAAGGTGTTTTAGGTGCCGGTGCCGATTCTTTAACGTCAAGGGGAGTGAAGTTCGTTGTAGGAAGAACCTTGCCCATAGTTGGTGGTGCTGTAAGTGAAACTTATTCTGCCCTTGTTTCGAGCCTGTCTCTTATAAGAAATACTGTTGGAGTTTTCGGTATCATAACAGTTTTGGTAACTGTTTTGCCTGTCCTTTTACAGATTTTCGGTTGGATGATTTCTATGATAATAACTATAAATATCGGTCAGGTTCTGGGTGTGGAAAAATCAACAGGTATGTTTGATGTTTTAAAAGACACTCTGATTCTTTTGGGTGCAACTATAATTTTTTCATCTGTGATATTTGTTGTTTCTGTAGGGGTAGTTATATTTATCAAAGGTGTTTAATATGAGTGAAACCATAAAAACAGTTCTTTTAAATTACGTTGTGTGTTCATTGGTTGGTGGTGTTTTAGAACAGATTACCCCTGTAAAAATGAAAAAGACGATAAGAATAATCGTAACAGTTTTTTTAATAAGCTCTGTGATTTTTCCGTTGTTTAACAGTGATTTCGATTTAACTGCAATCTACGAAAACGGAATAAATAATACAGAAGCAGAGTATTCAACTTTAGTTCATTTGCAAAATCTGACAGAAAAAAAGATTTATGACGAAATACGCAATGTACTCATAAATCTTAATATCAACGAATATGAAATATATATAACAACCGATATAAGCGAAACCGAATCAACAGTGTATTTAGATGAAATAAGAATAGAGATAGCTCAAGAGTTCGAAAACAAAATTGAAGCCGTGAAAAACGATGTGAATCAAGAATATAAAAGCATTTTAAAAGTCGGTGTTAAAAATGAGTAATGTTTTAGATAAAATCAAATCATTAAAATTAGATAAAAAGAATATTTTTTTAATTGCTACAGCTATAATTATGCTTTTATTGATAATAGTCAGCGACTCTTTTGGTAATAAAAGTTCGACTGATATAAAGGATGATGGAACGGTTTATTCATCTGAATACATAAAGCAAACCGAAAAAGAGTTAGAAGTGTTATTAGAAAAAATAAATGGTGCAGGAAAGGTAAAGGTGATGCTCACTCTTGAAAGCTGTTATGAAAATGTGTATGCAAAGGGGTATTCCAAAAAGGAAGATGAAAATGAAAATTCAAAACAAAACGAATTTAATGAAGAATACATAATTGTGAAAAAAGGAACAGGAAACGAAGAATGTTTAGTGGTGAAGGTTTTTGAGCCAACGGTTAAAGGTGTTGCTGTAATAGCTCAGGGTGCCGATAACGTTAAGGTTAAAAATGCCATAATACAAACAGTTTGTGCATTGTTTAATATAAGCACAGCAAAGGTTTCAGTAGAAAAAATGAGTTAGGAGTATTTTATGAATATTTTAATTAAACGAAGACAATTGATTTTAGCGACATTGGTATTGGCTTTAGGTGCTGCAGTATTTGTTAACTGGTATTATTCAGGAAATAATGAAAAAATTTCAAAACCAGAAGAAACAACAAATGCTGAATACGTGCAGAATTTAGGTGAGGCAAAATACGTAAATGCCGAAGGTAAAACGGCTGATTATTTCAGTGAAGTGAGACTTAAGCGTCAGCAGTCAAGGGACGAAGCCATTGATAAATTAAATGAATCGTTAAAAAAAGTAGAGAGTGGTTCAACAGAAGCCCAAGCTATTGCTGATTCAATAAATGAGTTGTCAGCACAAATAAAACTTGAAAGTGACGTTGAAGCTTTAATTTCAGCAAAGCTTGCAAGCGAATGTGTTGCTGTTATTAACACCGATTCAGCTCAGGTTGTTGTTGGTAAAGGTGCTTTAGTTGAAGATGCAGCACTGCAGATTATTGATATTATTACTAACAATACTGAGCTTGCTGCAGCTGATATAACAATAAGTGAAGCCGAATAAAAAATAAAAGTCTGCAAATTTTTATTTGCAGACTTAATTTATTATTATTATTCAAAAAGGGGAGTGGAAAAGTATCTTTCGGCAGTATCAGGAAGAATTGTAACAACCGTTTTGCCTTTACCAAGCTTTTTAGCAAGCTTAATTGCTGCAGCAACGTTTGTACCACTTGAAATGCCACAAAGAATACCTTCTTTTGATGCGAGAAGCTTTGATGTTTCAAGAGCTTCTTCATCTTTTACGATACAGATATCACTGTAAATTTCCGTGTTGAGAATAGGTGGGATAAGACCGTCACCAATACCCATCTGAACGTGTGTACCAATGGAACCACCTGAAAGAATAGCAGCGTGTTCAGGTTCAACTGCCCATATAAGTATATCGGGGTTTACCTCTTTAAGAGTTTCACCGATACCTGTAATAGTACCACCTGTACCAATACCTGAGCAGAAGCCGTGAATGGGTTTTCCTACCTGCTCTAAAATCTCTTTACCTGAAAAATTCTTCTGAACTTCAACGTTAGCAGGATTTTCAAACTGTTGCGGAACAAAAACGTTGTCGTTTTCTTCTTGCATTTTTAAAGCAGTCTGTAAGCATTCATCAATACATTTACCGATATTACCTGCATCGTGAATAAGCATAACCTCTGCACCGTATTGTTTTACAAGAAGACGTCTTTCTTCACTGACTGAGTCGGGCATAATGATAATTGTTTTATAACCCTTTACAGCACCAACAAGTGCAAGACCGATACCCTGATTACCACTTGTAGGCTCAACAATAACAGTGTCTTTATTTATAAGACCTTGTTCTTCGGCTCTTTTAATCATATTGAAAGCAGTTCTTGTTTTAATCGAACCACCAACGTTCAAGCCCTCAAATTTAACAAGTATTTCAGCACCGTCTTCAGGGGCAAGATGATTAAGACGGATAATAGGAGTATTACCCATAGCCTCTAAAATATTGTTACAAATCATTAACGTAACACCTCAAAATAAATAATTTCATAGTATTCTATGAAATAATCAGATACAGTTTACAAGTTTAGCATAAATTTACAGTCAATGCAATAGTTTGAGAATATTAAGAACAGATTATGTTTATAAAATTATTATAAAGTATATCTTGTAACTGATTATCATCCAAGCCTAATGAGAAAAGAAAATCAAGCTCGTCTTTTTGCTTCCACATCGGGAAATCTGTTCCGAAAATAACCTTTTTGCTTCCGTAAGAATCTATAATTTTTCTTGCAGTTTCTTTTGAAAGTGCATAAAAAGATGAACAAGTGTCAACGTAAAAGTTTTTATATTTACTTAGCTTTTCGGTTGCTTCTTCCCAGACGGACCAACCACCGAAATGAGCACCGATTATTTTTAAATCGGGAAAGCTTTTCAAAACGTTCTCAACTCTGTCAGGGTTAGAATTATCGTATCTTGAGTCACCTGTATGTACTAAAACAGGTAAGTTGTTTTTGTTACATAAATCAAAGATTTTTAAAGCATCTTCTGAGTCAACTTTGAAATTCTGAATATCGGGGTGAAGCTTAACACCCTTTAAGCCAAGCTCAACAATATGCTTTACGTCATCTTCTAGATTTTCGCTTTTGGGATGGAGTGAGCCGAAGCCTATAAACCTGTCGGGAAAGCTTTTTACCTCTTCGGCAATAAAGCTGTTTATACTCTGAGCGTGGTGGGGTGTTGTTGCAACCGAGGTTACAAGGCATTTGTCTACACCTGATTCATTACATTGATTTATAAGTGCATTTGCCGTGCCGACAAAGCCACAGCCGTTAATAACACCCGATTCACTCATGTTATAAAAAATATCAATACTGTCGGTTGCTTTTTTCGCGATTTTGTCG
>JAZOSL010000067.1:0-6492 GCA_045657085.1 Acutalibacteraceae bacterium | reverse complement strand
TTCTCTGCTTATTCAGGCGTATAAGGCTTTATAACACATTTAATTAGAAGAACCTGACACACTTTGATTGTGTGTCAGGTTCATTTATTTTTATATATAAACAACGGAGACACTTCTTACGAAGCATCTCCGTTTTATATTACATTAACTATTAGTTGGTTGTTTCAGATTCTGCCTTTTTAGCAAGGTTTTCTCTTGCCTGTCTCATTGCTTCTGTTTTTTCAGCTTTTGCAAGAATTTCAGCCTGAATCTTTTTCTGTTTTTTCTTATAAACAAGCATCCAAACAACACCGATAGCAACAAATACTGCAACTACAATTATAAGAATTGCTGCTGAGCTTTCCTCTACCTTAATTGTAACTGCATCGTAATCGAAGTAGTTACATCCTTCAAAAGCATTATCAGCATAGTCTGTAAGGTTAGAATAAACGATAAACTCACGGAGTTCGTCGCAAGTTGCGAAAGCCTGGTCACCGATTTCTCTTGCACTTTCGGGCATAGTAATTGTTGTAATAGCATCACAATCGAAGAATGCTTCAGCTTTAATATCTACAAAGCCATCTGCGAAGATAATTGATGTAAGGTTATCACAATCATAGAAAGCTTTTTCAGCAATTACTTTTACAGTTTCGGGAACTTTATATTCGCCTTTTCTGCCTGCAGGATAAACTGCAATTGTTTCGAAAATAGCTTTTCCGTCTTCAGCGAGTTCTTCATTAGCAACAAGAACAACACCGTCAACTGACTGGTACTTAGCGTTACCACCGTCAACTTCAATATTTTCAACACCACTGCCAACAAAAGCAAGGGGTGAAAGTTCAACAAGAGTTGCAGGAAGTTTTGCTGTTTTAAGAGCAGTACAACCACCGAATGCATTATTCTTTATTGTTTCAACATGAGCAAATTCAACTTCTGCAAGGCTTACACAACCTGAGAAAACGTCTGTTTCAATTGTTTTAAGAGCTTCAGGAAGGGCAATTGATTTAAGAGCTGCACAATCTTTAAATGCTGCACTGCAAATTGTTTCAAGTCCACCGGGGAGAGTAACTGTTTCAAGTGTAGCAACACCTTCAAATGCGCCAACACCAATATATTTTGTATTAGCAGGAACAGCAATTGCTGTAATAGATGAACCCTTGAAAGCACCGTTACCAATTCTGGAGATAGATTGAGGAAGAACTACAGAAGTAACACTTGCATTATTAACTGCATTATCTGCAATAGCAACTGTACCTTCGGTTACGATAAGTGAGGGTAAATCACCTTTTACGTCGTAAAGAACCTTACCAACGTAAACTGCACCGTCAGCATTGTTGTACCAAGCAGTGTTATTAAGTGCTTTATCTTCAATCTTAACAAGTGTTTCAGGAACGCTGATTGCTGCAATGTTAGCTGCTACTTCGAAAGCACCTGCAGCAATAGCTTCTGTACCATTTTCAAGGATGATACTTGTATCATTCTTTGCACCTGCAAAAACAAGCTTTTTGCCATCAGCAGTATAAATTGCATTACCAACTGCTTTCAAATTCTTACAATTCTCATCAAGTGTAACGGTTGTAAGAGCTGTACAACCTGCAAAAGCTTTACCACTGAAGAATTTCATTGATGCAGGAAGGTTAACTGTTTCAAGAGCTGTACAACCACCAAATGCTGAATCGCCAAGTTTTTCAACGTTTGCACCTAATGTAACATCTGTAAGCGCTACGTTACCTGCAAAAGCATCAGAATTGATTTTTGCAAGACCGTCACCGGTTTTCAAAACTTTGATACCTGCATTCTTGAAAGCAGAATTAGCTATATCGTGAAGTGTGTTGGGAAGTGTTACATTTTCAAGAGAAGTACAGCCTTCGAAAGCTGATGCACCGATATATGTAAGACCTTCGTTAAATGTAACAGATTTAAGGTTTTTAGCATTTCTGAATGTTGCACTGTTAATCTTCTGAACTGCTGCAGGAATAACAATTTCTTCAATAGCAGAATTTTCAAATGCATATTCAGCAATGTAATTTAATTCTGAATCTTCGGCGAGAATAAGTTTAGTAACAGATGTCTGTTTGAATGCTGCTTCTTTGATTTCGCTTACGCCCTGAGGAAGCTCGAAATTACCTGACTTACCAGCCGGGAATGTAACAAGAGCATTACCCTTCTTATTATAAAGAACACCATCTTCAGATGAAAATTCTTTGTTTTTACTTACAACGTTAAACTCTTCAAGAGCAGTGTTACCTGTAAATGAGTCAGGACCTACACTTGCAACATTTTTACCGAATTCAATAGTTTTGAATGCAGTATTATAGAATGCATAGTCACCAATATCAGAAATTGTTTCTGAAAGCTTAACCTCTTTCAAAGAAGAACAACCTGAAAATGCTTCATAACCTATTGTTGCAAGAGTTGTTGCTGCAAAATCCACTGATTCAAGAGCTGTACAACCTTTGAATGAACCTGCGTTAATAATACCCATTGCTTCGCCAAAGGTTACTGTTTTAAGGTTTGTACAATTCTGGAAAGCATAAAGACCGATTTCTTCAACGCTGTCACTAAATGTAACTGATTTGATGAAATCACAACCTAAGAATACATAATCTTCAATAATTGCAACTTCTTCATTGATAACGATATCAGCTACCTGACCTTTAAAACCATAAACGATTCTGCCAAAATTAAGGGGACCGTCTGATTTTGCGTCTTCCCAGGCTGTACCCTGGAAAGCATCTACTGCAACGTTTTTAAGGTTTTTGTGTGCTTCGATAGTTGTAAGAGCTGTACAACCTGCAAAACACTTTTCAGGAACATCTGTAACTGATTCAGGATATTCAAACTCTACAAGAGCTGTACAACCTTCGAATGCAAAGGCACCTAAAAAAGTGAGATTTTTAGTGTTCTTAACTTCTTTAAGAGCTGTACAACCTTTGAATGCTGCATCTCTTACGGTAGTGATCTTGTTACTGAATCTGATGCTTTCGATTTTTGTGTTGCCTTCAAAGCAACCAGCACCAACAGTAATAACTTCAAGGTTATTGATTTTGTTAGGTATTTTTACTTCAGTATCATTACCGATGTACTTGATAATTTCAACTGCAGAACCTTCTTCAACCTTGATGTACTCATAGTCACCGTCAGTTTTTTTGTTTAATTCTATTTCCTGTGCTGAAAAAGTAACTTCTTCATCCTCAGCGAAAACAGAAATAGGAGCTGCTGCAACAAAGACAAATACAAGAACTATTGCCAAAATGCTGCAGAGGGGTTTCTTAAATGCTGTCATAAAACAACGTCCCTTCACAAATAAGATATCTTTCGATAAAACGGATTAAACATCAGCCGTAAAATTTACGTAAAAATCCACTTTATAGATAGAGTTATTATAATATACACGCCCTCGGTTGTCAAGCAAACTAAGGCTTCCCGAGGGCGTTTTAAAACTTTAAAACTATACAAATTTTCGTGTATTTTTATGTGAATTATGCCATATAATCAAACACTTATTATTCTGAAAAGCAATTATCTCTGCACTCTTCCTGAACCGTCGCCACCTGCAAGCTTTTCAACTTCTGAAACACTTACTCTGTTGAAATCGCCTTCAACAGAATGTTTAAGTGCTGATGCAGCAACTGCGAACTCAATTGTTTCCTGTGTTGTTTTACCTGTAAGGATAGCATAAATAAGTCCGCCACCGAAAGAATCGCCACCACCTACACGATCAACGATATGAAGATGATATGATTTTGAGAAACAATAGTTTTCGCCGTCGTAAAGCATACCTGCCCAATCGTTATCACTTGCAGAAATTGAAGTCCTTAATGTGATTGCAACTTTTTCAAAGCCGAAACGGTCCTTAAGCTGTTTTGCAACTGATTTATATCCATCGTGGTTAAGCTTACCACCATAAATGTCAGTACCTTCAGCTTCTATTCCGAAAACATCCTTAGCATCTTCTTCATTGGAGATACAAACATCAACATACTGACAAAGGTCTGTCATTGCTTCTCTTGCCTGCTCACGTGTCCAGAGCTTACCTCTGTAATTAAGGTCGCAAGAAATCTTAACGCCCTTTGCTTTTGCAGCTTTACAAGCCTGACGGCATATTTCAACAAGGTTTTCGCCTAAAGCGGGAGTGATACCTGTAAAATGGAACCAATCTGCTCCCTCAAATATATCGTCCCAATCAAAATCTTCGGGCTGTGCCTGCTGAATCGAAGAATATTTACGGTCATAAATACATACAGAGCCTCTCTGAGAAGCACCTTTTTCAAGGTAGTAAATACCCACTCTTTCACCACCTCTTACAACCTTTGAGGTGTCAACGCCAAAATAACGCAGAGAGTCAATAGCTGCCTGACCGATAGCGTGTGAAGGAAGCTTTGTTACAAATGCACTTTCAAAGCCATAATTTGCAAGTGACACACTTACGTTAGCTTCACCACCACCGAAAGTTGCCTGCATTTGATCATTTTGAAAAAAACGATAATATCCGTTAGGTGCAAGACGAAGCATAATTTCGCCAAACGTTACTACTTTAGCCATTATTTACGTGCCTCCTTAACAATTTCAACTGACTGACGGCAAAGCTCTGTAATCTCTGCCCAATTCTGTGAATCAATAAGTTCTGCAGTTACCATATATGAACCACCACAAGCAGCAATCTGAGGAGCTGAAAGATACTCTTTGAGATTTTTAAGAGAAATACCACCTGTAGGCATAATTTTAAACATTGGGAACGGTGCACTCATCGCCTTGATTTTTGAAAGGCCACCTGACTGTTCTGCAGGGAAAAATTTAAGAACCTCAAGACCGAATTTAAGTGCCGCATGATAATCTGTAGGAGTAGTACAACCGGGGTAAATCGGCATATTTTTCTCCTGACAATATGCAACGATTTCAGGGTCAAAGCCGGGAGTTACAATAAACTCTGCACCTGCTGCTATAGCTTTATCAACCTGCTCAGTTGTAAGAACCGTACCTGCACCCACAAGCATATCAGGACAAGCTTTTTTCATAAGCGAAATAGCAATATCAGCACCTGCTGCACGGAAAGTTACTTCTGCAACAGGAACGCCACCGTCACAAAGTGCTTTTGCAAGAGAAGCTGCATCCCTTTCAGGATTATTGAGTTTTATTACAGGCACAACGCCTATTGCTGAAATTTTTTGATTCATTTCATTCATATCAGTTTAACTCCTTTTCTTTTTCGCAAGCCTCAAAAAGACCATTAATATATGTTGCACCCAAAGCTCTGTCAAAAAGACCATAGCCGGGTTTGCCTGTTTCGCCCCAAATCATTCTTCCGTGATCGGGTCTTACATAACCATCAAAGCCATTATCAACAAGAGCTTTTACAATTTTATATACATCAAGAGAACCACAACTTGAAAGATGTGCACGTTCTTCAAAAGAACCATCATCAAGTATTTTAACGTTCCTTATATGCATAAAAGCAATTCTGTCAGCTTTTGCATATTTTTCAACCATTTCAGGAATATCGTTGCTTTCAGCACAACCAAGGCTACCTGTACAAAGGCAAAGTGAGTTTGCAGGACTATCAACGATAGCAAGCATTCTGTCAAGGTTTTCCTCGCAAGTGATTATTCTTGGAAGACCGAAGATTGGATAAGGCGGATCATCAGGATGAATAGCCATTCTCACACCACATTCTTCTGCAACAGGAATAACTTTTTTAAGGAATTTTTCAAGATTTCTCCAAAGACCTTCTTCACCGATTTCGCCGTAGGCAGCAATAAGCTCACGAACTTCTTCCTGAGAGTAGCTTGAATCCCAGCCGGGAAGATGTATATCATCCTTAAGAGGATCAAGACCTTTCATTTGTTCCCAATACATAACAAGGCTTGTTGAACCATCCTCTGCCTCTTTATCAAGTTGTGTACGAGTCCAGTCGAAAACAGGCATAAAGTTATATGTTACACATTTAACACCATATTTTGCACAACGACGGATGTTTTCACAATAAACCTCTAAAAGCTCGTCAACATTTTCTCTGCCAAGTTTAATATTCTCGTGTACAGGAATTGATTCAACAACATCAAAAACAAGACCGTTTTCTTCACATTGTTTTACCATTTTCTCGATTGACTCTTCCGGCCAAACCTCACCTGGTTTTACATCATAAACAGCACTAACTATGCTTCTCATATTTGGAATCTGACGAATGTATTGCAATGATATCGGGTCAGTTTCGCCATACCAACGGAATGACATTTTCATAATTCTTTCCTCCAAGTTCCCAAAATTGTTTTTTATAAATATTTTTGCTAACTTATCTCTTTTTTTACAAGATAATTTTATCACTATACTTTTTCTGTTTCAATGTGTTTTTTATAGTTATTATGGAATGATTTTACTGCTCATCAGGGAAATTGCTATCATCTTCCCAGTAAGCCACATCAAACTCGTCCTTTTCAGGGTCATAAACATCCCAGAGTTCATGTTCAAAGTTTTCAGGCTGTGCAGGACATTCTGCAATAGCCTCCACTTTCA
>JAZOSL010000066.1:0-15700 GCA_045657085.1 Acutalibacteraceae bacterium | reverse complement strand
GAAGGTTCCCCAAGAAGTGCCGGTTGCAAAGGAAAGACCTACTGCAATCAGGAAGATGATCGCGGGAAGGAAGGACTTAAAGCCTGCAGCGCTGCCCTCTACCAGAGAAGAAATGAAAATCTTCGCGCCGAGAGAATCGGTCATGGTCTTCAAGGTCCAAGCGCAGATCAGGATCATAATGGCAGGAACCATTGCCTTAAAGCCTTCGGGAATGGAATCCATGCAGTCTTTGAACTTAAGAACTCTTCTTGCCATGAAGTAGATTACACTGAAGATAAGGCCTGCAAATGCACCATATACAAGACCAACGGAAGCATCTGCATTAGAGAAAGCAACCATAAAGTTTCTATATGCATCGCCCTCTGCGAAGAATCCGCCTGAGTAGATAAGACCAAGTATGCAAGAAACGATAAGTACTAAAACAGGAGCAACCAAATCCCATACGCTGCCCTTGCCCTCTTCATCCTTTGCTTCCAAAGCCTTGAAAATTTCTGCATCTTCAGAGGAGAAAAGGTCTCCTGCTTCTGCTGCTATTTCGTGCTTTTTCATAGGACCGTAATCAAGACCTGTGAGAGCAAGGAAAATCATCATTACGATAGTAAGTAATGCATAGAAGTTGTAGGGGATAGCCTGAATAAAGAGGCTGATACCGTTTTCTGCGCCTGCACCTCTTGCGAAGCCTGCAACAGCAGCTGCCCAAGAAGAAATGGGAGCGATGATACAAACGGGTGCTGCAGTAGCGTCAATAAGATATGAAAGCTTAGCGCGTGATACCTTACTTGCATCTGTAACGGGTCTCATAACTGAACCAACAGTAAGGCAGTTGAAATAGTCGTCAATAAAGATAAGGCAACCAAGAGCGATTGTTGCAAGCTGAGCACCAATTCTTGATTTGATGTGAGCAGCGGCCCATCTACCAAATGCAGCAGAACCACCTGCCTTGTTCATCATAGCAACAAGGGCACCTAAAAGAACAAGGAATATGAGAATACCCATATTATAAGAGTCAGCGATATTTGCAATAAAACCGTCGCTTACAACGTGAACAAGAGTACCCTCAAAGTTGAATTTTGCATAAATTGCACCGCCAACAATGATACCAATTACAAGTGAAGAATAAACTTCTTTTGTAATAAGGGCAAGAACAATAGCAACAATAGGAGCAAGTAATGCCCAGAAGGTTGCGTATGAAGGAATATCTTCACGAACCTTTTCAATAGCTGCATTAACGTGACTTTCGAAGTTTTCGTCAGCTTCAAGGTTGTCGGCATAACTGTCAACATAGCTTAAAGCAGATTCACCATCAGAAAGGTCATAATCAACTGCACTTTCAGGGTCTTCAGGGTCGTATGTAACTGAGAAAACTGTATCATCCTGAGCTGTAGCAAGAACAGCTACATCTTCTGCAGGTTCAACAGCAGTTGCAGAACAAACTGTGCCTAACATAAAAGTAAAGATGCACATCATAAGTACTGCAATAAATCTACGTTTTCTTTGGTTTTTCATTAAAACCATCCTTTCCGTATTCCAAAAAATACAAAATAATTGTATATGTTATTTGCTTTTTTGTCAACAATGTTATATTTTTGTCAAATAAAGAAAAACTGCAAGGGAATTTGTGGGAAATTTCCTTGCAGTTGATTTAAACAAGAATTTCAAAAACATAAAATCTTCGAAGCATTATTAATACCAACACATTTTGCACTTTACACTTTGCACTTAATTAAACGAAACCCGTGTAAAAAGCCTCTGAATTTCAGTTTTTAGTTTGTCTATTTCTTCTTTTGTTGCTTCAGGTGTTCCGTCAACTAATTCTTTTGCAGTTTTTTGTGCTTCGTAAAGTATTCTTGTATCAGTCATTAAGTTGGCTATTCTCATATCGGGAAGACCGTGCTGACGAGAACCGAAAAAGTCACCGGGGCCACGTAATTCAAGGTCTTTTTTAGCAATCTCAAAACCGTCAGACGTTTTGCACATAATCTGAAACCTTTCCTGTGCTTCATCATTCTGAGCATCCGAAAGAAGGATACAGGTGCTTTCTTCAGTACCCCTGCCTATTCTACCCCTTAACTGGTGAAGCTGTGAAAGACCAAACCTTTCTGCATTTTCAATAGCCATAACTGTTGCGTTAGGCACGTCTACACCAACTTCAATAACAACAGTTGAAATAAGCAGTTGAATTTCACCTGAATAAAACCTTTTCATAACTTCATCCTTTGCCTTCGGTTTCATTTGACCGTGTAAAAGACCTAATGTACAATCGGCAAAATATGAGCTTTTAAGGTAATCGTAATATTCAGTAGCAGGAACAAGGTCGCTGTCACTTTCTTCAACAAGGGGGCAAACAATGTAAGCTTGTCTACCTGCTGCAATGTTTTTTCTTATAAAATTATAAATTCTTTCGTGATAATTCGTAGGCACACAGTAAGTTTTAATAGGTTGTCTGCCTTTAGGTAACTCATCGAGCACAGAAATATCAAGCTCACCGTAAATCATCATAGCAAGAGTACGGGGGATAGGCGTTGCCGACATAACAAGAGTATGTGGGTTTTTTCCTTTGCCCGACAAGGCTGCCCTTTGACCTACACCAAAACGGTGTTGTTCGTCGGTAATAACAAGACCGAGATTATTAAACTCAACGTCATTTTGTATAACGGCATGGGTACCAACAACTATATCACATTCACCGTTTTCAAGCATATCTCTTATAATCCGCTTGTTTTTTGCTGTAACAGATCCTGTAAGAAGCCGGATTTTAATATCATCACCAAAAAAGGAAGAAAGAGTTTTAAAATGCTGATTTGCAAGGACTTCGGTTGGTGCCATAAGTGCTGCCTGAAAACCATTTTTAACTGCATTATACATAATTGCAGCAGCAACGGCAGTTTTACCCGAGCCAACGTCACCCTGTAAAAGTCTGTTCATCGGTTTATGGCGTTTCATATCTTCAACAGCTTCGCTGACAGCTCGTTTTTGTGCATTCGTAGGCTCAAATGGTAATGAATTATAAAAATCTCTTGTAAAATCATTTGTAACAGGGCTACAAACACGTGTAGCACCTGAATTTTTTTCAGTAAGAAGACCCATTTGTAAAAGCAAAAGCTCTTCAAAAATCAATCTTCTTTTTGCAAGAGCAAGTTCTTCTTCGCTTTCTGGGAAATGAACAGCCTTAAGACTATCGTAAAAGCCCATAAGACGGTATTTTTTTATTATATATTCGGGAATTATTTCGGGAAGATTACCTTCAATCTGTTTTAATGCAGTTTCGGTAAATTTTTCAATATTTTTTGACGATAAAGAAGAGGTCGCTTTATAAATAGGTCTTATACGTTGCTTATCAAGAGCTTTTTCAAACCTTGGTGACAACATATTTTTGTTGCCATATTTATCATTTGTGATTTTACCGTAGAAAAGATATTCTTCATCTTCTTTTAATTGGTCTTTTACATATTTATTATTGAAAAACGTAACGGGGATATAATCACTACCGTCTGAAATAACAGTTTTGACAAGAATTTTGCCACCGTTTATTTTTACAACACGTGGGTTTTCTGCAACAATGGCTTTGATGCAGACATTTTCATTTATTTCACAATCTCTTAAAAGCTTTGTGTTGTTCCAATCTTCGTAGGCACGGGGATAATTTCTTAAAAGGTCACCAACAGAAAAAATATTCTGTTTAGCAAGAGTTTTTGCCCTTGCTTCACCGATACCTTTTAAAAACTGAACACGAGTATCAAAGTCTACCATAAAATCACCTGCCTTTTTGTTAAAATGTAAAAATTTAAAATCTGCGAAGCTTATAAGAAAAGCTCTTAGAGTGTTCCGTGTAATTGACTTCACCCATAGAGTAAACTGTGACGGTAAAGATACAACTTTCAAAAACGGAACGGGCTGAGCCACGTTCCTTACAGTTGTACAAAGTCAGTAGGTACGCGAAGCCACCAGAGACCGATGACTGCAACTTTTTTTGTTACTTGCCGTTATTTTCCTGTATCAACCATTTTCATTCCTGTAAACAACTGACCGAAAGAGTTTGCCCAAGCTTCACAATAAAGCTTATAATAAGAAACTTTATTTTTTTCTCTGTATTTCTGAAAGAAATTGCACCAGATTACAGAGGGAATTGCAATAACAATATAGTATAACGGTCCTAAAAGAAGACATTGCCATGTGTGACCGTATTCGTGAATACGGGTGTTATAGCTCCAGGGGTTAGGCTCTTCGCCACGGTCCTTCATAAATATAAAAAGACCCATTGAAAGACCACCTGCATTCCAGGGAAGATAAACGATATATGCATAACCGAATTTGCTGTGACGTTTTTTAAAAATTTTAGTGCAGATAAGGTAAGCTATACCACCAACAATATTTACCGGAAGACCCCAGGTCCATTGAACAAGATAAAATAAAACATCTTTTAAAATGTTTTTTTCTTTTTTAGGTGGCTCTGTTACCGTAATATCCACGTTTTCTATTTTTTCATATTTTGCCATATTATTTTCCCTCCGAAATAAGTTTTTTAAGCTCGGCATCTCTTTCAATAAGAATTAAATATTCGCCATTTTCATTTGTTTCAAGAGTACGAGCTTCACCGTCAGGATTATTTTTACCAAGCCAGGTTTTTTCAAGCTTATATCCTGAAAGAAGTTCGCATCTTTCTTTTTCATAATCTGAAAGAATAACGTTTCCGTATTTATGTTTTGTTGCAATAGCTGCTCTTATCATAGTGTGGTCATCTTTTGTCATTTTAAATCTTCTGAGCATAAGCCAAGCAATTAAAGCACTTATCATAGGTAAAACTGAGATACAAAGACGAATACCTAAAAGAGCAGAATCTGTTTGCTCAATATAAATGCCTTCGTTACCGGTAACAAGACCGAAGTTTTTAAGAATTATACCTACGGCAAAGGTCATAACACCACCGGTAACCTGTTTTATCATAGTGTTGAACGTACCGATAACTCCTTCACGGCGTCTGCCGGTTATAAGCTCATCAACGTCGGTAAGGTCAGGTAAAACGTTGTTACCGACAAAACCAAGACCACTCATACCGAAGGGGTAAAGCACAGCACCACCGAGAATCATAAGAACAAGGGTGAAAAGATGATTTTCGCCGGGCGCAACAGGCTTTACGAAAAGGGCAATACCTAAGCCGATTATCATAAATGGTGTAACTATAGCACCACATTTACTTTTACCTTTTTTAATCGTAAGGGCATAGTTAAGCGGGAAAGCAAGAGATTCAAAAACACCTGCAAAGGTATTGAAAAGCGGATAATATTTATAAAGATTTGCGAGATAAGTTATGTAGTAAACGTTTGTGGTTGAATAAAAGCTTCTTGCCATCTGCCAGAAGAAGGACATACAGAAATAATCACGGAAGGATTTGTTTCTGAATACCTGAATATATTCGTCAATAGCAGATTTCAGGTCAAGGGGTGGGAGCTTTTCATTCAATGAGCTTGGCTCTTTACAGGTCTTAAAGGTTGCAAAAATTGAACATGCATAAACAACCGAAAGAACAATACCTGTAATCATAAAAGGCATTTTTGAGTTTTGTGAAAGCTCGCTTCCTGACCCGAAAATAGAAAGGAATATAAGAAGTATAATATAAGACGGTATCATACCGACAGAGTTGAAAATATAACTTACCGAAGTATATTGAGTTCTCTTGTTATATTCAGGGGCAAGTGTTGGTAGCATTGCAGTATGGGGAACGTCTACCATTGTGTAGGCAGTTTTATAAAGGATATATGCAAATGCATAGTAAACAACACAAATTGTAGGATTCTCTTTTGCATCAAGTCCGAAGGAGTTCCAGAGCATCGAATATGAAATAATAAGTGGTGGAATACTCCATAATAAATATCTTCTGTGTCTGCCGTATTTAGACCTTGTTCTGTCAGTAATAATACCCATAAGTGGGTCATTTACACCGTCCCAGATAGTTGCAATCATAACAATAAAGGTTGCGTGGCTGATATCCATACCAACAACGTTAGTAAGGAAAACTGTGAAATACATACTGATTATGTATCCACCACCACCCATAAAAATGTTAGCGAAGCAATATTGAATCATTGGCCAGACGGTATCAACAAATTTACCTTCAACACCTATAGCCTTTTTAAATCTTTCACCCAAAGTAATCACTCTTTTAATTATAATTTTTTAAATATGTTTTATAGAAAACAACGGAATTTCCTATGCTTTCCAAAGAAATATGCTCGTTTTCGCTGTGAACACTTGCAAATTGCTTGTCATTCATTTCGATTGGTGCAAATCTTATGACACAGTCACAGATTTCACAAAGATGACGGGCATCTGTACCTGCAGGTAAAATATACGGGGCAGGTATAACATCAGGGAAAACCTCGGAAATAATCTTTTTTGTGTATTCGAAAGCCTTGTGATTTAAGTCGGCAGGCCTGAAATACTCGTTATTATCGCCCGGTACAAGCTCAATGCCGTATTTGTCAGCAATTTTTTTGATTTCCAACAAGTCTTTTTCTAAATCTTTATCGTCTACGCAACGGATAAACGCTTTTGAATGGCAATGCTTTTCTTCTTTATTCATATTAATATCGTTAAAAGTACAAGTTGTGCCTACCATAGAACCTGCCTGAGCATTTATTTTCGGCATAACCGTTTTCAAAAGACCACCAAAGCACCACAGATTTGAAAAAAGCAGCTGCATAACAAACGGTGTGTATGGTGAAAGGTGAGTGAACATTGCTTTCACCTGGGGATGAAGTCGTGTTATAAAAATATTTTTTGTGTTTACTTCAGTAATAAAAGCACTCATCCTTGCAACAGGTGTGTTTTTGTTTGCTGCAAGACCCTTGTGACCACCACCGTCTTTTGCATAACAGTTTAAGGTGTATCTGCCTTTTTCGTGGACTGCCATCATAGCACAATTGGTTTTGATTCCCGGTAACGGGGGAGAAATAATTGCACCACCTTCATCAAGTACCGTTTCAAAGGTGATATTGTTTTCTTTAAAATATTTCAGGGCTTGGGGTATTCCGTCACCACCGATTTCTTCGTTATGTGAAGATCCTATGTAAACGTTGCATTCGGGGATAAAGCCTTCTTGCAATAATTCTTCAAGGGCACAAAATTCGGCAAACAACGGTGTTTTTGTGTCAATAGTGCCTCTTCCCCATAAATTGCCGTCAAAAATTTCACCACAGAAGCCCGGATGAAGCCATTCACCCGTTGCTGCAACAACGTCATGGTGACTCATTATCATAATATTTCGGCTTTCGTCCTTACCTTTTAATTTATATACCCAGCAATCATCACTGAAAATCATTTTTTCAGCCTTTTCGTGAATTAAAGGGAAAAGCTTTTCCATAACCTGACGAAGCTTTTTAAATTCAGTATCATCAAAGCTGCCGTCAACAGAAATTGTTTCGCACTTTATCATTTCGGCAAGCTTTAAAGCGTATTCGGTTTGTTGTTCGATAGTTTTGTGTTGTGGCCTTTCGGTAAGCTTTCTTGTAGAAAGCTTTACTTTAATTGCATTGAAAATAAGCACTAAAATAAAAATTAATATAACAACACCTGCAAAGATGAAAAATCCTGCCATTATTTCACCACCATAAAATTATACACAATAAATATAACACTTTTTTTACTAATATACAAGAATTAAAGTAATTTACAGTAGATTGTATATTCCCCAAAATTTTGCCAATAAATAATAAAAACAAAAGGAGGTTTTATTATGGCAGAAAACAACAAACCGGAAAATAATAAAGATAACAAGCCCTTAGAGATTCCCGAAAACGATTCACCGAGAGAAACAAAGCCTGTAACGGCAATGAAAAACGACAAGCATAAAAAATCTATGAATAAAATTAAGGTTGTATATGCGTTTGCTATGCTTTTAGCAATTGGTGGTGCTTTTGCAGCAAAGATTGCAACAGAAAATGCTATAGGAAACTTAAATCCCATAGAAAGTGACTACGTAACAATTCCTTCTTATACAGAAGAAAATTATACTTTACCCGGTATTACAGAGGAGCCTGATTTTGAAGTAAGAAACAACGTCACAAACGTACCCGATACAAGAAAAGAAACAGAAACCACTACACAGGCTCAGACAACAGAAAAAAGTAAATTTTCAACACCGTATGAAGATTATTTTTCATTACCCTTAGGTACAGACGTTTTGCGAGATTATGCACCTAAAAAACCAATGTATAGTGCAACAATGGGTGATTGGCGTACTCACAACGGTGTAGATTTTCAGGGTGCAGACGGTGACAGCATAAAAGCAATTGCTTACGGAACCGTGTTAAAAATTTATGATGATGTACTTTTAGGCACAGTTGTGGAAATTGACCACGGCAACGAAATGATAGCACGTTATTGCGGCTTTAATAAGGATACAATTGAAGTGAAAAAAGGTAGTACCGTTGAAACAGGAGATTTGATTGGATTTTTAGGTACGGTACCTTTTGAAAAAACAGATATCAGCCACCTTCATTTTGAAGTTGTTTATAAAGGTGAAAACGTTGACCCACTTGAAATTATGGGAAGATAAAAAGGAAAAGCCCCTGCTTTTGGTTTTCAAAAGCAGGGGCTTTATAGTTAATTTTTAATTATTTGTACATAGGACCGTATGCTTCGCAAGCACGGAAGTCTGCACTTTCAAGCTCTTGTGTGCCGAATGCGTTCCAGCAAGCAGGACGGAAGATTTTGCTTTCGTCAACGTTGTGCATTGAAACGGGGATTCTGAGCATTGAGCAAAGAGTGATGATATCAGCACCGATGTGACCGTAAGAGATAGCACCGTGGTTAGCACCCCAATGGTTCATAACTTCATAAGCAGAAGTGAAAGGACCTTTGCCTGTAAGAGTAGGAGCAAACCATGTGCAAGGCCATGTGTAGTCAGTTCTCTTCCAGATTTTGTCAGAAACTTCATCGGGAAGTGCTACTGTGTAGCCTTCGCAAATCTGAACTGTTGGTCCGAGACCTTTAACAAGGTTAAGACGGATCATTGTAGCAGGCATTTCAGCACGTGTTAAGAAACGGCTTGAATATCCGCCGCCACGGAAATATCCGTTATCAGCTGCGCACCATTCAGTTGCGTCGTTGATTGTTTTGATATCTGCTTCGGTAACGTCATACCATTCTTTGATGATACCGTTGCCGTCAGCATCTTTAACTTCACCGCAAGCATCAAGACAGCAAGCACCTGAGTTGATAAGGTGAATAAAGCCCTGAGCTTCTTTTGCTTTACCTTCAAGGTCGTAGCCTGTAACTCTCTTAACTGCTTCGGGGCTCCAGTATGTACGAACGTCTGCGAACATCTGGGGTCTGTTTGTAAGGAGCTTCATAAAGAGCATGCTTACACCGTTAAGTGTATCGTTTTCAGTAGCAAGAATGTAGGGTTCACGAGCACCGTTCCAGTCGAAGCTTGTGTTAAGCATAGCTTCTGCGAAGTCTGCATTGGGATAGAAGTCTGTCCACTGTCTCTGACCCTGGAAGCCTGCTGCAATAGCATTGTGGCCAACCATTTCTTCTTCTCTGCCTTCAGGAAGATTTTTGTTGCCGTTCATAAGGTCTTTGATGATGCACATCATCTTAACTGTGAATTCCCAGTCTTTTTCTTTCTGTTCGTCGCTCTTTCTTACAAATTCGGGGTTCTTATCAAAGCCAACCTTGCAGTTTTCTTTAACCCATTTGTAAGCCTTCTGATATTCAGCTTCGTCATAGATGCCTTCTTCCATTCGACGGATAACTTCAACCTCGTCAACGGATTCAACACGCATACCAAGATATTCTTCAAAGAAATCTGTATCAATTGAAGAACCTGCGATACCCATACAGATTGAACCAATCTGAAGGTATGATTTACCCTTCATTGTTGCAACTGCAACAGCACTTCTTGCAAATCTGAGAAGCTTTTCTTTAACGTCTTCAGGCATTGTTGTGTCATCAGCATCCTGAACGTCTTTACCGTAAATGCCGAAAGCAGGAAGACCCTTCTGTGCGTGAGCAGCAAGAACAGCTGCAAGGTAAACAGCACCGGGACGTTCTGTTGCATTAAAGCCCCATACACCTTTAATTGTTGCAGGGTCCATATCCATTGTTTCACTACCGTAGCACCAGCAAGGTGTAACAGAAAGTGTAATCATAACGCCTTCCTTACGGAATTTTTCTGCACAAGCAGCTGCTTCAGCAACACGACCGATAGTTGTGTCAGCTATAACAACCTTTACAGGTTCACCGTTAGAATATTTAAGATTGTCTGTGAAAAGTTTTGCTGCAGATTTAGCCATATTCATAGTCTGCTCTTCGAGAGACTCTCTTACTTTAAGAGGACCACGTCTGCCATCAATAATGGGACGAATACCAATTACGGGATATTCGCCGAGAAATCTGTTCTCTGCCATAATAATATCATCCTTTCAACTGTACGTGGGTACAGAATATTTCATCTAATAGTATATCACAAATAAAAACTATTTCAATTATTTTTAAAGTAAAAATTTACAACGCTAATATGTTAAAAATGACAAAAAGAAAGAATAAAAATAAAAAATGAGATTTAACCCTAATGTGTTTTTGTTTTCGCTTGTTGCTTCTCAGGAAAACAGGGACGAGCTATACCATTATATATATTATATATGTGTGTGGTGTCCGTAGGATTCAAAAAAGAAGTTAAAAAGTATATCTGAAAATTGAAAGAAGTTTTTGTTCACAAAAATTTCATTTTGTAACAAAAAATAGCTGATTTTGATGTTTTTTTGTAAATCTTTCGCGATAAACAACAAAAACTAGGGGCATTTATAGTGCAAATTGCACATTGCAAAAGGTTTGAGAGTGTGTTATAATGCCAAACGTTGTTACAAAAGGTTACAATTTTGTAATAATTTATTACAAACATGCAATAATTATTAATGTAAATATTACGAAAGGCAAAAAATATTCTATGACATTAAGCAGAATTAAAAGTATATCAGCAGTGATTGCTCTCGTGCTTGTGCTTTCTTCAATGTTAAGCGTAAGTGCAGCTGCCAAAAGCCTCGAATACTCAGCCTCAGCTTCTTACAAAAGCAGTTCTTATTACAAAAATCTTTCAAAGGTAGAACTTACAGGTGACCAGGTTACAGATATTGTTAACGTAGCCAGATCACAGGTAGGTTACCACGAAGGCTCTCTTTCAGGTTATTCTTCAAGCAGTAACAATGTTACCGAATACGGTAGATGGTACGGCAATAACGGTACTTATTGGTGTAACGTTTTTGTTTCTTGGTGTGCTTACGTTGCAGGTGTTCCTTCCAACGTATTCCCTAAGCTTTCAGGTGTCAGCAACGCTTATTATTCAACACTCGCTTCAGTAGGTGCAGAACGTTTCAAATTTTCTGCAAACAGATCTCTTGAACCGGGCGACCTTATTTTCTGCTGCACTTGTTCAGGCTCATACGGTTGTATTGACCACGTTGGCCTTGTTGTTGGTGTTGATGAAAACACAATTTATACTGTTGAAGGTAATATGTCTGACAAAGTTCAGGCTTGTACTTACCCTGCAAGCACAGGTTATTCTTCCCGTTTACGTGCAAGAATCAACTATGTTGCAAGACCACAGTATGAAAACCGTGCAGAAGCTTCAGACGTTCAGCTTTCACAGCCTGACGGTATTGCAGCTTACGATAAAAACTTATTCATTCTTTACGATACAGCAGTTTCATACCCTGCAGCAGTTTCACTTTGCGAAGAAATGGGTGGAAAGCTTGCAACATTCAGTAGCGAAAAAGATATTGAAGCCGTTGCAGAGATTATAAAAAATGGTGGGCTTGACAGATATTTCGTTAACAACAGCGAAAAAGAAGGCGTTTATGCCCTTACTTCAAGCAACAACCTTGTAAAAACAAAAGAATACAGACGTAACACAGGCTTTATTCTTGAAATAAGTACAGATAATATTACACCCGTAAACGCAGCATCTTTCAACGGTCGAAGATATGAAATTTTTGATACAGAAATGTCTTTTGATCAGGCAAAGGCAGTTGCTCAGGCAAAGGGTGGCTCACTTGCAGTTGTTAATAACGAAACAGAAGCAATGATGCTTTCACTTCTTCTTAAAGAAAGTGACTGCTATTTTACAGCTAATCAGGATAAAAAAGAAAATACAAAGGTTCTTCTTAATGATGGCTCACGTAAGCTTTCAACAACAGAAGACCTTGATGAAGAAACTGTTTACGGTTTTATTGTTGAATACAACGACTCAGCAAAACGTACTTTGATTTATGATGCAAACGGTGGCGAAAAGGCACCTATTGAAAAGATTTCAAATCACGGTGAACGAGTTAACGTAACAGATTTCGTACCCGAAAAAGAAAACAAAACCTTCCTTGGCTGGTCATACAGCGAAAAAGCAAAAACAGTTGACGTAAAGCCCGGTGCAAGAATTAAGCTTCTCAGAGATGTAACAACTCTTTATGCAGTCTGGGGCTAATTTAAATGGTTGCTTTTTGAGTATACGGTGTTTTGTTCGGTTCGACGTATCTTCATACGCCATCACCTCACAATTCCACCGTCTACAACAAAAATCAACACATTTAAAGGGTCGATAGCTTTTTGAGTATACGGTGTTTTGTTCAGTTCGACGTATCTTCATACGCCATCACCTCACAATTCCACCGTCTACAAAAAAGCTAACGCAATAATTTAATAAAAATAAAAACATAAGGTCTGCGATAACAAGATGCTGTCGCAGACCATTTTTTACTATCTTTTAATATTATCTTTTATCTCTTATCTTGCAAACGTAGTGAGCATTACAATGCCAACTCGTCTCCGACACTTGTCACTTTGCACTTTGCACTACTTTATTTTCCCTTGTTTTCTCTTTTCGGGAGTTCTTATAAATCTTACAATACCCCAAAGAATAAAGAGAACAATCAAGCCTATCGCACCATAAGTAATAATGTTGTCAACCGTGCTTTTAAAGGGGATTTCGTTAACAATAATTGTTTCGAAGGATTTATCGAAGCTATCAAGCTTTTTTTCGTCGGTGGTTGAAAATGAAAAGGTGTATTTGTTATATATTCCACCGTATTCATATACCTTCTGATAAAAGGTTTCTTTTTTTTCAGTATTTGCAATAGTTGATTTCATTATGCTTTCAAGGGCATATACGTTGTCAGGCATTTTCACCTTTTTACAAGAAATGAAATCACTTTCAATAGTCAGCTCAAAGGTTTCCATAGCAGCTTCAACGTCTTTTAAATATTCCTTTTTATAAGCATCTATATCCTTTTCGCTCATATCTTTGACACAGAACTTTTCTTCGTTTGCGATAAAAGATATACTGAGCGTATCGCCGTCTTTATTTTCAAAAGTATAAGATGTTTCGGTATAATTTGTCCGAGCAAAATCGTCAGGTAAATCAATTGTAAAAAGAGACTCACCGTTAAATGAATATGCCATTGTTGGAATGCACAGCAACCACAAACATATTACTGTTAATAAAAGGCAAAAGAATTTTTTCATTTCATTCTCTCTCTTTCAAAAAACAGCACCATAAAATTATGGTGCTGTTTGAGTTAAAGGTTTTTAATCTTCGTCGTCATCGTCCTCATTGTTTTTTTCAACGGGGGAGATTTCAACTTTGATTTTTTCTATTCGTCTGTCTTCAACACAGAGAACGGTAAATTTAACGTTTTCAAAAACGACCTCGTTCATTTCACCGTCTTTTGGTATACATTGAAGCTCATCCATAATAAAGCCTGCAAGAGTTTCATAGTCACCTTCAGGAAGCTCTTTTCCGATAAGCTTGTCGATTTCTTCTATATCGATTGTACCGTCAACGGTAAATGTGTTTTCGTCGATTTTTGAAATTTCTTCTTCCTCGACATCGTATTCATCCTGAATATTACCCATAATGGCTTCAACGATATCTTCAAGGGTTACGATACCTGCTGTTCCGCCGTATTCGTCAACAACAACTGCCATCTGAATACGCTTTGAGCTCATTTCTTTGAAAAGCTCACCACAGGATTTTGTTTCGGGAATAAAGTAAGGCTCTCTCATTATATTTTTAAGAGTACCTTTAGCTTTAACCTCTTTACCAACAAATTTAAGAAGGTCTTTAACGTAAACAATACCAACAATGTTGTCAATATCTTCGTCGAAAAGTGGGATTCTTGACCTGCCGTGTTCAATAGCAAGGTTCATAAAGTCTTCGAGAGTGATATCGTTAATGTCTGCAGCAACAACGTCTGTTCTGTGAGTCATAATGTCACCGGCATCCAAATCGTCAAACTCAAAGATGTTATTTATCATTTTTTTCTGTGAATCTTCAATAACGCCTTTTTCACCACCAACGTCAACCATTATACGGATTTCTTCTTCGGTGATAACTTCTTCGTTGGCATTTGGGTCGAAGCCTAAAAGCCTTACTATACCATTGGTGGAAAGAGAAAGAAGCTTTACAAAAGGAGCAGTTATCTTGGAAATAACAAGTAAAGGCTTTGCAACGGTGAAAGCAATTTTTTCAGGTACCTGCATACCGACTCTTTTTGGGGCAAGCTCACCTAAAACCAAAGAGAAGTAAGATATTATAAGAGTGATAAGCACAACTGCAATAGGTGAAATTATGCTTTCAGGTACGTTGAAAGTACTTGTAATTGCGTTTGTAAGTAATTCAGCAAAGGCTGTTGCAGCTGAAGCAGATGTTAAAAATCCTGCAAGAGTAACACCTATCTGAATAGTGGATAAGAATCTTGTGGGGTTTTTTGTCAGCTTTAAAATAAGCTTTGCTTTTTTGTGGCCGTCTTCTGCCATTTTTTCAACCTTTGCATCATTAAGTGAAACAACTGCCATTTCTGACATAGCAAAAAAGGCATTCACAAGAATAAGAGCAAAAAGAAGAATAATTTGAAAAACGGGGATACTGCCTTGAGAGCCTTCAGCAGTAAGGATTGATAATTGGGCCATAAAATTAGGTCCGGGGTCATCCATGGTCGGATTTACTCCTTTCAAAATTTAAAGTAAATACAGCAAAAATCTGTACTGCATTAGAGTATATTATTATATAAAAACTATATTTTGTCAAGAACAGCATTAAATATTTACTTTTCAGGTGTATTTTTGTGAAAATTTCAGCAACAAAAGATTCAGCTCCGGATAAAAGCCAAAAAAATAAGAATATTGTTAAATTTTCGGCAAATTTTTAGATTTTTACAGTTTACATTTGAGAATATTCGTGCTAATATAATCAGTGGTATTATTGTAATCATTATAATGCTTATTATTTGATTTTTTTATAGGAGGAAATACTATGGCTAGAAAAATGAAAACCATGGACGGTAACAATGCCGCTGCGTATGTGTCATATGCATTCACAGAAGTAGCAGGTATTTACCCCATCACACCTTCCAGCCCTATGGCAGACTACGTTGACCAGTGGTCAGCTCAGGGTGTTAAAAACATCTTTGGTACAACTGTAAAGGTTTCAGAGATGCAGTCAGAAGCAGGTGCTGCAGGTACTGTTCACGGTTCACTCGCAGCCGGTGCACTCACAACAACTTACACAGCTTCACAGGGTCTTCTTCTTATGATCCCCAACATGTACAAAATCGCAGGTGAACTTCTTCCCAGCGTTTTCCATGTATCAGCTCGTTGTGTTGCTTCACATGCACTTAACATTTTCGGTGATCATTCAGACGTTTATGCTTGT
>JAZOSL010000065.1:0-3991 GCA_045657085.1 Acutalibacteraceae bacterium | reverse complement strand
GAATTAGAGGTTCATATAAGTACTCAGGCCAATTGCTGCAACTATGCATCAGCACTTGCATACTACGAAATGGGTGCTTCAAGAATTGTTATCGCCCGTGAAATGACAATAGACGAAATTGCAGAAATGCATTCAAAAATCCCCGAAGATTTAGAGCTTGAAGCCTTTGTTCACGGTGCTATGTGTATGGCGTATTCAGGCAGATGCCTTATATCATCATACATGAACGGCAGAAGTGGTAATCGTGGTGAATGTACTCAGCCCTGCCGTTGGGAATATTACCTTGTTGAAAGGAACAGACCTAACGAATATCTGAAGCTTGAAGAATATCCCGACCATTCTGCCCTTCTTTCCTCTCACGATATGAAAGCCATCGGCTTCCTTGACAAGCTTCAGGAGGCAGGTATTGATTCATTCAAAATTGAAGGCAGAATGAAAACCGAATATTATGTTTCCCACGTTGTAAACGCTTACAGACGTGCTATTGATAAATCTTCACCCTTAGAACTTCTTGATGAAGAATTAAACGCAATAAGCCACCGTCCGTACAATAGTGGTTTCTATTTCGGAAACCTTGTTCACGGTCACAAAAACGACGGTCTTTATCATTGGGATTGCACCTTTGCAGGTGTCGCTCTTGAAGATTGTAAAGACGGTAAATTAAAAATACAACAACGTAATTATTTCAAATTGGGTGACACTATTGAAGTTCTTTCTCCCGAGACCTTTGGTATGAAGTTTACAGCAACAAAAATAGTAAACGAAAAAGGAGAAGAATGTGAAAGTGCCTGTCATCCACAGGAATTTCTTACACTTGATTGTACAGCTGACGTTAAAAAAGGTGACATTTTGAGAGTAAGAACAGAAAAGAAAGAAATCATTACAGACATCTGATAACTATGAAAAGTTTTGAAATTCTTGCCCCTGTTGGTGCAAAAGAACAATTATATGCTGCCGTAAGATGTGGTGCAAATGCCGTTTATCTTGGTGCAGGTAACTTTAATGCCCGAAGAAATGCAGAAAATTTTACAGACAATGATCTTAAAGATGCAATAAAATATTGTCATTTAAGAAATGTGAAGGTATATGTTACTCTTAACACACTTGTTTTTGACAAAGAGATGAATGCACTTTACGACTGTATCAAAAACATCGCAAAATGTGGTGCCGATGCAGTTATTATTCAGGATTTTGCAGTTTTCGATGCAGTCAAAGCAATTTGCCCTGATATGCCTGTACATGCATCTACCCAGATGGCAGTACACAATATAAGTGGAGCTAAGTTTTTAGAGAAGCTTGGCTTTTCAAGAGTTGTTTTGGCAAGAGAATTAACTTTAAACGAAATTAAACTCATTCGTGAAAACACTACAGTTGAACTTGAGGTTTTTGTTCACGGTGCCCATTGTATGAGTACTTCAGGCAACTGTTATCTTTCGGCTATGCTTGGAGAAAGAAGTGGCAACCGTGGTCTTTGCGCGCAAGGCTGTCGACTTAATTGGCAAAACCGTCACGGTAGGGAATACGCCCTTTCTTTAAAGGATATGTCATATCTTGACAGTATAAACGAACTGCAAAAAATAGGTGTAGAATCCTTTAAAATTGAAGGGAGAATGAAACGCCCAGAATACGTTGCTGCAGCTGTTTCAAGCCTAAAAAAAGCAATGAACAATGAGTTTTACGACAGAACCATTCTTCGTTCAGTTTTTTCACGAAACGGATTTACAGACGGTTATCTTAAAGGCGAACGAAACGTATCGATGTTCGGTTTTCGTAATAAAGAAGACGTTACTTCTGCCCAACCAATTTTAAAAGAGCTTGAGCAGCTTTACAAAGATGATATCCGTCCTAATAAAACTGTTGCAAAGCTTATTTTAAAAAAAGATGAGCCTACAGAACTCACATTTACTTGCAACAACGAAACCGTTACTGTAACAGGTGAAATTCCACAAGAACCAAGAACCTCTCCTCTATCTTATGAAATAGCTTTAAGAAACTTAAGTAAATTAGGTGACACCTCTCTTTATCTTGATTCACTGACCTTTGAAAACGAAGATTCTCTTACTCTCCCTGCTTCAGCAATCAATGCTTTAAGGCGAAACGGCGCAGAGCTTTTAGAAAAAGAACTCTGCAAAGTAAATTACAACATAAACGACGCAATACCACAGACAAAAGCTGAAACAGTTATTCAACCAAAAAGAGAAACAAGAATTCGTCTTGAAAGTTTTTCTCAATATTCAGAAATTTTTAATAAAGTTGATATGCTTATTTTGAAAATTGATGATATCATAAAATACAAGGATGAAATTGAGCTCTTACCCGTAAAAATCTGTGCAGAGCTTCCTGCCCTTATTTACCCTGAAAACGAAGATAAAGTTTTATCACAGCTTAAAGAAATCAAAAAAATAGGTATCGTAAGGGGCTCAACGGGAAACATAAGTGGTATTGCACTTCTTAAAAAAGCAGGTTTTCACATTTGTGGCAACCACGGTCTTAATATCACTAACTCTGTATCTCTGAAAAAATACAAAGACTTAGGTCTTGACGATATTACTTTTTCATTTGAATTAACAGAAAAAGCAATAAAAAATATGACCGGTACAATTAAAAGTGGTGCATACGTATATGGTCATCTTCCGTTAATGCTTTTAAGAGCATGTCCGCAAAAAGGTGAAAACGGATGCGAAAAATGCAACGGAGTTTCAGAATTAACTGATAGAAAAGGCATAACCTTTCCACTTATTTGCCATAATAAAGTATACTCTGTTCTTTATAACAGTGTCCCCTTGTATATTGGTGATAAAAATCTTCCTGACCTTTCTTTTGCAACCCTCTATTTCACAAAAGAAACAAAGACAGCGTGTGAAAACATATTTAAAGCATATTTACAAAATAAAAATATTGAAGGCAAAAAAACTAACGGCCTGTTTTACAGAGAGTTGATATAACTCTCTACAATTCAATTTTACCGAAAGGAGTTGTTGTTGTGAAAACTGCTATAATAATCGGTGCAGGACCGGCAGGTTTAACTGCTGCATATGAGCTTATAAAAAACACTGATATTTTACCTGTTATATTTGAAGAAAGTGACTTTATAGGTGGCATCTCCCGTACAGTACAGCATAACGGCAACCGTATAGATATAGGTGGTCATCGTTTCTTTTCAAAAATTGATGAAGTAAATACAATCTGGCAAGAACTGTTACCATTACAAGGTTCACCGTCATTTGACGACATAAGAACAGAAACCGAAAAAAAACTTTCACCTGACGGTCCCGACCCCGAAAAAGAAGATAAAGTTTTACTTTTAAGAAACAGAGTTTCAAGAATCTACTATTTAAGGAAATTTTTTGATTATCCAATTTCTCTCAAACCTGAAACCTTTATAAATATGGGGCTTTCCCGCACTTTAAAAGCAGGTTTCGGTTACCTTCATTCCTGTGTAGCTAAAAAAGAAGAAAACTCTTTAGAAAACTTTTATATAAATCGTTTCGGCAAACCACTTTACGAAATGTTTTTTGAAGATTACACAGAAAAGTTATGGGGAATTAATCCTTCCGAAATTTCTGCTGATTGGGGTGCCCAGAGAGTTAAAGGTCTTTCCTTGACAAAGGCGTTACTGAACATAGTAACAAAACCTTTCAAAAAAGGTGAAAACGTTGAAACGTCTTTAATCGAACAATTCTATTACCCTAAAAAAGGACCCGGACAGCTTTGGGAAGCTTTAGCACAGGAAATCCAAAACAATGGTGGTAAAATCTTAAAAAATCACCGTGTAACAGATTTTACTACCGAAGCAGGAAAAATTTCGTCTGTTTTCGTTGAAACTCCTGATGGCAAAAAGCAATTCAAATCAGACTATATTATTTCAACAATGCCCGTAAAAGACCTTGTAAACGGTATGGGTGATGATGTGCCTCAAATGGTTCAGGAAATTTCATCACAGCTTCCCTACCGCGATTTTATGACAGTCGGTCTTCTTGTCAACAAACTT
>JAZOSL010000064.1:0-4875 GCA_045657085.1 Acutalibacteraceae bacterium | reverse complement strand
CACAACAGGGTGACTACACAGAAGAGTATCAGGCTTATTACCACGAAGAGCTTATTAAACAGTTGTTCTCAAGAAAATATATGTGGGCAACTCACGTTTCGAATATGTTTGACTTTGGTGCAGATAGCCGTAACGAAGGTGGCGAAAATGGTCAGAATCACAAAGGTCTTGTAACTTTTGACCGTAAGTATAAAAAAGACTCATTCTATGCTTACAAAGCATGGCTTTCAGATGATCCTTTCGTTCATATTTGTGGTAAAAGATATGTAGATAGAGTAGAAGATGTAACAAAAGTTACTGTTTACTCAAATCTTCCAGAAGTTGAACTTTTTGCTAATGGTAAGAGTCTTGGCAAAAAACAGAGTGCAGAACACTTCTTCTATTTCGATGTACCCAATGCTGGTGAAACTGAATTAGTGGCAGTTGCTAGTGATTACAAAGATACTTCTTTCATTCGTAAAGTAGAAGAATTTAACCCTGATTACCGATTACGCGAAAAGGGTGCAGTTCTTAACTGGTTTGATATTACAGAAGTTGATGGCTACTTCTCATTGAATGATAAACTTTCTGATATCGTACAATGTCCTGAAGGTGCAGCTTTTTTCAAGGGTATGGCAAGTCAGATGATGAAAGGTCTTGGCAATACTCAGGTTGATAGTGAGCAAATGGGTGGTATGATGATGCAGATGATGGGAAGCTTCACAGTTCTCCGTCTTACAAGCCTTATGGGTGCTGCTAATATTAAATTCTCGAAAGAACAGTTACTCGGCATAAATGCTCAGCTTAATAAAATTAAAAAGCCGTAAAAACGAAAACAGATATCAATAAAAAAAGACTTGCAAAAGCAAGTCTTTTTTTATTGGCCCGCCCAAAGGGATTTGAACCCCCGTTCTTCAGAATCGGAATCTGCTGCGTTATCCAGCTGCGCCATGGACGGATATATTGATTTGTGTGACGTAAACGGTATTGTAATTATAGACTATAAGTATTGTTTTTTCAAGAAATTATTTTTTGTTATATTCAACATTTTAGGAAATAATATCATATTGAAAGGATGATATTATGATAGAACAAGATACAATTAAATTGCTTCGTGAATGTGATGCAGGTGTTAAAATGGGCGTTTCTTCTATTGATGACGTTTTAGATTACGTTTATTCACCTGATTTAAAAAATTTCCTTGTTGATTCAAAGCAGAAGCATAATGAGCTTGATGAAGAAATACAAAAGGCTCTTGAAAGATTTAAAGACGACGGTAAAGAGCCTAACCCTATTGCCAAAGGTATGTCATGGCTTAAAACAAATATGAAATTGATAGTAAATGAGTCTGACGGCACAATTGCAGATTTAATTACTGATGGATGTAATATGGGTGTTAAATCCTTGAATATGTACCTTAATAAATATGAGGCAGCTGACGAAACATCAAAAGAAATAACTAAAAAGCTTATTGATCTTGAAGAAAAACTTGCTATTGATATAAGAAGATTTTTATAAATTTATGTATAAAAACTTATTAAGTGAATCGAAAGAAATTGAAAATGATATAATTAAATACCGAAGATATCTTCACGAAAAAGCTGAAACGGGTTTTGAACTTTCAAATACAATTCAGTATGTAAAATCGAAGCTGGAAGAGTTTGGCTGTGAAACAGAACTTTGTGGTAAAAACGGAATTATAGCTGTTATAGGAAAGAAAAGTAAACCATGTGTTCTTTTAAGGGCAGATATGGATGCTTTGCCTATAAAAGAAGAATCAGATGTTTGTTTTTCTTGCAAAAACGGAAATATGCATGCTTGTGGTCACGATATGCATACAGCTATGCTTCTAGGTGCAGCAAGGCTTCTGAAAAAATATGAGAGTAAAATTAACGGAGCAATCAAATTGATGTTTCAACCTGCTGAAGAAATTTTATCAGGTGCAAAAAATATGATAGATAACGGGGTGTTACAAAATCCTGAAGTTAGATGTGCTATGATGATACACGTAATGGCAGGATTACCTTTAAAGACGGGTACGGCAATAGTATCAAGTGGGGGTGTTGGTGCACCCTCTGCACAATATTTTACGGTTAATATTCAGGGGAAAGGTTGTCACGGTTCAACTCCACAACAAGGTGTAGATGCTTTGACAATTGCAGCCCATACACTTATAGCATTTCAGGAAATCACAGCAAGGGAGTTAGGCGTTTCTGATGAGGCTTTGCTTACGGTAGGTTCGTTAAAATCAGGTACAGCAGGTAACATAATACCTGATACTGCTGTTTTAGAAGGCACAATAAGAGCTTATAATGATGAAATCGGTGAATATATAAAAAAGCGTATAACCGATATTTCAGATGGTGTAGCAAAAACTTTCAGAGGAAAAGCCAACGTTGTTTTTGGCGCAGGTTGTCCAACTTTATTGAATAATGAAAAGTTGTCACAACAAATTGAAAAAAATATAGTGGATTTATTAGGTAAAGATAAGGTTTTTAATACAAATGCTTTTGGTACAAGAACAAATAAAAGTGGTGGCAGTGAAGATTTTTCTTACGTAAGTCATATTGTACCATCTGTCATGGTAGCCTTGGCTGCAGGTAATTCTGATGAAGGCTATGTTTACCCTCAACATCACCCGAAAGTTAAATTTGATGAAGATGTACTTGCAGTAGGAAGTGCAATTTTAGCCTATAACGGAATGAAACTTTCAGAAATATTAAAATAAATCTTTTACAAATTGTTTCAATGTGGTAATATAAAGAAAAAACAAGGGGGTAAGTTTATGCCTTATATCAATTTGAAAACTACTAAAAAAGTATCTGATGAAAAATGTGAAGCTATAAAAACTGCTTTTGGTAAAGCTATTGAAACCTTTCCGGGTAAAACTGAAGCTTGGTTGATGGTTGGTATTGATGACGGTGCAAAGCTTTGGTTTAAGGGTGATTTATCAGAAGACAGTGCAATTGTTGACGTTGAATTATTGGGTAATACTACAAACGAATATGCTGAAAAGATGACAGTTGTTGTTTGTGATATCCTTAACCGTGAGCTTGAAATTTCACCTGATAGAATTTACGTTAAATATCGTGAATATGATAAATGGGGTTGGAACGGTCAAAATTTCTGATTCACAAAATAAAATAACTAAAAAATAAACCTTGGAAACTCCTTTGAATTTCCAAGGTCTTTTTTTATTTGATTGATTGCTAAATTATTTCTCTTCTTTTTTCTTGTGGAAAAGGATTTTGTCAACAGGGAAGTAAAGGAAGAACTGAACTGCTGAGCAAATCATAGTAGCAATATTCTTAGCAGCAACCTCATCACACCAGCTGAAGCCAACGAACACCTCTTTGAGAGTAGGGTTAAGCCATGCTGAGAAGAGGATAAGACCGATAGTGAAAGCTATGTAAATAGGAAGAGCAATTGCAACGTTTGCGCCTGAATTGAAGGTTTTTTCTTTATTAACGAAGAAAGCAACAATCTGAGCAACAACGTTAGCAACGTTGCTAACAATAAAGTAACCTAAACCACCAACTGCAACGGGGTAAACAAATACCCACCAGCTGAAAGGCTCTGTGTAAAGTGCCTGAATTGCAGGGATAAGCTGAAGAGTGTTAAGAAGAACGAATTGAACGATCATTGCAAGAAGACTAACAACGATAAATTTAACAAACTGCCAGATAGTAACAAGGATTGAACCCTTGGATTCAGCAGCTTTGTCGATGTCTTTTAATTTTGCCATAACAAAATCTCCTTTAAAAATATTTGAAAAAATTTTAACATATTATCAAAATTAAGTCAACAAAAAACTTAACACTGTTTTTATAAAAAATGTTTGACAAGTGCTTGTTTTTTATTTTATAGTATAAATAGTCCCGAATGGGAAATGTTAGTAATACAGTTGATTGAAAGGATGATTATAATGGAACTTAAAGGTTCAAAAACAGAACAGAATCTTCGTGCAGCTTTTTCAGGAGAAAGTGAAGCAAGAAACAAATATACTTACTTTGCATCTGTAGCAAAAAAGGAAGGCTATCAGCAGATTGCTGCTATTTTTGAAGAAACTGCAAATAATGAAAAAGAACACGCAAAAATGTGGTTCAAAGAGCTTAAGGGTATCGGAACAACTGCCGAAAATCTTCTCAGTGCTGCTGAAGGCGAAAATTATGAATGGACTGATATGTATTCAACATTTGCAGATGAAGCAGAAGCAGAAGGCTTTACTGAAATCGCAAGAAAATTCAGAATGGTTGCTGATATCGAAAAATCTCACGAAGAACGTTATAGAGCACTTCTTAACAATGTAGAGATGCAGGCCGTTTTTGCGAAATCAGAAGAAACAATGTGGGAATGCCGTAACTGTGGCCACCTTGTAATGGGAAAAGTAGCACCTCAGGTTTGTCCTGTATGTGCTCATCCTCAGAGCTATTTTGAAGTTAGAAAAGAAAATTATTGATTTTAAATTTTTATATCAGAGAAACCGAGGTTAAACTCCTCGGTTTCTTGTGTTTTTATACAATTTGTGCGTGATTATTTAGGCACTTATTTCGTTGACTTTAATGTGTGCTTTTTGGTACAATGTAGATGTATAATTATATCTTAAATTTTATAAGAGGTGTTTACAATGGGTGTTAACGAATTTGCTGCTAAGGCTGTAAGAAGCATAGGTAAAATCAGTTCAAAAAAATTAACTAAAAAAATGGGTAAGGCTCCCGAACTTCCCCGAGAGATGCCCACAGTTATCACGGGTAACAGCTATGTTTGCGGTTATGCTGTCAGAGAGGTTATGCCTGCTGATATTCATGCAAAAAAATATTGGATTGCAGGTCACGGCATGGGTCACGTTATCGAGAAAGTTCACGACCCTATTACAGTAAGTGCTATGTGGATTGG
>JAZOSL010000063.1:0-3027 GCA_045657085.1 Acutalibacteraceae bacterium | reverse complement strand
ACTATACAGGTCTTTGCGAATATTACGGTGGCTTCTATCATATAGCAAACGGTGTAATTGATTGGAGCTACTCAGGCTTATCACCATATAACGGTGGTTGGTACTACGTTGAAAACGGTGTGTATACCAATGCAACTGTATTATGTGATTATGAAGGTGCTGTATATTTTGTTGAAAATGGTGCAGTAAACTTTAATTTCACAGGTTTTGTTCAGCTTCAGGAATATTATCTCTTTGTTGAAAACGGCATTTGGAATACATATTTTACAGGAACCGTAGAGCTTATTGATGGTACGATTTGCTATGTTGAAGAAGGCGTACTTGTAGGTATGGAATAAAATATAAAAAATTACACCCCGAAGGTTTTAGTTCCTTCGGGGTGATTTTTTGGCTTTATGATTTTTTTATTGATTTTTCAGCAGTTTTTAAAACAGTTATGATCGGCACAATAAGTAACCCACAAATAAAATTACTTATCCCGTGAATTAAATCAAACGGGAAACCTGCAACTACCCATGAAACTGTGCCTTTAAAATCAAGGTTAAACAGAATTGCCTGTGCAGGTGCATAAAGTATTCCGTAAAGAAAACCATGCAAAGCACAAACACCGGAATAAATAATTGGTGCAGATTTTGGTGGTAAGCTTTTAGGTAATAACATCACAACAGCCCATAGTATTGTCCATATGTATAAATATGGTACCCACCACGTTGAAAAACCACCAAGCAAGCCTGTTAAAAAAACATAAATATAAATAGGGTATAAAGCTTTTTTTCTATATACGACTGTAGAAGCAACTATGAAAACACCAATAAGATGAATGTTTGGAAGTAATTCCATAATTACTTTTGAGGCATACATCAAAGCACCCAGCATACCGAAAACGGCGACTTCTTTTACCTTAAGCTTCATTTTTCTTGTCTGAAAGAATATGTTGAGCCTTCGGTGATTTCTGTTGCATCAACACCGGACGAAGCATATGCACCGTCAACGTAAAAAGCCCAATAAGTCTGGTCTACGTCATAGTCGGCGGTAATTCCGTTGACTTTTTTTACATATAAGCCATACTGACCATCTTCACCCTCAATGAGCTTAGCATCAAGAAGAGCTTCGCCAACTGTTGCTTTGTTGGTGAAAACGTGAAATTCTGTAGTTTTACCATCAATGTCGGTTACTGAAAACATAAAGTTTTTTTCACCTTCACCAACGACCTTTGCGTCAACCTTTTCGGGTGTCTCTTGTGTTGCGGGCAGTGTAGTAGAGTTGCTGCCTGTGTCATTGTTGCCGTTACAACCTGTTGTAAAAAGTGCAATAGCCGCAATAAGCACAAAACAAAAGATTAACGACAACGTCTTTTTAAAACGTGTCATTTTCATAATTGTATTTCTCCTTTGATTTTTATAATTCCTCTTATCTGAAAACCGGCACTCGCGGTCAGGTAAAACCTTAAAAGAGGGGGTGATATCGGATATTTCGACTTAATGCATTACTTACCGTCTTCTCAGGTTTCCCCAATGACGTGTCTCTGATTGCGGCATCAGATAGGTGAGTAATATGAAACACATTTCACGGCGGCGGGCCCGTACAGGATTTTCACCTGTTTCCCCGAATATCAATATAATTTTAGCATATGAATGGCTGTAATTCAAGTTGTATCAGTACTTTATTTTTCTTGACAAACTAAGTTGTTTGGAATAGAATAAAAATGGTATATAATGATGAGGTACAGACGATGAAATTGTTGATTATTAAGGTGTTTGTTCTTTTTATAAGGATCATTTATGCGCCAATGAAATTGCGAAAAACTAAAAATAAAATAGTTTGGCTTTCACGTCAATCAGATGAAAAATCAAAAGATTTTCAGATGTTATCTGAAGAAATAAAAAAAATATCACCTGATACAATTCAGGTTTTCAGATTAAAAAAACTAAAAGACGAAAGTGGTTTGTCTTTTTCTTACGTGCTTTCTATTTTCAAAGATATGTGGGAATTGTCTGATTCGCGTATAGCTATTGCAGATACATATTCTATTCCGATATCTTGTCTTACTCATAAAAAATCTTTAAAAAAAGTACAGATATGGCACGCTTTAGGTGCAGTAAAAAAATTCAGTTTGCAGTCTGTTGGTAAAGCTCAAGGGCGAAATAAAGCTGTTTCAGAGGCTATGTGTATGCATAAAAACTACGATGTAGTTATTGCACCATCTGAAGCTACTGCAAAGTTTTATTGCGAAGCCTTTGGTTGTAGTCAGGACAAAATAAAAATAGCTTCGTTACCAAGGGTAGATGATATTCTTAACGGTGAATGTAAAAAGTCAGAATTTTTAGAATTGAATCCTGATTTCTTAAACAAAAATATCATTTTATATGTACCTACCTTCAGAGAAAATGATGATATTTTTGCAGAAAGTTTGTATTCTGTTTTCAGTGAGAATAGTAACGTAAAACTGATAATCAAGGCTCATCCTTTAAGCCGATTATCTCAGAACGAAAAGTTTAACATCAATGGTGATTTTACTACGTATGACCTTATGAAGCTTTGCGACGGTATAATTACTGATTATTCAGCTTGTGCTTTTGAAGGGGCGTTACTTAATAAACCAATGTGGTTTTACGTGCCTGATTATGATACTTATAAAAAAGAGCAAGGGCTTAACGTTGATGTTTTGCAGGAGCTTCCAGGGATAGCCTATACAGACGAAAAACAGCTTTTTATTAATTTGTTGTCACCCAATTACGACCAATCTTTAATCAGCAGTTTTTCAGATAAATATGTAAAAAACAGAAGTACGGATAGCACTGAAAAGCTTGCCCGTATTATTCTTGAATAACGAGGTGTAAAAATGAAAAGAATTTTAACCTATGGTACGTTCGATTTATTGCATTACGGTCATATCAGAATTCTTAAAAGAGCAAAAGAATTGGGCGATTACCTTGTTGTAGCTCTTTCAACTGACGAGTTCAATGCAATTAAAGGCAAAACAGCTTACCACAATTACGAAACACGTAAAAAAATGCTTGAAGCAAT
>JAZOSL010000062.1:0-3230 GCA_045657085.1 Acutalibacteraceae bacterium | reverse complement strand
GTTCTTCCCAACCTTTACGGCGATATCATAACAGACGAAGCTGCTGAATTCCAGGGCGGCGTCGGCACAGCCGGCAGCGCAAACATCGGCAAGAAATACGCTATGTTTGAAGCTATCCACGGCTCAGCTCCCAGAATGATGAAAGAAGGCAGAGGTCAGTATGCAGACCCCTGTTCAATGCTCAGAGCAGCTGTACTTCTTCTTTCACATATCGGTTACCAGGCTGAAGCAGACAAACTCGAAAGAGCTCTTGATATCTGTATGATAGAAGAAAAGAAACTTGTTATTACCGGTCGAGATACAGGTTGTACTTGTGAAGAATTCGGTAAATACGTTATGGATACTCTTAAAAAACTTTAATTTAAAAGGTGTTAATAACAATGAAAGAAAGTACTCAGGTTTCAATTCCTGTTATAAAGCGTCTTCCCCGTTATCATCGTTATCTTGAAGAATTAAAAAATGCAGGTATAGTTCGCATTTCTTCAAAAGAGCTTTCTTCAAGAATGGGTCTTACTGCTTCTCAGATCAGACAAGACCTAAACTGCTTCGGTGGTTTCGGACAGCAGGGATACGGTTATAACATTGAACAATTATATAATGAAATCGGTAACATTCTTGGTATCAACAACCGTTCAAAAGCAATTATGATTGGTGCAGGTAACCTTGGCCACGCAATTGCCACTCATTTGCACTTTGAAAACAGAGGTTTTGATTTAGTTGGTATTTTTGATAATAACCCTTCTGTAATCGGAACAACTATCGGTGGTATTGAAGTTCTCGATTCTGCTACGTTGGACGAGTTCTGTAAAAAAGAAAATCCTGTAGTTGCAATCCTTTGCATTCCTGCTGAATATGCAGCCGAAAATGCAGACAAACTTGTTTCTTTAGGAATCAAAGGCTTCTGGAACTTTGCACAATGTGACCTTGTTCATAGATATGAGAATGTTGCTGTTGAAAATGTTCATTTAGGCGATTCACTTATGACACTCTGCTATCAGATTAACAAAATAGATAAAAGCAACGAGGGTTGATTATGAAAAAAATAATGGACATTGATATTGCCGATATTGTGTCTTTTTCTAAAGGTATTATTGTTGCCAGAAAAGACACTTTAAAAGACGGCAAAACTAAAATTTCATTTTTTACTTACGATGTAAAGCTTGAACGTCCGACAGCCAGCACAAGAGGTGCATACCTTTTAAATAAATTTGGCGAAAACTATGAAGCTATTACCGATCAATTAAGTGATTTTATTTACTGCGATGCATGTCAGACACTAAACAAACACACTGCTATCGCCTATTCAAGTGGTGAAATTGGTCTGTTTGACGATAAAGGTAAGCTTTATTGGACCGGCGACTTGCAATATAAAGGTTGCCCTGTAAACGGTGTTGTTGCTGAAGGTAAATATCTTTGGTGTGTGGTGCCTGAAAATAACTGTATTATACGTTATTCACCTACAACCGAAAAAATTGTTTTACGAATCGGTGGAGATTCTTCTACAGCATTTTTAAACCCTGTTTCATTAAGCTTATATGATAACAAAATATATATTTGTAACTACGAGTCATGCAAAATAAGAACTGTTAATTTAAGTGATTTTACAGTTTCGGATTATAAAACGTTTGACGAACCCGTTTACAGATATATAAAAACAAATGACAGAGAAGTTGTTGAGCTTGAATCAGGTGTTTACATTTTATAAGTAGAGGTATATATATGGTTTTCAAAGCAGAAATTATGGATAGTGCAGCCGTTGGTCGCTCACTTGTACGTATATCTCACGAAATCATTGAAAGAAACAAAGGTATAGATAACGTTTATTTAGTAGGAATTAAAACAAGAGGTGTTCCTTTTGCAAAAATGATTGCCGAAAAAATAAACGAGATAGAAGGAACGAAGCTTACAGTTGGTGAGCTTGATATAAATCATTACAGAGATGATTTAACCGAGGCTCACGAAACACCTGAGGTTTCCCCTTCTAACTTACCTTTTGACGTTAACGGTAAAGATATAATACTAGTTGATGACGTTTTGTTTTCAGGCAGAACTGTAAGGGCTGCTATTGAAGCTATTTTCAGTTCAGGAAGACCGTCAAGCATTCAGCTCGCAATTTTAGTTGACCGTGGTCACAGAGAATTGCCTTTCAGAGCTGATTTTGTCGGCAAAAACGTTCCAACTTCTACACAGGAACATATTGCTGTTCACCTTCCTGAAACTGACGGTGAAACTTGTGTAAAGCTTTACCAGCTATAATATTTACTTGGTTATATGCCGAAAGGCTATAATAAATAAAAATGTGGGGGTTACATTATGAAACTCGTTTACGATGTTAAAGACAAACCAAAATTCGGACAACTTATCGTATTTGCTATACAGCAGTTACTTGCTATTATGGCTGCAACAATTGCTGTTCCTGCAATCATCGGTAATGGTATGACTGCTTCTGCTGCTCTTTTGGGTGCAGGTGTAGGTACAATTGTTTATCAACTTTTTACAAGGTTTAAAAGCCCCGTTTTCCTTGGTTCTTCATTTGCTTTTATTGGTTCTATGTTAGCTGCTTTTGCAGGTGCTACAAGTGCCGCAATGGGTTTCATTGGAATTATTCTTGGTGCTGTTTTTGCAGGTCTTGTATACGTTGTTATTGCCATTGTTGTTAAAATTGCAGGTGTTGATTGGATCGACAAGCTTATGCCACCTGTTGTAATTGGTCCTACTGTTGCAATTATAGGTCTTTCTCTTGCCGGTGCTTCTATTAAAGATGTTTTCAGCTACGGTCCTCAGGATGGCAACGGTTCATTTATTATGACAACAAATATCTGGGTTTCATTTATTTGTGCATTAGTTACTTTGTTTGTAGTCATTATTTGCTCAACCTACGGCAAAAAAATGGCTAAACTTATCCCCTTTATTATCGGTATTTTGGCAGGTTACGTAGTTGCCGCTATCTTTACAGCAATTGGTTTTGCAACTGGTAACGATGCTCTTATTGCACTTGACCTTGCTCCCTTCCAGAATCTTGTTGCAGATGGTATTACTCTTAAAACATTCTTCCAAATTCCGGAATTTACATTTTTAACCGGTATTCCTGCAATTAAAGAGCTTGAACCTTCATACATCGCTACAGTTGCTGTTGCTTACGTTCCGGTTGCTTTCGTTGTATTTGCTGAGCATATCGCAGACCATAAAAACCTTTCAACAATTATTGAAAAAGATCTTCTCAAAGAACC
>JAZOSL010000061.1:0-6022 GCA_045657085.1 Acutalibacteraceae bacterium | reverse complement strand
ACTCGACGTATCTTCATACGCCTTCGGAGCAGAGAAATTGCAAACTGCAACAAAAATCCAACACGTTTAAGTCGCAATTTGCAAATGGTAAGTGGTAAATTCAGAGAATTTATTGGCATTTGTTGGATTTATAAAGAAAATGAAGTTGTTAAATTTAAATAAAATACTTGCTTTTTATTCGAATTGGTGTTAGAATGTAAAAAAATAGTCTTGAAAGGAAGCTATACTTATGAAAAAGGTTTTAGCGATAGCACTTTGTTTGTGCACTCTTTTCTGTGTGTTTGCAGTTCCTGCAAGTGCAGCAAAAATATTTGTTGATGAAATTGTTTCAGAAATTAGAATTTGCCCCGGCAAAAATATTAATGACTCATTAGAAGCACCTGAAGTAAGTGGTGTTATTTATTCACAGGGTTGGGAAGTTTTATCAGCTGACGGCATCTGGATTCCTTACGATGGTTCACCTCTTGAAGAAGGCGAGATGTATATCAAATATTTCGCAGCTGATCCTGCAAATAATTATGGCGAATCAAACGTTTGTCACGTAATTGTTGACCATAATCCTCAAGGTGGCTACGAGTACGATGGTATGTACCATTGGCGTGATTGCTCTGACTGTGGTGGTCAGGCAGATAAAGAAGCCCACACAACTCTTGATCATGGCTATACTCCCAATGAAAAGGTTTGCCAGGTTTGTGGACAGGTAAGAACATCTCAGTATACAGGTATCAAAGCATTTATTGCTTGGCTTATGTCTGTTATTACAATTTTCTTTTAAGTGATTTAAACTTTTAAAGGGGTTCGTTATGAATCCCTTTATTTTTTTGTTTTCGTTCTTTGATTTTCTTGACATTTAATTGTTATTAGTTTATATTTATTTGTGGATTTATTTTTATAAGGAGTGTGACAGTATAATGGATTCGGGCAGTAGCGGACATGGGCGAAGTAGCAACTATTTAAAATCAGCGACCTTACAGTCTGAATGCATAACAGGCTGGTAACACTTTTTGTGCTGTTACAATATGTAACGGCTACGTATGTTTTTTTGTCGCTGAGTCGAGAGACTCAGTTTTTTTATTTGCTTTTTACCCTCCTACATCTGCGAAAATGGGTTTTAACTAACAAAAAAGGAGGATTTTATGACACAGGAAGTATTCGAAAGGCTTTTAAATGAAAAACAATATAAAGCCATAAAAAGCATATTTGATACAATGAACCCTGTTGATACGGCTGTTTTACTTCCGGAATTTGAAGACGACAAAACAATGGTTATGCTTTTTCGTCTTATTCCGAAAGAAAATGCAGCAATGGTTTTTACGTATATGGAGCCTGAACAGCAACAGGTGCTTCTTGAAACCTTTACAGACCGAGAACTTAAAACAATTATGGACGATATGTTTATTGACGATACCGTTGACATAATTGAAGAAATGCCTGCTAACGTTGTTGAAAGGATTCTTTCAGCTGCAGGTGGTAAAAGGGCAGCTATTAACACAATTCTTAATTATCCTGAAGATAGTGCCGGTAGCATTATGACCCTTGAATATGTGAGTCTTGCACCTGATATGACGATAGGTGATGCTCTTAAAAAAATCAAATCAAGGGGCGTACATTCTGAAACAGTTAACGTATGTTACGTAATTGAAAAGCATAAGCTTTTAGGTACCGTAACAGCGATGGATCTTCTTATATGTGATGATGATGAGTTGCTTTCAGATGTTATGGAAGAAAATCCCTTATCAGTTAAAACGTTAAGCGATAAAGAAGAGGTTGCACAGCTTTTTAATAAATATGACGTTGTTTCTCTTCCGGTAGTTGATAACGAAAATTGTATGGTTGGTATTGTTACCTTTGACGATGCTATTGACGTTATTCAGGAAGAGGCTGAAGAAGACTTCCAAAAAATGGCTGCTATTGCCCCTACAACAGATAAACCTTATCTTAAAATTTCTGTATGGGAGCTTTGGAAGGGACGTATTCCGTGGCTTATCTTCCTTATGCTTTCAGCAACCTTTACAGGTATGATTATTTCTTCATTTGAAGATGCTCTTTCAAAAATAGTTATTCTTACAGCATTTATACCAATGCTTATGGGTACAGGTGGTAACTCAGGTAGCCAGGCTTCTGTTACTGTTATACGTGGTCTTTCGTTAGGTGAAATTGACGTTGGAGACACATTAAAGGTGTTATGGAAAGAAATCAGAGTATCTGTTCTTTGTGGTGTATCCTTGGCAATTGCATGCTTTGTCAAGGTAATACTCATAGACGGTATGCTTCTTAAAACACCCGGTGTAACAAATAACGTTGCAATTGTTGTAGCTCTTACTCTTTGCCTTACCGTTATTTGTGCAAAGGTTATCGGTTGCGTGCTTCCGATTGTTGCAAAGAAAATGAAGCTTGACCCAGCTGTAATGGCTAGTCCGTTTATTACAACTATTGTAGACGGTGTATCTTTGTTGGTTTATTTTGGAATAGCAAAAGCATTTCTTCCCGAATTGATGTAAATTCGACTAAAAAATTAAGGTGGTAAAATTTATGCAATTAAATTTTAAAAATGGTAAATTCAGAATAATGCAGGTAAGTGATGCTCAGGACCTTCAATTTGTAAGACCTACTATGATTCGTATGCTTAATGCAGCTTACGATAGCCTGAAGCCTGACCTTATTGTTCTTACCGGTGACAATATTTTAGGTAACCACCTTTGTGATGCACGAATCGGCTCAAAACTTGTTATTAAAGATAAAGAGGGCGAAGCAGAAGCTATGAGAATAGCAATTGATAAGCTTATAGCCCCCATAGAAGAAAGAAAAATTCCCTTTGGAATGATTTACGGTAATCACGATGACAGAAATCGTCTTACCAAAGAAGAACAGGCAGATTTTTACAGAGCATATAGCTGTAACCTTGGTCTTGATGATGAAGAATCAGGTGATGTTGCAACGTACAATATCCCTATCTATTCAGAGGACGGTGAAAAGGTTAAATTTAACATATGGATGCTTGATTCTGCGTGGAACGATAAAGAAGACGATAAATGCTATGAATTTGTTAAACCACAGGCTGTTGAATGGTATAAAAATAAAAGTAAAAAACTAAAAGAAGAAAACGGTGGCGTACCCGTTCCATCTTTAATGTTCCAGCATATTCCAATGCTTGAAACATTTGAACTTATTGAAGAATGCAGTAAAGGGACTCCCAATTCAGTTGAAGGTCCTGATAATAAATTCTACACACTTAAAGACGGTGTTAAAGGTCAGCTTGGTGAATATCCCTGTATGGTAAGCCAAAAAACAGGCCAGATGGAAGCTATGAAGGAATGTGGCGATATTAAAGCTGTTGTTTTCGGTCATGACCACTGCAACTGCTTTGAGGGTGTTGTTGACGGTATAAATTTTGTTCAGACTGCTTGTGCTTCCTTCCGTTGCTACGGTACAAGAAATAAGGGTGTAAGGATTTTTGATATTGACGAAGCAACCGGTAATTACGAAACAAAGTTTTATAATTTTAAAGAACTTTGTGGTGGCGGGCTTTATAATGAGCTTTGCTATATCTGGGATGCTGATGAAATGGTAAAGCAAAAGGCAGGTCTTATAGCAGGTTGTGCTGCAGGTGCAATCGGCATAGGTGCCGCAATAGTGAAAATACTTAAAAATTAAAGTTGCATTATTTTAAAATGTAATGTATAATTTTAACAGTGAAAGTGAGGTCGTTGCAAATGATTAACTGTAATGTTATTGCACATAGAGGAGCTAATTTAGTTGCACCTCAGAATACTCTTGAAGCGTTCAGAAAATCAATAGAAATAGGTTGTGACGGTTTCGAAACTGATATTCATCTCACGAAAGACGGTATCCCCGTTGTTTGTCATAACTTTACAATAGACGAAACATCAAACGGTGTCGGAGCTATTAAAGATATGACTCTTGAAGAACTTCGAGAGTTCGATTTCGGTAAATATAAAGGCCCTGAATTTGAAGGCACTAAAATACCTACCTTAGATGAGTTCCTTTCTTTAAGTGAAGAAATGGGCGACAAAATGAAGGTTCTTGATATTGAACTTAAAAGTGAGCATTTTGGTCAGGCAGGCACAGAAATCGCAGAAAAAACCATTAATGCAGTAAAAGAACACGGACTTTTTGACAAGCTTCTTATTTCAAGCTTTGACCCTGCAATTCTTGTTGTATGTAAAAAGGTTGATAAGGCTTGTAAAACAGGTATTCTTTACAGCCCTGACAGACTTATTTCAGTAAAAATAGGTGCTCGTCCTGTTAGCTTTGCAAAAGAAATCGGTGCAGATGCACTTCATCCGTACTATATGTACGTAACAAGGCTTTATGTTGAACGTGCTCACAGGGCAGGTATTCAGGTTAATCCTTGGACTGTAAATAAAGAAAATGTTGCAAAGCATCTTATAAAATTAGGCGTTGACGGTCTTATTACCGATGATGCAGGTCTTATGAACAAGCTTCTTGATAAATGAGTTGAAAAAGCAAAGCGAAATGCTTTGCTTTTTATCTTGTAAAATGTCTTGTATTAAGTTTTGATAAGTGGTATTATTGTCTTCATAGGAAGTGTTACTCGATGACAGATTTATTTGAATCATTACGTACCTGGGTAGAAATAGATCTTGATGCACTCGATTATAATTTTGAGAGTGTTAAGAAAAGTTTACCCGAAGATATTAAAATATTAGCTGTGGTTAAAGCAAATGCTTATGGCCACGGTGCTGTTAAGGTTGCAAAATTTCTTGAAAATAAAGCAGATTACCTTGCTGTCGCCGCAACAGATGAAGCTTTAGAAATAAGAAAAAACGGTGTTAATGCACCCATACTTCTTCTTGGTCATATTCCTTATGGTGATTATGATAATGTTGTAAAATATGATTTTACACCTACAATATCAGATTTTTATGAGGCTGAGTGCCTTTCAAAAAGTGCCACTAAGCTTAAAAAGACTGCAAAATTCCATATAGCAGTTGATACAGGTATGTCAAGAATCGGTTTTGCTGATTGTGACGAATCTGTTGAAGAAATTAAAAAGATTAAAAAACTTCCCGATATAGAGCTTGAAGGTGCTTTCAGTCACTTTGCTGCAGCAGACGTAACAGACAAAGCATATACAAATTTGCAGATTTCACGTTTTGAAAGCTTTGTTAAAAAGCTTGAAGAAGCAGGTATTGATATACCGATAAAGCATTTTTATAATAGTGCCGGTATTGCTGATTTGCCTGAAAAATATAATATGGTGCGTCAGGGGATTATACTTTATGGTCTTAATCCGTCGGATGAGGTCGAATATAAAAATATACCACAGCCACACCCTGTAATGAGTATGAAAACAAGAGTAGTACAGGTTAAAACTGTACCTGAAAATACTTACATCAGTTATGGTTGTACCTTTAAAACTACTGCACCTACAAAAGTAGCCACTCTTTGTGCAGGTTATGCAGACGGTGTGCCCAGACTTCTTTCTAATAATGGTGAAGTTTTAATTCACGGTAAAAGAGCAAAGATTTTAGGCAGAGTTTGTATGGACCAATTTATGGTTGACGTAACAGATGTACCTGAAACAAAAGCAGGGGATACGGCAACGATTTTCGGTAAAGACGGTGACGATTTTATTTCGGTTGATGTTATTGCTCAGAAGGCAGGAACAATTAATTATGAAATAGTTTGTGATATAAACAGCCGTGTTTCAAGAGTGTATATGAAAAATGGTGAAGCAGAAAGTATATTCTGCTATTTGCCACATGAATAAAATAAAAAAATAAAAACCTTCCTATCGCAAGATAGGAAGGTTTTTTGTTTGGGTCAGATTTTACATATCACCAAAACCGGCACCATCGAAGAACATGAAAAGAACTTTACTTAAAATTTCAACAAGCTGTTTTAATGCATCGCTAAAATCCATATAAGAGCTATTTTCTTTGGGTGCTTCGTTAACATCACCGTTTTCGTATTTTTCAACCTTATCACGAACGCTATAGAAGTTTGCCTTTGCTGCTTCAAAGTTGTTGATATCAAC
>JAZOSL010000060.1:0-13438 GCA_045657085.1 Acutalibacteraceae bacterium | reverse complement strand
CTTTTCTTACGGCATTAAGCCCCTGATACCCTGAAAGAAAAGCAAAAACTACAGTCAATATAATAGCTGTCGCTTTTAAGAGAGGGTTGTATTTAGATTTTTTCAATTTTGTATCCAATTCCCCACACCACCTTTAAATATTTCGGGTCTTTCGGGTTGATTTCTATTTTTTCTCTTATACGCCTTATATGTACCGTTACGGTTTTGTCACCAACCATACAGGGCTCGCCCCATACAGCCTCGTAAATTTGTGTTGTTGATAAGATACAACCTAAATTTTTCATAAGGTGTTCAACTATTCCGTATTCCGTTGCAGTAAGTCTTACGGGTTCACCATCTACCGTAACTTCGTGAGCCACCGTATCAACAGCAAGACCACCGTTAACAATTACCCCTTGCTTTTTCTGTAAGCTACCCAAAGAGCAGTAGCGTCTTATCTGACTTTTTACTCTCGCTGTAAGCTCTAAAGGGTTAAAAGGCTTTGTAACGTAATCATCAGCTCCAAAACCCAGACCGGTTATTTTGTCGGTGTCTTCACTTTTTGCAGAAAGAAGTATTATCGGAATGTTTTTAGTTTGCCTGATTTTTAACGTTGTTTCAAGACCGTCAAGAACAGGCATCATTATATCAAGAACAATGCAGTGAACTTCATTGTTTTCAATAACCTCCAATGCTTCTTTACCATTAGTTGCAAGCAACGGATTGTAGCCGTCCATTTTTAAATATATTTCAATGGATTTAAGAATAGCCTTATCATCGTCACATATAAGAACGTTGTACATAAAAATCCCCCTTGACCTTTTACACTAAGATGATAACAACTTAAAATTACAAAAAAAGTCATAAATTTATTACAAAAATCTTACGAAAAATATAGTTTCGTGTTTTATCGATAAATTGCATCAATATTATAAAAATTATAACATAAAAAATTGTAAATGCACAACCGATTACGACAATTTTTACATATCCATATATTTACAATAGGGAATATAATTATTTCGTCAGGAGTATAAATATGAGTGTAAAACAAGCCGTGAGGGTGTACGGTGGAAGATGGCAAAAAGAAAAACATAAAATGCTTTATAAAATGGTTGTAAAACATCTTTTTAGTTTCTGCCTTGGCTTTTTGTTCAGCCTTTCGGGTTTCGGTAAGGATTTTTCTCCTTTTGGTGCAGCATTTACAGCTTCTGTTTCCAAAGATTTAACATTAAGTGCTGCCATAGGTGCTGTTTTAGGGTGGTTCGTTTCGCTTGATTCGGTATCAGCCTTACGATACACGTCAACGGTTCTTGCTTTATGTGTCATTATGACTGCTTTAAAGCCGTTTAAGCCTATAAGAGACAATAATATAACACCTGTAATAGTTGTGTTTATCAGCCTTTTTGTAACAGGACTTGCAATTGCTTTTGCTGATAGTATTTCTCTTTTTTCTCTACTCTTAACCTTTGCTGAAAGCACAATAGGTGCTACAACTTCGTTTTTGTTGAATAAAAGTTTTTCGGTTCTCTCTTTAAAAGGTGGCGTATCGTCGCTTACGTCTAAAGAGGCAACATCAATAATAATTTCAACAATGATTTTACTTCTTTCATTAAGAAGCTTCAGTGTTTTCGGAATATATCCTGTTCATATAATAATAGCTGTACTTATTATGCTTTGTGGGTTTTATTCAAAAGAAGCCGGTGGTGCTATCGTAGGTATATGTGGTGGTATAACTATGGGTCTGTCGGGTTCAGATGTGTTTTTATTAAGCTTTTATTCTTTCGGTGGTTTGATTTGTGGCGTTTTTTCAGGCTTCGGAAGAATAGCAACTGTTATATCATTTGTTTTTACAGGCTTTGCTGTTGCAATAATATCTTACGACAGTTTCGATGATTATAAAAAGATAATTGAGATATTTGTTTCATCAATAATATTTATTGTAATAAGCTGTAAGTTTGACGAAAAATTAAAATCTGTACTTAAACCTTCTGTTTCTGTACCTATTATTGATACTGTAAAAAATGAACTTTATTACAAAATAAAAAATGCATCTTCAGTATCGTCTGAAATATGTACTTCTTTAACTAACGTAAACGAAGCATTGTCAAAATCAGAAAAAAGCGATATTTCCTTTATACCACGTAAAACAAAATACCGTGTTTGTGGGTCTTGTGGTCTTTTTGACGTTTGCTGGGGTGAAGGGTTTGAAGCAACTCAGGATTCCTTTAATACGCTGTTGGCTATGAAAAAAGAAGGCTCTTTTTTGGAATATAAAAACGTGCCGCAACAATTTTCTGCCAAATGTATAAGAACTGAAAATATAGCAAGTAGTTTTAACAAGCTCTATGATGAGTATGTTGTCAGAAGAAAAAATGAAATGCGATTTAAAGAAATGAATTCTATGGCTGCTGAACAGTTTGTAAATGTTTCAGCACTTCTTGATTCCTTGTGCGAAGATCTTGGTAAAGATGTTGTTTTTGATATGGATAGTGCTGCCAGAATAAAATCAGCAGCAATAAATTGCGATTTTAATGTACTTGAATGTTGCTGTGTAATAAATGAATTTGAAAAAATGACCGTTGAAATAAAAGTAAAAACACAAACAGATAAAACGTCTCTGAGTACCTTAAGTTCACAGATACAGCTGATAACCAACAGGAAATTTGAGTTACCCGTTATAGACCGTTTGAATGAAACAACCCGATTTATTTACAAGGAAAAATCTGAATACAAAATAATAAGCTCAGGGGTTCAATCTTCTGCAAAAGGTGAAAAATATTCGGGAGATACTTTTTCAACTTTTGAAGATAAAAACGGTCTTTTTTATGCAGTTATCTGCGATGGTATGGGTACGGGAACAAAAGCGGCACTTTCATCAGGTCTTGCAGTGACTTTGCTTGAAAAATTAATCAAAGGTGGCTTTGGTATAAAAGCAGCCATAAATACAGTAAATACTACATTGATTTCAAAAAGTGGTGATGAGTGTTCAGTTACACTCGATTTAACTGTTATTGATTTGTTTACAGGTCATACAGAATTTTATAAATGTGGTGCAGCTGATTCAATTGTAAAGAAAAACGGTAGAATAATCGACGTGTCTTTTTCTTCGTTACCACTGGGAATAATCAGTAAAACCGATGTTGGTTGTGGTACGGGTACAGTAAGCGAAAACGACGTAATAGTTATGTTTTCGGACGGGGTACGTGATGAAGATAAACCATATTTAAAGAAAAGTCTGAAAGCATTTTCGGGGGATGGTGTAAGAAGCTTTACAAATGACGTCTGCGAAAACATAAGAAGATATCAGGGTGAAAATAACGATGATTTAACCGTACTCACTTTAACAGTAACAAAAAATGAATAGGGGATTTGTATGTACAGATTTACAGGCTTTACCGAAAGTGCCAATAATGCTTTGAATTATGCTGTTGAAGCAGCAGAAAACTTAGGTCATACTTATATAGGCAGTGAGCATATTTTATTGGGCCTTTTGTCAGACACAAGAATGGTTTCTGCATCAATACTTGCAGGTAAAAAAATAACTTTGAAAAAAGCAGAAGAAAAGGTAAAAGCTACTGTTGGTATCGGTATGCCAACCAGTCTTACCCCTGATGATATTACACCAAGGTGCCGTAAGATAATCGAAAATGCATTAACACAAGGCAAAAATGCAACAATGGGTGAGTCGGGTACGCAACAGCTTTTGAATGCTCTGTTAAGGGAAACCGGGAGTGCAGGTTGCAAAATTATTGTAGCATTAGGTGTGATGCCTTATGAAATTAATAATGATATGTCAACTAACGACTATCAGGATTCAAGACAGCATAAAAATATTGATGCAGGTAAAAAGAATCTTAATAAATACGGTAGAGATATGACTGAGCTTGCTGAAAACGGTGATATTGACCCTGTTATTTCAAGGAGTAAAGAAATAGAAAGAGTAATTGAAATTCTTTGCAGAAGAACAAAGAACAATCCTTGTCTTATAGGAGAACCGGGTGTAGGTAAAACTGCTGTTGCCGAAGGTCTTGCAATTAAAATATCAGAAGGTGATGTGCCTGATATCTTAAAAAATAAAAAACTTATAAGTGTAGATCTTACTTGTATGGTAGCAGGAACAAAATACAGGGGCGATTTTGAAGAAAGAATAAAAAATATGATTGATGAAGTTTGTGCTGATGGAAATATTATTCTTTTTATAGATGAGCTTCATAATATTGTTGGTGCCGGATCGGCTGAAGGTGCCGTAGATGCTGCAAATATTTTGAAACCCTTTTTAACAAGGGGAGATATTCAGGTTGTTGGTGCAACAACGATAGATGAATACAGAAGGTATATCGAAAAGGATGCTGCATTGGAAAGACGTTTTCAGACTGTAAATGTAGACGAACCTGACCGTGAGAGTACAATTGAAATGCTTTGTGGGTTACGTGAAAAATATGAAAAACATCACAAAGTAAAAATATCAGACGAAGCTATAATAGCAGCCGTTGATTTTGGTGCAAGGTATATTACTGACAGATTTCTTCCCGATAAAGCTATAGATTTGATCGACGAAGCATCTTCAAAGGTAAGGCTGTTAAGCTATACGCCCCCCGAAAATATAAAGCAGCTGGAAATAAAGCTGAAAGAATTATCAGAGCAAAAGCATAGTGCCGTAGACCGACAGGATTTTGAATTGGCAGCTTCTTTACGTGATAAAGAAAAGCTTGCAACAAATGAGTTAAAGCTGAAAACAAGACAATGGCGTGATTCAAATGTTGATGCAATAAAAACGGTAGCAGCCGAAGATGTAGCCAGGGTTGTTTCGTCGTGGACAGGAGTGCCCGTCTCCCGGATTGCCAGTGAAGAAAGTGAAAAATTAATTCATCTTGAAGAACAGCTTCATAATAGAATTGTTGGTCAGAGTGAAGCTGTAAATGCTGTAGCCAAGGCTATACGACGTGGTAGGGCAGGTCTCAAAAACCCAAACAGACCAATAGGCTCGTTTTTGTTTTTAGGTCCTACCGGTGTAGGTAAAACAGAGCTTACAAAAGCATTGGCAGAATGTCTTTTCGGTTCTGAACAGCAAATAATAAAAATTGATATGTCAGAATATATGGAAAAGCATTCGGTTTCACGTCTTATTGGCTCGCCACCAGGTTACGTAGGGTTTGATGAAGGTGGTCAGTTAACTGAAAAAGTTAAAAGAAAACCATACTCAATTATTCTTTTTGACGAAATAGAAAAAGCAGATACAGAAGTCTTTAATTTGCTTTTACAGGTTATGGAAGATGGCGTCCTGACCGAATCGTCAGGCAGAAAAGTTGATTTCAAAAACAGTGTGATTATTATGACTTCAAATATAGGTGCCGAGCTTATTTCTAACAATAAAACGTCTATGGGCTTTGCCGGTGAAAAAGAAGATGTTTTAAGACAGGAACGGTTGAAACAGGCTGTTAACGATGAAGTTAAAAAGTATTTTAAACCCGAATTTCTTAATAGGGTAGATGAGCTTATAATTTTTCAAAGATTAAGTAAAGATGAAATCAAAGAAATCGCCCGTAGAATGTTGAATGAATTAAAGAAGAGATGTGAAAAAAATAATATAAAAATTGAATTTGATGAAACTGTAATTGAATATATTTCAAAAGTTGGTTATGACGATGTTTATGGGGCAAGACCATTGAGACGTGAAATAACTTCAAAAATTGAAGATGAGCTTTCGTTAATGGTTCTTTCAGGTGAAATATGTTTTCAGAAAAATGTAAAATGCTTTTTTACAGAAGGAAAAATAAAATTTGAAATTAAATAAAACTAAAACAACAGGATTTGCGTATTTAACGTAATCCTGTTGTTGACTTTTTTTAGAAAGAATTTTATAATAGAAGTAATTTCGCAAAGGAAAGAATCGATATGTTATTTAAGAAAAAAGAACAGCCTAAAGGCTATGTTCATCGTCCACGTGATTTTGACAGAGATGAAAGAATTGAAATTCAAAAAATTGTTTCATCAATTCCTGTAACAAGAAAATTATTATCATATGATTTGCTTGTAACTGCCATCAATAATTATGTTGTTAAAAACATTAAAATCGGTGCAAATGCTGCCCGTAATGTTAATACAACAAAATATCCTCAAGTTTTTTTCAGTGCTATGCGTGATTTGATTTCAAGCACAGAAAACCTTGTTAAAATTGAACCTTATTGGCGTTTTGAAGGGAATGGTCCAACCGACCAGCTTAACGATATAAATGAACGTAGGGACAAAATAATCAAAGGCTTTATAAATGAAACTTTTACAGAGCTTGTAAAACAGATTGAAGCAACTAAAAGTCCATCAAAAAAACAAAAGCTTTTTGACGATTATCAGAATTCTTTAATTAACAATATCGATATATGTGGCGAAGAAAATTTTGAGTTTTTTAAAATGCTTTGCCGTGAAAAGTTGAACATCAGTGAAGAAGGAGAATGAAAAAATGAGTTACCTTACCGACATTGAAATTGCCCAGAATTGTAAAATGCAGCCTATTACCGAAATTGCTAAAAAAGCAGGCGTAGGCGAAAAGTACCTTGAACCTTACGGTTGGTATAAAGCAAAAATCGATTTATCATACCTTAAAGAATCAAAAAAATCAGGTAAGCTTGTTCTTGTAACTGCTATTACACCTACTCCTGCAGGTGAAGGTAAAACAACTACAACAATCGGTCTTGCTGATGCAATGAACCTTTGTGGCTATAATACTTGTGTTGCACTTCGTGAGCCTTCTCTCGGCCCGGTTTTCGGTGTTAAGGGTGGTGCAGCAGGTGGTGGCTATGCTCAGGTTGTTCCTATGGAAGATATTAACCTTCATTTCACAGGCGACTTCCATGCAATCGGTGCTGCTAACAACCTTCTTGCTGCTATGCTTGATAACCATATTCAACAGGGTAATGCTCTTAATATAGACGTTAAACGTATCACATGGAAAGGTTGTGTTGATATGAACGACAGACAGTTAAGAAACATAGTTAACGGTCTAGGTGGCAGAATGAACGGTGTTCCTCGTGAAGACGGTTTTGATATTACAGTTGCAAGTGAAATTATGGCTGTTTTCTGCCTTGCAACATCTATCACAGACCTTAAAGAACGTCTTGCAAGAATTGTTGTTGCTTACGATTGTGACGGCAAACCAGTTACTTGTGGCGATATTAAAGCTCAGGGTGCTATGACTGCACTTCTTGTTGATGCAGTAAAACCCAATCTTGTTCAGACTCTTGAAGGTACTCCTGCATTTGTTCACGGTGGTCCTTTTGCTAACATTGCACACGGCTGTAATACTGTTCTTGCTACTAAAATGGCTATGGCTACAGCTGATTATGCTATCACAGAAGCAGGCTTCGGTGCAGACTTAGGTGCAGAAAAATTCCTTGACATCAAGTGCAGAGCTGCAGGACTTACACCATCAGCAGTTGTTGTAGTTGCAACTGTCAGAGCTCTTAAAATGCACGGTGGTCTTAAAAAGGATCAGTTAGGTGAAGAAAATATCGAAGCACTTGAAAAAGGTATTCCTAACCTTCTTCGTCACGTTTCAAATATCAAAAACGTTTACAAGCTTCCTTGTGTTGTTGCTGTTAACCGTTTCCCCACAGATACAGACAATGAAATCGAATTTATTATCAACAAATGTAAAGAACTTGGTGTTAATACTGTTCTTTCAACCGTATGGGCAAATGGTGGCAAGGGTGGCACAGAGCTTGCAGAAGAAGTTGTTCGTCTTTGTAATGAAGAAGATAATTCAAACTTTACATATTCATACGAAAGCGATTCTTCAATAGAAGAAAAAATTGAATCAGTTGTTAAAAAGGTTTATGGTGGTGACGGAATTGAATTCACAACCAATGCTAAAAAACAGCTTGATCAACTTAAAGCTGACGGTTTCGGTAATCTTCCTGTATGTATTGCTAAAACACAGTACAGCTTCTCTGACGACCCCTTAAAGCTCGGTGCTCCCGATGGCTTTAAGGTTACTGTAAGAAATCTTAAGGTTTCTGCAGGTGCCGGCTTCATTGTTGTTCTTACAGGTGATATTATGACAATGCCCGGTCTTCCAAAAGTTCCTGCTGCAGAAAAAATTGACGTTGATGACAACGGCAAAATTACAGGACTTTTCTAATTAACTACATCACATTCCAATTCAGGAGATTTCTCAATTATGGAAAACACAACAGAAAAGAAAAAAGTTGTTTTAAGCTGCATTCAACCAACAGGTACCCCTACTTTAGGTAATTACCTTGGTGCACTTAAAAACTGGAAAAATATGTGCGAAGATTATAATTGTCTTTACGGTGTAGCAGATTTGCATTCAATTACAGTTCCTACTTTCCGTGAAAATCCGGCACAACTTAAAAAGAATACACTTGAGCTTTATGCACTTCTTCTTGCTTTAGGTATCGACCCTGAAAAGAACGTTGTGTTTGTTCAGAGCCACGTGCCTACTCATGCTCAGTTAGGTTGGATTCTTAACTGCTACACACAGTTCGGTGAAGCAGCAAGAATGACACAGTTCAAAGAAAAAAGCCAGAAGTTAGGTGGCAATATTTCCGTTGGCCTTTTTGATTATCCGGTGCTTATGGCTGCCGATATTCTTGTTTACGGTGCTGATTATGTTCCGATTGGTGCTGACCAGAAACAGCACCTTGAACTTGCAAGAAATATAGTTGACCGTTTCAATATGATTTACGGTAATGTTCTTAAAATGCCTGATCCCTTTATAGGTAAAGCAGGTGCTAAAATCACATCACTTCAAGACCCGACTAAGAAAATGAGCAAGTCTGACGATAATCCTAAGTCATATATTTCAATGCTTGATGAGCCTAACGTGATTATGAAAAAAATCAAGAGTGCCGTTACCGATAGTGAAGCATGTGTAAAATATGCAGAAGGAAAAGACGGAATAAACAATCTTATGACTATTTATTCTTGTTGTACCGGAAAATCTTTTGAAGAAATTGAAAAAGAATTTGAAGGTAAAGGCTATGGTGATTTTAAAACTGCAGTAGGGGAAGCTGTTATTGCTGAACTTGCTCCCATTCAGGCTCGTTTTAAAGAACTTATCAATGATAAAAAATATCTTGAAGAATGTATGAAAAATGGTGCAGATCTTGCAACTCGTATTTCACAACGTACATTAGACAAGGTAATGAAAAAAGTTGGCTTTTACACAATGAAATAACGCTTCTTTAAGCGAATAGGCGTTTTGCTCAGTTCGGCGTATCTCATACGTTGTCACCTCGCAATTCCAACGTCTTTATCTTAAATAAGCATTATTAAAAAGCAAAAAATAAATAAACAGGTCTGAGAAAAATTGTTTTCTCAGACCTGTTGTTTTTTTGTGAACTAAATTATTGCGAAGCTTATAATTGCGTCGCAGGACCGAAATTTGCCATTTGCCACTTGCCACTCACCATTTTATAATGTTGACTGCAGATTCCGAACATTCCTCACTTCTCATTCCTTATTAAAAAGAAATCCCCGTAACGTACAATGTTACGGGGGTTTTTCTTTAAGGTTAATTAGTTAGCCTTATTAAGTTTGTTAACGAGCTGTGATTTCTTGTGAGCTGCGTTGTTCTTGTGGATAAGACCTTTAGCAGCAGCCTGGTCAAGTTTCTTAACAGCAACCTTAACAGCTTCAGCTTTTGCTGCATCGTTAGAATCGATAGCTGCGTTAGCTTTTTTAATAGCAGTTTTAAGAGCAGAGTTAGTTGCTTTGTTTCTTGCAGCTTTTGTTGCATTAACAACAACTCTCTTTTTTGCAGATTTAATGTTGGGCACTACGGGACACCTCCTCTTTTTGTATCATACATTCACATATATTACCACGAATTAAACTTAAATGCAAGTTATTTTTTTATAAAAAACCTTATTTTTTAATTATTTTTCAAATTTTTCTTTGTAAGCTGTAATTGCTTCTTCAATAATTGAAACTGCTTCAAGAACACCTTTAACTTCATCAATAGCAGTGTCTTTGCTTTCAAGTGTTTTATATACTGAGAAAAAGTGTTTCATCTCGTCAAAAACGTGTGAAGGAAGCTGACTGATATCTTTGTAAGTATTATAAGTTGGGTCGTTAAAGGGGATAGAAATAATCTTATCGTCAGCAGCACCGTTATCAAGCATTGTAATAACACCAATGGGATAACATTCAACTATTGACATAGGTTGAATTTGCTGTGAACATAAAACAAGTACGTCAAGTGGGTCGTTGTCCTTAGCGTAAGTGCGTGGGATAAAGCCATAGTTAGCAGGGTAGTGTGTAGATGTGTATAAAACTCTGTCAAGACGAAGAAGACCTGTTTCTTTGTCTAATTCATATTTCATCTTACTGCCTTTGCTGATTTCAATTACAGCTGCATATGATGAACGTGAAACTCTGGCCGGATTTATATCATGCCATATATTCAAAAAGCATCGCCTCGAATCATTATTTTTTGCTTGTCAACATTATAGACCTGTTTTTCGTAAAAATCAACATATTTCAAATAGTTTTTTTGTTAAAAATAACGTGTGTTTGTGTTTTTTTTGTTATAAATAAGAAAAATGAATGTGAAAAATGAAAAACAGCCGTGTTGAGAACGGCTGTTTTTAAGTTTATAATGATAAAAAGTTTTTGAATGTTGCGATGTAATCTTTTGCTCTGACAGCACTTGTACTTTCGGCAAAAATTCTTAAAAGTGGTTCAGTACCTGAAAAACGGCAAATAACAAAACCGTCTTCAAAATAAACCTTACAACCATCTTCATAATTTACACGTATAATCTCATCTGTAAATTCAGGTAAACGTTTGTCAATAAGAAGGGTCTTTTCAACACTTTCTTTAATTGATGGGTCAAAGCTCATATCGTCTTCAATCATAACGTAATCACCAAAGTCTTTATGTAGTGCTTTTAACATTTCAGAAGGTGATTTGCCCGTAACACTAACCATTTCAGCGAAAAGAGATGCTGCATAAATCGAGTCTTTGCCGTGAATGTGACCTCTAACTGTAAGACCACCTGAAGATTCACCACCAAGAACAGCATCAACTTCATCAAGCTTTGATGAAATATATTTAAAACCAACGGGTACCTCGTAGCATTTTTCACCGAAGCTTTCGGCTATTTTGTCAAGCATATGTGTAGTTGCTAAGTTCCTTACAACAGGACCTTTCCAACCTTTGTATTTAACAAGGTAGTAGTAAAGAAGACATAAGGTTTCGTTAGCATTAATGTATTTACCGTTTGAGTCAATAACACCAAGTCTGTCACCATCACCGTCCATAGCAATACCTAAATCGTATTTACCTTTTAAAACAGAGTTTTTAAGGCTCATAAGACTTTTTTCTGAGGGTGCAGGCATAACACCACCAAAGTATGCATCTTTATTAGTATTAACTGTGTCAATAGTACATCTTGCTGTATGGAATATAACAAGAATAGGATAAGTACCTGAACCGTGCATCGAGTCATAAAGGACTCTTAAACCACGGTTTCTGAGTGCTTCCGTATCAAGTAAATTGATAATGTCATCAAGAAATTTATTAAAGGGATTATCAAGGAATTTTACAGAACCGTTTTTTACTGCAGTATCAAAGTCAACAAAATCAACGTCACTGATTTTGTCAATTATATCTTCAAGTTTTTTTGTAACTTCAACAGGTGCGTCACGACCCTCTTCAACAAATAATTTGATGCCATTGTAGGTAGCAGGGTTGTGGCTTGCAGTTATTTCAATACCAAAATGTAAATTCTGATCTTTAACTGTGTGCATAACAAGGGGTGTAGGCGAAGAGCGAGCCATAAACAAAACGGTAATTCCGTTTTGTGCAAGAACTTCAGCAACCCATTTAGCAGCCGTTTCAGAAAGGAATCTTCTGTCGTAGCCAATAATAACAGGCTTGTCAGTTTTGTTTTCCTCTTCCATAAGTTTGAAAATACCTTTAGCAACACGCCTTATGTTGTAGCAGATAAAATCTTCACCTATAATGGCACGCCAACCACCTGTACCAAAAACGATTTTGTTCATGGATTTTTCACTCCTTTAAACTGGATGTGTTTGATTTCGGTTATATTTTATCATATCAATTCTTTAAAATCTTACAAAATACGTCGTTACTTTTATAATTTTGGTTGCATTTTGTTTTTGGAAAGTATACAATAACCTGCAAGGGGGAGTCTTATGGAATACTTTAAAACTACATTGTTTTGTCCGTTAAAGGTTGACGGTATTTATACGGTTCATTATTTTGAATACGCAAAAGATTTTGCTTATTCGGGTGAAATACATGATTTTTGGGAATTGGTTTATGCTGATAAGAAAAATCTTTATATTACTGCAGGGGCGCAAGAGCTTGAGCTTGAAGCAGGTCAGATTTACTTGCACAAGCCAAACGAATTTCATAGTATACGTTGTGACGGTAAAAAAGCTGCCAATTCCGTTATTATTTCTTTTGATTGTGATTCACCCGAGCTTTTGTCAGTAGCAGGACAGGTTATAACTGCTGATGAAGATCAAAGAAAATATATAGGTAACGTAATTAAAGAATCCCGATCAGCCTTTTCAACAAGGTTAGGTGACCCATATATAAGTGTTATGGAAAAATCTGTTAACGGCGATTTTTACTGTGAACAGTTGATTCGACTAAATATAGAAATGCTATTGATAAGCCTTATTAGGTCGAACAGAAATAAAAAGGTTGTTTCAGTAAAAAAAAACAGTACAGTTTTAACCGAAATAACCGAATATCTTTCTGAAAATGTTGAAAATAAAATAGCTTTTGAAGACGTTATTAAAAAATTTAATTTGTCGCCTTCAGCATTAAAAAAGCTTTTTCGTCAGCACGTAGGTTGTGGTGTTATGGAGTATTTCACTCGTCTTAAGGTTGACAGAGCTAAAGAAATGATAAGAGAAGAGAAATATAATTTTACCGAGATAGCTGAGCAACTTGAGTTCAATAATTCACAGTATTTCACAACAGTATTTAAAAGGATTTCAGGTATGACACCGTCTGAGTATGCCAAGTCTGTTGTATCAAACACCAAGTAATATTTCAGAACAAAAGGTTTTTGAGTTGCTAATAGTTTAGCATTGAGAGCTTACTTGTTTTGACTCCTTGGGTCTGTATGTTAAAATTACGGGTAAGAGTTGAGAGAAAACTATAATCGAAAAATTTCAAATTATTTTGGGAAATAAAAAATATTGAGAATAAACCCTTGACAATGTGTAATAATAGTGTTATAATACCCAAGCACTTAAGAGATGCAGGCATATATCGCGGAGTAGAGCAGCCTGGTAGCTCGTCGGGCTCATAACCCGGAGGTCGCGTGGTTCAAATCCCGTCTCCGCAACCAGTAAACACAGAATACCGTTTGGTATTCTTTTTTTTTTTTGTTTCAGAAAGCTTGAAATCGTGACCGACGAGTTCCCTGAGCAACAAATGCGACCATTTAATTCGAAAT
>JAZOSL010000059.1:0-19295 GCA_045657085.1 Acutalibacteraceae bacterium | reverse complement strand
AATATTGTTGTTGTAGGCGTAGTTGATATTGACACACTTACTTTCAAAACTCAGCTTGAACCTTTAAGCTTCGTTTTAGCATTTGCTTTAACAGCTCTCTTTGCTATTATTGTTAATCTGATTATGCACTTTAAGCTTAAGAAGATAAGTATGGTTGAGTCATTAAAATCAGTCGAATAAAATTGGTTGTTTTTACGTATTCTGGACTTTTTCATTCATTCAACGTATTCTAACATTGGGGGAATGAAGAAGTTTCCGGATACATTAAAAAACACAATTGTAAGACGAAGAAAAAAGAAAAAACAAATAAAAAACTGCGATAGTTTTCTATCGCAGTTTTTTGTAATTAAATTGTATTTTATTCTGCAGCTTCAGAGTTTGGTGCTTTATATGTGCTGTAAAGCTGTTTTGTTTTATATGAGCCGTTTATATAAATGTTTGCACAGCATTCTGCAAGCTCGTGAGGTGGAATTATCATACCCTCGTCCATCCAATCGATAACTATACCTGTCATTGCTGTAAGTACAAAATTTGAACAATATCTTGCAGGGTTTGTCTCATCAAAAATATCTTTTGAATTAGGTATATTTGTAAGCATAAGCTGTTGAACAAGCTTGTAAAGTTGGTTGTTTATATCGTTTTTTACAATGAATTTGAAAAGAGTTTCATGCTCTTTACAGAATGTTAAAATTCTTTCAGAATATTCTGTAAAACCTTCAATTGTAGATATAGAAGAATTTGATTGATTTATTGTGTTTTTAAATGCATTGTAGGCTTCACCTTGAATTTGTTGAAGCATATCAATCAAATCTGTATAGTAAAAATAAAAAGTAGCTCTGTTAACGTCGGCAAGAGTTGTAAGCTCTGTTACCGTAATTTCGTTAATTGATTTTTGTTCCAATAAAGTAAACAAAGCGTCTCTGAGAGCTTTTTTTGTTCTTTTAACACGTCTGTCAGTGTTATTCATTCTTCTTTTTTGTGCTGGCAAAGGGAACACTCCTAAAAATTCTTACTGTTATCACTTTAATAACAAATATATAATATCATACATTTGTTGTTTTTTCAATATAAAAAAGGCATTTCCCTAAGAAAATTTTTCTCTCAGGGAAATTTGTTTAGTCTTTATATAAAGTTTTTAAAAGGGCAATTTCACGTTGGTAACCATCAATATCGTTAGGTGTTTCTAAAAAGAAGGGAAGGTTACGGAGTGCAGTGTGATTAATTATTTTTGTAATAGCTTCAATACCTATACCACCTTCGCCGATTTTAGCGTGTCTGTCTTTATGACAACCAAGGTAATTCATACTATCGTTTAAATGAATTGCTTTTAACCTGTCTAAACCGATTATTTTGTCGAATTCATTTATTACACCATCTAAGTCATTAACCACATCATAACCACCATCAAAAACGTGGCATGTATCTAGGCAAACACCGAGTTTTTCGTTCAACTCAACTTTGTCAATAATAGCTTTGATTTCTTCAAAGTTCCTTCCGACTTCGCTACCTTTACCGGCCATTGTTTCTAAAAGAATAGTGGTTTTCTGGTCCTTTGTAATAATTGAATTAAGCATATCTGCAATAAGATTTATACCAACGTCTTCACCCTGACCTACGTGGCTACCGGGGTGAAAGTTATAAAGTGCACCTTCAATATGCTCAAGTCTGTTTACATCATCAAGCATTGTTTCTTTTGCAAATTGACGAAGACCTTCATCTTTTGCACAAGCATTCATTGTGTATGGTGCGTGAGCTAATACGCTGATAATACCATTTTCTTTTCTGAATTTCTCAAAGGCACGTACGTCGTCTAAATCCAAGGGCTTTGCAGAACCACCACGAGGATTCCTTGTAAAAAACTGAAAGTCATTTGCACCTATTCTCAGGGCCTCCTTACCCATTGCAAGGTAACCCTTTGAGCTTGATAAATGACAACCTATAATAAACATAATATCACCGTTTGATTTATTATTTCAATGCGTTTAACCGTTTTATTTAAGCTTGTGTATAAAAAGACCACTTAAAAGTTTCGGTTCAAACCAAGTGGATTTTGGGGGCATAATCATACCTGCATCTGCAATAGACATAAGGTCCTCAAGTGTTGTGGGATACATAGAAAATGCAACTGCCATACCACCGTCAACAAGTCTTTCAAGTTCACCCAGTCCACGGATACCACCAATGAAATCGATTCGCTTATCAGTTCTAGGGTCACCAATATTAAGAACAGGTGTTAAAAGGTTTTTCTGAAGAATAGAAACGTCTAATTGGTCAACAGGGTTGCTTTCATCAAAAGTGCCGTTCTTTGCAGTTAACTTATACCACTTTTTATTTAAATACATTCCAAAGGTGTGTTTTTTTTCGGGGTGATAAGCACCATCACAAGATGCTGTTTCAACAATAAATTTATTACTTATTTTATTAATAAACTCATCCTCGGAAAAACCATTAAGATCTTTTACAACTCGGTTATAGTCCATAATTTCAAGGCTGTCAGCTGGGAAAAGTACAGCAAGGAAAAAGTTGAATTCTTCAGTACCGTTATAATCAGGGTTTTGTTCACGACGCATTTTAGCAACGTTTACAGCTGAAGCACAACGATGATGACCGTCAGCAATATAAAAATCACCTGATTCAGCTAAAAGACCGGATAACTCAGCACATACAGCTTTATCATCAATTACCCAGACGGTATTTTGTATTCCGTCATCAGTGATGAAGTCATATACGGGAGCTTTGCTTTGCCATTGTGCAATTATATCAGAAACCTTTTCACTGCCTTTATAACAAAGGAAGATAGGGCCGGTGTTTGCGTCACACGTATCAACGTGACGAATTCTGTCAGCTTCTTTATCTGCACGTGTTAATTCGTGCTTTTTTATACGGTTATTGATATAATCGTCAACGTCAGCACAACCGACAAGACCAGTCTGAGCTCTGCCGTTCATAATCTGTCTGTAAATATAAAAGCAGGGCGTGTTATCCATTTTGCAAAAGCCTTTTTCTTCAGATAATCTGAGATTTTCAGCAGCCTTACAGTAAACTTCATTACAGTAAATATCTGTACAGCAAGGTAAATCTATTTCTGCTTTATCAATATGCAAAAAAGAATAAGGGTTATCTTTAACCATTTCTTTTGCTTCGCTGCTATTCATTACGTCGTAAGGAAGTGCTGCAATTTTTGAAGCAAATTCAGGTATTGGTCTTAATGCTTTAAAAGGTTTAAAAACTGCCATGTTTAATCCTCCGATTTGTTTTTCATATACACTTATAATTTTACTTTTTTAGTGCTTTAATGTCAATATTATATTGCATTTTAAAGTGGTGTATGATATTTTATTTTGTGGAAAAACTTTGAAAAAAAGATGTTTAAATTAAGATTTAAATGATGGTGCAATATGGATTTTGAAAGAATTTTACTGTATTCTGCAAGGCTACAGATTAACAATAATCGTACATGGTTTCACGAAAATCATAGTGATTATGAAAATGCAAAAAAAGATTTTTTAGGCTTTTTAGATTTATTTAGGTTTGCTGTAAGCAAAGAAGTTCCTGATATGGCAGAGTCTATTATGTATATGGAGCCTAAGGAATGGATGTATCGTATAGCCCGTGATATGAGATTTCATAAAGATGGACCACCATACAATCCGGCTTTCAGGGCATATATTGCAGCTGATAGAAAATCTTGGTTGCCTATAGGATATTTTTTAAGTATTTATCCCGGGTCATCTTGTTTTGGTACAGGTTTGTGGTGCGACTCAACACAGAAAATGAATGATATCCGTTCATATATATCTAAAAACTATAACGAGTTTGAAAGGATATTAAATGAAACAGGTGTGGTTGTTTATGGCGATAAGCTAAAGACAATTCCACGTGGTTTTTCAGGGGATGACCCTGCTGCAGAATATATAAAAATGAAAAACTGGACTGTAATGTATTTTATACCCGATGACGATATAGGCAGCTTTGAAGATTTTTGCAGATATTTAATGAATTATGTAAGAAAAACAGAGCCTGTAAGGCAGTTTTTATTAAAAGCATCTAAGCATTGTCAAACCCAAAATAAAAGACTTGAATTTGAATGGTAAATATAAAATAAAAAAACTACCCCCGACACAGTTGTGTCGGGGGCTTTTAGATTTGAGTCAATTATGCAATTACAGTTTTAGCTGAGTTGTCAACGTCTGTAATACCAATATATGTTTTACCAACGTTAAGTTTAAGCTCTTCACCGTTTGCATCATAGAATTTAAATGGATCGGTAGCAGCACCTTTTTCCCATGTGATGTTTTCGTATGTGCCGTTAGAAACGTAAACAGCTTTACCACCATCAAATTCAATAAACATTCTGTCTTCGTTATATTTAGCCTTCTGTGAAGCGTCTAAATAAATGTCTGTGTAAACAATGATAACATTTGTAAAACTCTGCTGATTTCCATCACTGTCAACAAAATCTTTACCGTTAATCTGGCTGTAGTAAAGGTTATCGTTTTCATTATAGGTGTATTTATATTTATAACTGCCTGAGAACTGGAATGAAAGCTCTGTACAATCGCCACCTGTAAGATCTTTTGCTTCGGTATTGAACTTGAAAAGATTCTTATATGCTTCGTCTATTGTCATATTTAAGCCTTTTTTAGTAAAATAATCTGTAGCAAGCTCGTTAGTGGTATATGCTGTATGTTCTTTTCCGATCTTCTTGGCTAATCTTTCAGCATCACGTTTGAAGAATGTACCGTCGTTAGCTAAACCGTCCATACGTGAGATGTCAATAACATTAAGCGTATTATAAGCTTCAGCACTGCCACCAAAGTGAATAAATGCAGCACCAAGACCACGGGTAATATCAACGAAGTAAGGTCTTGCACTTCTTACGGGACCGATTTTTGCAGGAAGTCTTGAAAGATCAGAGTAAACAAGAAGCATTCTTGAAATACCGCCTTCAGCAACCATTTCGAATACCATATCGGAAGATGTTAAACCCCATTGAGGTCTTGCAGCAGGTGAGTTTTCAACAACTACTACAACAGGTTTATTGTTTGCAAGGGCTGTATCGTAACCGGGTTCGCCTGTAAGGGGATTTATATCAGGTGTATTTACGGGTTGTTCATTGTTTTCTGTAATTTCAACTTCAGGCTCTTTTGTTGTACCTTCATCGGGTGTTTTGTCGCCACCACAACCTGTAAATGCACTAACAATAAAAATAAGTGCAAGCATAAGTGAAAGTGCTTTTGTGAATTTGTTTTTGTGTCTTAACATAGTCTCAATCCTTTTTGTGTAGAATAATGTACCGAAATATAGGGCTTCAATACATTTTTAGAGCCAGAATTGCACAATATGAGCTATTGTGCCGAACAACGTCGGATTCTGTGATTCTATTGTAACATCTGCTACAGAAAATGCAAGAGCAAATGAGTAAAAAATGCTTAAAAAAGATAAATTTTTTATTAACTTGTTTGTTGAATATGCATTATTTCCCAACATTTTTTCTTCATAGTAAGAAAAAATTATAAAACTAGCAGCAAGGAAGAAAACATAACCAAAATCACTATAATATCTTTGTAACAATCCACCTGCCTGAGTGTTTGCAATAACAAGAGCAACACCTATTAAAACGAGTGTAACCGTGAAAGCGAAAAACTTTTTATTCTTAAGCGATTTTCTTTGTTTGGGCAATAAGAATAATGACCATAAAAACGGTAAAGATGTTATTAATCCACCAAAGCAGTACTCAGCAATTGTTTTACCGATATAATTAGTGTCTATTTTAACAGGCTTTATAAATGGGAAAACAGCTGTAAACTGTGGTGGTTGGAAAAGGTAGGTAAATAAACCTAAGCCTGTTCTTCCGGGAACAAACCCTCTGTTAGTAACGTCGTTTGTGGTAAGGTTGTAAGAAGAACCGAAATCAAACGGTGAGCCGAAACGGATATAGTTGTAATACATAATACCCGAAGCTACCACAACAAATGGGACGGCAAGTACGGCTAATTCTGTTAAACCGTTTTTCTTAAAAAGATATTTGTCTTTAAAGAAATAACCAAGGAATAAGGGTATAGCAACACCACAAATAAGCACTGCCTGTGGTCTGCAACCTACAGAAAGAGCCATAAGTAATGAACCTGCTGCAAAGTAAACAAGCTTGTTTTTGTTAGTGTCGAGTCCTTTTAGCCACAAATAAATACCCCAGGTTACAAAAGCCATAGACGTAATTATAGGCACCGAATAGAAGTCAGGTCTTTTCACAAGAAAAGTAGCACCACAACAATTAACAAACGTTAAAGCAGTTAAAAGATAAATTCCTACCGAAACGTTTTTGAATTTCTTTTTGCAAACGAAATCCAACAGCATAAAAACCCCTACACTGAAAACAAGTGCAAAAAGCATAACTCCAACTGCCGATGGGAAGGGCGAATCTGTAATAGCTCTGAATGGTAAATACATCAAAAGTAATGGAACAATACCGAAATATACGTAGTAATGACCATTATAATAAGCTACGTCCCATCTGTAGTCATCGCCGGTTGCAAGCTCCTGTTGAGAACGTGCAACTGTATCGTATGGATTTTCCATATCAATTAAAGATTGGGGAACGTCATCGTTATCTATATAAGTTTTTCCGTCTAAAATTGCTTGTGCCAATTCATCGTATTGATTATGGTGCTTTAAACTCAACTCAATAAAGTCAACACCTTTTCCGTCCCATTTACTCCAATTGTAGCTGTTGCTTGCAATTCCCATAAAGGTGGGGTTTATAGTACCAAGAACAATAATAATTGCACATTGTACACCCAAAAAACCTGCAATAAGCGTGTTTTTGGTGTATTGTGATTCAGTTATTTTGACTTTATAAAGTGGTGAAGATGCTCTGAAAATATAAAATAAACAAAGTAAACCTATAACAAAAATGACTCTTAAAATCGAAAACTCAAAGGGTCTTGTACAATTTATTGAAATGTTTTCAAAATCTATAAAAGCTTCAGAGCTTTCAATTTTAAATGCCAAACTATTGCTGTTTCCCGAAGTGTTAACGTTTATATATTGACTTTTTTCAACTTGTGTATAAATATCGCGTTCTGGGTTACCGAAAAAGAATTTGTTTGCCTGATCAGTAAGATAAATGTTCAACGTAATTCGGGATGGATTTTTATCAGCAAGGTTAAAATAGATATTAGTTATATTCTGATTGATTTCAGGGAAAATTATATTTTCATCAACGGGTACGGAATACGTACCGTTTTTATTTTTATATTCCGAAAGGTATTCTGTAACATCAATTGCTTCATTTTTTGTGGTTGTGTAGTAATTGATGTTAAAAATTGAAACCTCAAGACCTATGCTGAAAATAACTATTGAAGCAAGAGCAAGGTAAAGAGCTTTATCAACATTTTTTTCTTTATTTGATTTTCTGTAAAATATTAAAGCTGAAAGTGAAATTATCACAAAAGCCACTATACAAACAAATAACATATTTATACTCCGTAAAACATTATGTTTTTAAAATCTTTTATAAACACATTAAACCATAATTTTGATTGTTTGTAAATATTCTTGGGTGTTGTGAATATATTTTAATAATAAAAAACACATTGTTTTTTAAATTTAAAGGAGACAAAAATATGAGTTCTATAGTTGAAAATAAAAGACTTACTTATTCCCTTTACGAAGAGTATATCCGTTTGCTTGATAATCGTTTTAAAGATTTAACCGTAGCAAGCTGTGGAAAGAGTCTTCTTGATAAAACTGTTTATGGTTTTGTTTTAGGTGATGGTGATGAGAATATTTTGTTTGTTGGTGGTACTCATGGACTTGAATGGATGACGTCTTTGATGCTTTTGAAATTCACCGAGAAGCTTATGCTTGCTTATGAAAATGAAGACACTTTATGTGGCTTTAACGTGAAAAAACTTTTGAAAAATAAAAAACTTATAATAATCCCTGAGCTTAATCCCGACGGAATTGAAATTTCTTTAAAGGGTGCTTGTGCCTGTGGCAAATATAAAAATAAAAATTTTGAAATCTGCAACGGTGATTTCAGTGGGTGGAGTGCTAACGCAAGGGGAGTAGACATAAATCATAATTTTAATGCCGATTGGTATAATTTGCATGAAAAAGAAAGAAAAGAAAATATTTCAGGACCATCACCAAGAAGATATGGCGGAGAATACCCTGAAAGTGAGCCCGAAACAAAAATAATTACTGAGCTTTGCAGAAATATTGACGTGAATATGCTCGTAACATTTCATTCACAAGGTGAAGAGATTTATTATGAGTATGGTAATAATACTCCCGAAAAATCCTTGTACATAGCAAAAATTTTTTCTGCATTGACCGATTACACTCTTATAAAAAACGAAGGTCTTGCTTCAAGCGGTGGGTTAAAGGATTGGTTTATAGAAGAATTCAAAAAAAGTGCTTTTACGATAGAAATAGGGAAAGGAAAAAATCCGTTACCACTTTCAGATTTTGAAGATGTTTACAATAAAATTGAAAGTATGATGGTTATAAGTCTGTTGTTTTAATACTTAAAAATTTTTGAAAAAACACTTTACAGCGAACAAATGTTCTGTTATAATACAAAAAGCAAACAAATGTTCTGTTGAGGGGTGCTTTTTGTGGAACGAGTGATTTTACACAGCGATTGCAATAGTTTTTTTGCATCAGTAGAGAGTGTGTTGAATCCGGAATTGAAAAAATATGCTTTTGCTGTTTGTGGTGATCCTGAGTTTCGTCATGGTATTGTTCTTGCTAAAAATGAATTAGCAAAAAAATACGGTATTCAGACAGGGGAGCCAATATGGAAGGCGAAGGCAAAATGTCCAAAGCTTGTAACGGTAACGCCCCATTATAAGTTTTACAAAGAATTTTCTGAAAGAATTTTTAATATTTATTGCAGATACACCGATTTAGTTGAGCCTTTCGGCATAGATGAATGTTGGCTTGACGTAAGCGGCTCGGTAAATCTTTTCGGCACCGGTAAACAAATAGCCGACGAATTAAGGGAAGTAATAAAAAAAGAAATAGGTGTAACCGTTTCCGTTGGCGTTTCTTATAATAAAATTTTTGCAAAAATGGGTAGCGACTATAAAAAGCCTGACGCTACAACCGAAATAACCGAAAATAATTTTAAAAAGCTTTTATATCCCTTGCCTGTTGGTGATATGTTTATGGTAGGCAGGCGTACTGCCGAAAGATTACGTGGTATAGGACTTTCAACAATTGGTGATATTGCTCTTTGTGATTTACGAGTTCTTGAGCGTATTTTAGGTCAGAACGGGAAAACTCTTTGGAATTACGTTAACGGATACGATTATTCACCCGTGTTACCGTTTAACTATCGTCAGGCGTATAAGTCTATCGGTAACGGTGCAACCTTTAAACGTGATCTTGTTGATTTTACCGATGTAAGAACATGTGTATTCTTTTTGTGTGATAAGGTTGCTGCAAGACTTCGTAAGCATAATTACGAATGCTCCGCCTTGCAGGTGGGGATAAAGGACACCCATTTTCAAACTATTCAACGTTCTTCTCAGCTACCGTCACCAACTGATTTATCATACGATTTGCGAAATGTGGTGCTTTCGCTTATAGAAGCAAATTTTGATATAGAAAAAGAACCGATTCGTTCGTTAACCGTAACGGGAATGAAGCTTTTAAACGGTGATGATGTTTGTGAGCAGATTTCTTTTTTTGATTTAGATTATCATAAAAAAAGAGAAAAGGAAGAAAGACTTGAACACACAAAGGACGACATACGCCATAAATACGGGCTTGACAGCTTAACAAGGTGTTCTTTTATCGATAATGATTTCGGGTTTTAAAAAGGATAAATGTGAAAATAACGGTGTAATATTAAGCGTTTTTATAATTCAGGGGGGGAGCTTTTTTGAAATGCACATTAACAGATTTAAGAGCGAAAGAGGTTGTAAATGCAGATAACGGTTGCCGTCTTGGCTGTGTAACAGACGTTGAAATAGATACCTATACAGGCTGCCTTGTAAGTATAACTGTTTTTTGTGGTAAAGGGTTCTGTGGTTTTTTAGGTAGGGGTGAAGAAATTACGGTTTGCTGGAAGGATATCGTAGTAATCGGTGACGATATAATTCTTGTGAGAAAAGGAAAATTATCTTAAATATTATTCATAACAATTTTTATATAGTGCGAACTTAAAAATTATAAAAAACAACGGGGCAGTTCACAAAAACTGTCCCGTTGTTTTGTCTTCGGTAAAATATTTTATAAATCTTCAATTGATAGTATGTCGGAAATTGGTACTTCAAGTGCTTTAGAGAATATTACTAAATCAATATCCGTAACAAATCTTTCACCGTTTTCTACACGGCGTATAAAGTAATGATCAACGTCAAAGCCGAGGAGTTGCATTTTAGTAGTTAGTTTTCGTTGAGAAATATTTTTATCTTTTCTTATTTTTGCTATTTTACCGCCACAAAGGTTATTAGTACCGTCAGCGGCTTTGATTTTAAACATAACAATCCCTCATTTTTGGTGAACAGTGTTTACTTTTTTATTGTTCTATGCTAAAATGAGGCTATTATTGATGAATAGTATTCACCAAAATATAAATGCGTATTATGTGGGGGTTGTATGATGAATAAGAAAGGAAATTTTAAAAAAGTGATTGCAATAGTTGTTGCAATTGCTTTGGTTATTGGTGTATCGGCAATCACCGCTATTCTTATTCACAAGAAAAGTGTTCCTGCTGTAGCCACAATTAAAAATGGCTTGTCTGCTTATGAATTAGCAGTTCAGTATGGGTACGAGGGAACTGTTCAGGAATGGTTAAATAGTTTGAATGGCAAATCTGCTTACGAGATTGCAAAAGAAAATGGCTATTCAGGTACTGAAACCGAATGGTCAACTTCTCTTAAAGCAACTGCAGGAAAAGACGGTGTAGGTATCAAGACTGCTGCTTTTTCCAACAGTAACGAATTGCTTATAACCCTTACTGACGGAACTGTTTTAAATCTCGGCGTGGCTGACGGTCTCAACGGTGTTGACGGCAAAGACGGAGCAGACGGTGCAGACGGTAAAGACGGTGAAACCGGTCCTGCCGGTAAAGATGGCGTAAGCATTACTGCTGCAAATATTAATGAAGAAGGTCAGCTTATACTTACTTTCTCTGACGGCAATGTTGTTAATCTTGATAAACTTGTTGGCATTAATGGTGAAGATGGAATTGGTATTGCTTCCTCTGAAATCAATGCAAACGGTGAGCTTGTTATTACATATACAAACGGTCAAACTGCAAACCTTGGTGTTGTTGTAGGTGAAAAGGGTGATAAAGGTGATACCGGTGCCGATGGTAAAACAGGTGTCAGCATAACCAAAACCGAAATCAACAACAAAGGTGAACTTGTTATAACCCTTTCTGATAATACTGTTTCTAACCTTGGCGTTGTTGTAGGTGCTAAGGGTGACAAGGGCGACCAAGGCGAGCAAGGCATCCAAGGCGAAAAAGGAGATAAGGGCGACCAAGGTGAGCAAGGCATCCAGGGCGAAAAGGGTGACAAGGGCGAAACCGGTGAGCAGGGTATTCAAGGCGAAAAAGGTGATAAAGGCGATAAAGGCGATAAAGGTGATACCGGTGAACAAGGTATTAGCGTAACGGGCGCTGAGATAAACTCTAACGGTGAGCTTGTGCTTGTTTTCTCCAACAATCAGCGTTCTAACGTTGGTAACGTTATCGGTGCCAAAGGCGATAAGGGTGACACAGGTGCCCAAGGACAGCAGGGTATCCAAGGCGAAAAAGGTGACAAGGGCGAAAAAGGTGACACCGGTGCTAATGGTGAAAATGGTGTTAGTGTAGCTAAAACCGAAATCAATAGCAAAGGTGAACTTGTTATAACACTTTCTGACAACACTGTTTCAAACCTTGGTGTTGTTGTAGGTGCTAAGGGAGACAAAGGCGACAAGGGTGACCAAGGTGATCAAGGTCTCCAGGGTGCTCAGGGTCTCCAGGGTGCTCAGGGTCTCCAGGGTGAAAAGGGCGATACCGGTGCTGCAGGTGAAGATGGTGTTGGTATTGAAACCATCACTATAGATAACGGCAACCTTAAAATAACTCTTACAAATGAAACTACTCTTGACCTTGGTAATATCAAGGGCGAGAAAGGTGATACCGGTGCTACTGGTGCAAAAGGTGAACAAGGTCTCCAAGGCGAAAAGGGAGATAAGGGTGACCAAGGCGAGCAGGGCATCCAGGGTATTCAAGGCATCCAAGGTGAAACCGGTAATGGTATTGCTTCAGCTACAATCAATGAATATGGTGAGCTTGTAATTGAATACACTGATGGTACTAACACCAATCTTGGTGTTGTTGTTGGTGCCAAAGGTGAAAAAGGTGACAAAGGCGACCAAGGTGAGCAGGGCATTCAAGGCGAAAAGGGTGATAAAGGCGACCAGGGCCTCCAGGGTGATAAAGGTGACAAGGGTGACGATGGTATAGGCGTTGCTTCAATTGATATTAATGACGACGGTGAACTTGTTATTTCTTTCACTGAAGGAAATGATATAAATCTTGGTAGAATTATTGGTGCTCAGGGCGAACAAGGTCTTCAAGGTGAAAAGGGAGACAAAGGCGACCAAGGTGAGCAAGGTCTCCAGGGTGAAAAGGGTGACAAAGGCGACCAGGGTGAGCAAGGCATCCAAGGTGAAAAGGGTGACAAAGGCGACCAAGGCATCCAAGGCGAAAAAGGAGATAAGGGCGACCAAGGCGAGCAAGGCATCCAAGGTGAAAAGGGCGACAAGGGTGACACCGGTACAGGTGTTTCCAAGGTAGAAATCACCAACGACGAACTTGTTATCACTCTTTCTGATAATACTGTTATTAACCTTGGTAATATCAAGGGTACAAAAGGCGATAAAGGCGATAAGGGTGACACCGGCGAAAAAGGTGCCGACGGTATAGGCATTTCAGCTGTTGTTATTGATGCAGACGGACACCTTAAAATAACCTTTACAACAGGTACTACTACCGACCTCGGTAACGTAAAAGGTGCTGACGGTGTAGATGGTGTTGGTATTGACGAAATCTATATCCAGGACGGCAACCTTTATGTAAAGAAAACAACCGATACCACCGCAGTTAACCTCGGCTCTGTTAAGGGTGAAAAGGGCGACAAGGGCGACCAAGGTGAAAAGGGTGATAAAGGCGACAAGGGTGACACTGGTAGAGGTATTGTAAAGACTGAAATTTCAGGAACAAATCTTATTATTTATTATACTGATAACACAACAGAAACACACGATTTGAGTGGTGTTGGTGGTGATTCAAGCGATTCAAATCAGGATAAAGTTTTAGTATTTAGCAAACTTTCTGATGGCACATATGGTGTTATGGCAGGTGGGATGGCACAATACGAAGCATTTATTGAAATTCCCGAAACCTATAATGGTGTAGCAGTTACACAAATTTTGGCTGAAGGATTCAAAGATTTAGTAAGATTGCAGGAAATAGTTATGCCTGATAATCTCAGAGTAATTGGCAGTAATGCATTTTACGGTTGCGTTAATTTAAATACCGTTGATATACCTGCATATTTGGTTGCAATAGAAACATATGCTTTTTATAATTGTGCTAACTTGAAAACCATTGTATTACCTGAAACTTTAAATAAAATAGGTGCATATGCGTTTTACGGTACAACTTTAACATCAGCTACATTAACGGATAATATGGGATGGACTACAGACCCTATCCCGCATATCGCCAGAGCCAGTGAGAACTTTACAGATAAAATTCCAGATACAGCTGTAAAAATGACAGATTTTAAGTATAAATATACATATCCAGGTGATACCAAATCCGTATTTATTCAATATGAACTAACACCTACAGCTGTAGCAACATCATTAACTCAAAGAACATGTTTTATAGCTACACCTGGCGAATATTATACACCTGATTACGTATATTTTGAAGCATATAAAGTGAATTGGTATAATACCACGGCAGTTGAAGCACCATCTATTGTAATTCCTACAGATGGATTGGAATATTATTTATTATCTAATGACACATACAGTATTACAGGTGTAAAGAATAACGAACAAGAAGAAATAGTTATACCATCAAGAATTAATGGTATAGCAGTTACTAAAATTGCGTCAAATGCATTTGAAAACAATTCATCTATAAAGAAAGTTGTGATAGCTGATTCAATTTTAGAAATAGGTGATTCGGCATTTAAAAATTGTTCTGCCTTGCAAACAGTGGAAATAGGTAAAGATAGTGAGTTAGAAATATTTGGAGCCTATTCATTTAATGGTTGTAAAGAATTAAAAGAGTTATATATACCTAAAACGGTAAATTATATAGGTAATTACGCTTTTTATAATACGGGATTAGAGTCTGTATATTTTGAAGATTATGTGGGTTGGAATTTTGATGGTAAATATAATGGATATCCGGCTTACTATCAACCTGTTGGTTTGTTGGATTCAGCAAACATGCTAAAAGGAGATGTTCAAATTTCAGGCGAAACATACTCTTATTATAAGAAAAATATTCAAAAAGGCGAATCCTATATTAATCCAGCAGGTACATACACTATTGCTATTGGAACTAGAGATTAGTTTTGTTGTATTATAAACAATCTATGAGGTGGTTCTCTGTCTTGTGTGGTGAGCTATGGGGAAGTATTTTGAACCCTGTTTTTCAATAACTCTAAGTTTTTTAATCTAATACCACATACCCAAAACCTCGGTGCTTTTAGCAGTACCGAGGTTGGTAAGACAGGGGACGGTTCTGTGTCCTGTTTTCAAAAGTCTTGAAAAGCTTTAAAATCAAAGGTTTTGTTCTTTAAAATTTAATAGGATTCGGGGATTGTTTTGTGAAAAGGTCACCAAGACATAGAACCTTCCACCACCCGTTAAACTATATTGTAAAAACTACTTACAGGCACGCTTGAAAATTTAATGAATGAATAAAAAATCCAAGGTGGTCCCCCTTCCTTCGAAGGAAGGTACACGCCTTGGATAATTTTTTTGTAGTATTAAATTTGTTGTTCCCTCCGAAGTCACTGGCATCTGGAATCTGGCGACTGGAATCTGATTTTATTTCCTCGTCTTATTATAAATCTTCGATTTAATGCTATCAACGAGTGAAAGCTTGTTGCTTTCGTTTACCTTTAATTCGTCAATTGAATAGCCCTTTAAACTGAACTCTGCCTTGTCGCTTTCGTAAAGGTCAACTACGTTGCCGTCGGAAAGCTCCGTAATGCAAGAGTATACGTAAGAAAATGGGTTTAAGCTATCGGTAACCTTTTTGTTGTATTTCCATTCAACCTTGTTGCTTTCGTCATAAAGACCGATTTTAATTACACCAAGCTTTCTTGTTTTAGTTGAAGGACAAGCTAAAATTATTGCATCCTTACCGTCAATTTTCTTACTGTAATTTATAACTGAGAACATACAGTTTGAGCAATAGCCTAAAGCCTTGTCGATAGTGTAGCTACTCCAGCTTTCACCGTAATCGGTAGAATCGGTATAGCTTATATAGCCTGCGGTGTTTCTTGAATACATTCTTAAAACCCCATTGTTTAAAAGCACAAACTGACTTTCAGAGCTTTTACCTGCAAGGCCTACTTGATTTGCTTTCGTTGAGCGTTTCCAGTTTTCACCGTCGTCGGTATAAATCACGCTTGTGTATTCTCTGCCGTCGTTGTTGTCGTAAACTGAGAATATAACTCTCTGCTTGCCGTCTTTTTCGATGCAGATACCAACACCGGGAGAAAAGCCCGTAAAGCCCTTAGAGCCTATTTCAAGGTTAAGAATTTTACCGTCTGCCCAGCTTTCACCGTTATCAAAGCTTTTTCTTACCCAAAGATAGTAAGTGGGGTAAATCTTAACAGGTGCATAAGCATAAAAGACGTTAGCAATTATATCTTTATCGTTCAAAGAGCCGTCCTTGTTCATCTGCTTTATGAGAACGGGGGAGTATTCCTCGCCCTTTTTCTCATAAATGTTATAAAACTTATCTACAAAATAATTTTTATAGCTTGAGTTGTCAGAAAATCTTAAAACGGGTGCAAAGCCATCATCATTGAAAGCATCAACGTAGTAGGGGTAATGCTCTTTATCAAGCTTGGTGCTTTCTGCTTTTTCGTGGCTTGTTTTGTCGCAAAGGGCAAGCTTTCCGTCAATGTAGCCGTTGCCCTTACCGTAAGTACCCGCACTCCAGAGGCCCATATATGCAGGACAAGCATCGCACACGTGATAAATAACGCCGTTTTTATCCTGACAGATTGCGGAGTCGCAAAATGAAGCAGAGGTAGGGATTGCTTGGTTGTGATCTGCATCCTCCATATCGTTAAAATGGTTTACCCAAACAATATCGGACCAGGTTTTGCAATTATCGTCAGAGTAACGGATAACCGTTTCAATGTTAGCAGGGTCATCGGTACCGTTGCCGTATCTTATATCACCGCCTGCAATAACTCTGCCGTTTTTTAGAGTGAGTATTGAGGGAATACGAAACAGTTTGCTGTTTCCTGTACCCGCTGAATAGGGGTTTGTAAAATTAGCCATTTTTAATCACCTTTAATTTAATCAAACAAGTCTGAAAGTTTTAACTTCAAAGGGTGTAACGTTGAATTTAAGCTTATTTCCGTCAGTAAAAATTTCTTTTTCATCAACTTCCATAAGGTTACATTCGTAAGCCTGTGGGAAAGGTAAGTTTATTGTGGGCGTTCTTTCACCACGAACTCTTCTGCTCTGGTAAACTCTTACGATAATACCGTTACCGTCCTGAGCCTGTTTTACAGTGTCAATAACTATATCGTCGTTATCACAGTTAATGTAGCTGTTGCTTTCGGGAAGGTTGCCGTTCTGTTTTGCAACGGGTATAGCTTTAAGTGGACAGTTAAGAGCAAAAGCCTCTTTAACCGTGCCACCTGTCTGCCATGTGCCACTGTGTGGGTAGTAAGAATAGGTGAATGAGTGATATCCTAAATCACCGTATCTGTCGGGTGTTGTAGGTGCACGAAGAAGTGTTATTCTCATTCTGCTGTCGAGAATATCATATCCGTATTTGCAGTCGTTGAGAATGCTTACACCGTAGTCACCTTCGGAAAGGTCTGCCCATTTGTGAGCACATTGTTCAAAACGAGCTGCATCGAAAGATGAGTTGCGATGGGTAGGACGTTTAATAGCACCGTGAGCAGCCTCAAAGGTAGCTTCTGTGTTAAGTACGTTAACATCGAATGCAGCTTTCATAACCTTGTCACGTTCCTGCCAGTCAACTTCTGTTTCGAAAAGTAACTGTCTGCTACCTGCATAAAGGATAATGTTCTGTGAAATGGTTGATTTGTTGAATTTTCTTACAACCTTAAGAACGGCTCTTACAGGTGAACATTCTGTAATTTCAACACTTTCTGCCTTTTCAAGAACCCATTTTTTCTTTTCATAGTTCTGTTCAAGGTTCCAGGCAGTTTCGTGAATACATTTATCAATGAAAACTGTGATTAAGTTGCCCTTTCCGTCAAGAGTTTCACGGTTGTTTTCTTTATCAAAGATTGAAGTAAGAATACCGTTTTCGTCATAAGTAACTTTAAGGATTTCATTTTCAATAATACCGTTACCGATCTTAACGTTCTCTTTTTCTTCATTTTCACAGAATGGGAAGAATTTATAACCCATAGCAGGAACTTTGTCAGCAATAAATTCTGTGTATTCTTCGCCGTCTTTTGTGAATGTTCTTGAAAGAGATCCGATTTTTTTATTACCCTTGAACGTGACCGGTGCAGTAACATCGTTAGAAATCATATTCCAAACAACAACACCGTCTTTTTCTGCTGTGATGTTTGCTGTAATACCCTGAAGTGCAGAACAGTAAATTTCGTTACCGTCTTTTTCAAGCTTTGCAAAATCGGGACGACAATCTTCCATAGCCTCGTGAATTGATGTACCGGGAAGAATATCATGGAATTGGTTTTTAAGGAATAAAAGCCAGAGATTCTGTAGTCTTTCTATATCGTAACCACCACCGAATACACCTGCCATTTCGCAACGGCTTAAAAGAAATTCGTTTTTACGATTAGCCTTTTTTATAAAGCCTTGGCTTGTATATGTACCACGATGATTTTCGTAATAAAGCTCGTCGCAATATGTGGGGAGCTCATCACGGATTTTTTCAGCCTCTGCAAAAAATTCTTGGGGATGTCCCATTCTTGTTTTGGGAAGACCGGGGAAGTTTTTAAGACGTTTAGCATTTTCCAACATTCTGTATGTGCTTCCTCCACCACCATCACCGTAGCCAAACATACCAAAGCCTGTTTTTAAAACGTGTTTTAAGTCGTTGTTAAATGAAGCATCGCAAACCTGTTTGGGGTCATAATCGCCTTGGTAATGTGAACGTTGGTTTAACGCTAAAATTTCAGAACCGTCAGCACCTTTCCATTTGAAAAGGGTGTGGGGGAAACGGTTAGTATCCTGGTTAAGAAGCTTTGTTGTTATAAAATACTTCATACCACTTTTTTTGATGATCTGTGGTAAAGCGTATGAAAAGCCGAAACAGTCGGGTAGCCAGTACGTATCGGAAGAAACACCGAACTCTTTAAGGAAAAATTCTCTTCCGTAAAGAAGCTGACGAATCATACTTTCACCTGATGCGATATTTGTGTCGCATTCAACCCAGGTGTTACCGACGATGTTCCATTGACCGTTTTTAACCTTTTCTTTAATTCTTTCGTAAAGCTCGGGGTAATTCTTTTTTATCATATCGTAGGCAATAGCCTGACTTTGTGTAAATGTAAATTCAGGATATACGTCCATAAGTGCAAGGTTGTTTGCAAATGTTCTTGCACTCTTTCTTTCAGTTTCCTGAATTCTCCAGAGCCAAGCAATGTCGATATGGCTATGACCGTCAAAAATAACCTCTGAAGGAGCAGTGTATTCGATTTCGGAGAGCTTTTTATCAAAATGCTCACAGGCGATTGCGATTGATTTTCTTGTTTCGCTTTCTTCAAAATCAAAATCAACAAGGTGAAGCGAGTCGTCAAGCACCTTATAAACGCTTTCTCTTATAAATTCATCTTTGATACAGGGGAGAGCATCCCATGCTGTAACGCAGTTAAGATAAAATTTCTCACATATAAGGTCAACAGTTGCAAAGTTTGCAAATTTAAGAGTGTATTCGCATTCTTTTTTTCCACTCATAGCATCATTGCAGAAACCTGCAGAGTCGACAGATGCTTCAAGTTCAATTTCCATAGGCTTTTCGAATGAGAGGAATTTCTCTGTAATATTAACTTTCTCTCTACCAACCCAAC
>JAZOSL010000058.1:0-20025 GCA_045657085.1 Acutalibacteraceae bacterium | reverse complement strand
AAAGATAACACCATATATATTTTTATGCGTTTATTTGATTCGTCCAAATATGAAACAAATGTTTTTATACATGGATATAACAGCATTAAAAAAGCATAAACATACATGTACCACATATGCACAAACTCAGTAGAATTACTCCAACTCAAAAAACACCTTATCAAATAACCATAATCACCCAAAGGTCGCTGAATACTTTGTGTTAAACTGAAATTGTTATACAAAAAATTGCCCAGGAAGAAAAAAAACACATTAAATAACACTAACGGAACAACAATACTTTTAAAACTTCTTTTTAGAATTCTACCATAAGTGCTTTTGAACAAAAAGCAACCGGTAATTGCCCAAAAGATGGCTACACCGTCTCCTAACACACACTGAATAAACGTTCTGCTAAAATCAAATGCATTATCAACTATTGGTGAAAAAGGAATATGCACTCCAATAACAATAAAACAACCAATTACACGAAGCAACTCTACAGAAGAATCTTTTTTCATTAATTGCACCTCGCTTACACAATTTATAGAATTATATAATTAATAGATTTGTTAGTCAATGTTTTATAATATCGTCAATCAGCATCATCAATCACAATTTTTTCTTTCATTCCCTTAAAAAACAGTATCATAAAAGGCAAAGACACAAAAAATGTTATTACATCCGTAACAGTCTGTGAAATCTGAATACCCGTCAAACCAATCACATTTGAAAGAATTAAAACAACGGGTATAAACACAAGACCACTTCTTAAAGCTGATAAAAACGTTGCCGTTTTATTTTTACCTATACTTTGGAACATCATATTGCTGCAAATGCTTAAAGGTTGAAAAAACAATGCTATGAGCTGAGCTTTAAGAGCAAAGGAGCCTATTTCAATTACAAGTGGGTCATCTCTGAAAATACCAACAAGGTGATCACTTAAAAACAAGCCTATAACTGCAAGAATACTTAAAAGCAACTCTCCTACACCCCATGTGAAGAAAAAGCCTTTTTTAACTCTTTTAAATTTCTTTGCACCGTAGTTAAATGAACAAACAGGCTGAAAGCCTTGTCCGATACCTAAACCAACAGCGAATATAAAGAAACATATTCTATTGACAATAGTCATCGCTGCAACTGCAGCATCGCCATAAAAACCTGCTGCATTATTAAGCAGCATTGTAGATACGCTGGAAAGCCCTTGTCTCATTAAACTCGGAAAGCCTGTCGAACAAATAACCGGTAATTGAGATATACCATTTTTAAATGATTTAACTGAAAGTCTGCTTTGAGTTTTATTAAGTAAAAACATACTTAAAAGAATAAAGAAGCTGATAAGCTGTGAAACAGCAGTTGAAATACCTGCACCGGCTATACCCATATCAAAAACTCTTACAAGCAGATAGTCACCAAATATATTAAGAACACCACCTATGGTAAGCCCTATCATCGCAAGAGCAGCTTTACCCTCGTAACGAAGAATGTTATTAAGAACAAAGCTTGACATTGTTATTGGTGCTGCAAGAAGAATCCAGAAAGCATAGTCTTTAGCATACGGAAAAATTGTTTCAGTGCTACCCAACAAACGTAAAAAAGGTTCAGAAAACAAAAGTCCTGAAACAGTTATAAACAAACCTGCAATTAATGATGAAAAAAAAGAAGTTGAAGCAACAAGATTTGCTATCTCGGTTTCTTTGGCACCTAATTTTCTTGAAATTATGCTACCGGCACCGTGACCTAACATAAAGCCTATTGCCTGAATAACTGCCATGAGACCAAAAACCACACCTACGGCACCACTTGCACTTGTACCTAACGTTCCTACAAAATATGTATCAGCCATATTGTAGATATTAGTAACAAGCATACTTATAGTAGTTGGTATCCCCAATTTAATTATAAGCTTACCTACAGGAGTTTCTGTCATAAATGCATACTGCTTGTCTGCAGAATTGTTTTGTCTCATCATCACACCAGCCTTCATTTTGATTATACCACCACAAAATAAAAAAGCAAGGCAAAGCCTTGCAATCACACATGTAAAACAAAAAAGTTTTACCACTTTTTTCTAAGAAATTAAAATGTATTAAGAAATATTTTCAGGGAATTATAAAAAAAGTATTGACAATTAAAAAAACACAGAGTATAATAATGCACGTTCTTGTTCTTAGCGGGATAGTGTAACGGTAGCACGACAGACTCTGACTCTGTTTGTTGGGGTTCGAATCCCTATCCCGCTGCCAAAAACCTCGTATCGTGAGATGCGAGGTTTTTTTATTTTTATTTTCATTACTTATTATTCACTTTATAAAACCAAATCACAGCTCATCTTTCAGCAAGGCTCCTACCTTGCTTTTTTGTTTTTAAAACAAAAAGGTTTTTGATAACAATAAAAATATTGTTCCGGGCACAGAAAACAGCATACTGAACACTAACGAATAAAGGTTTATGCCTAAGCTTAACGGCATAAAATAAGAAACAGCACCTACTGCACAAATAGCCCCTACCCCACCTAAAGCACTTGTTAAAATCGCTTTAAAAAAATTGCCACTGATTTTAAATATAATTAATGCAAGCAAAATAAATATCCCGACAAAAACATACACGTTCAAAGCTCCATCTCCTTTTTCAATCTTTTAATAAGGTAGTCGTGTTTTATTTCAAGACTTTTAAGCTCGAGAACTATTGATTCAATAAGTGACAGATCATTTGCTTGCGACAACTTGAAATACGCAAGTTTTATTTGCAACCGTACTTCTTCAATATCTTTTTTCAACAAATCTCTTTCACTTGATTTTTTTATTTTTCTATACATCTGAGCAGGATACACTTTTGTCACCTCAATAAAAAATATGAGTATAAAATAAATTTTATAACAGATTATTAAAGAGTATTTGTGAGCATAATTATTAAGGATAATAAAATTTTCGGAGGTTGTTATGAACAGACATTCTTATACTTATGAGCAATACTGTAATATTGTTGGAAAAAATATAATTATTCAGGAACAAACCTTTTTAAGTGGCAAAAAGAAAATACGTTGTTTACACTTTCACAAATATAAATGTGATGAAGCCGGTGGCTGTCAGAATAAATACGTCAAAAAACGAATTGAAAAAGCAGCAACCGAACACGAAAAAAATATTGAAAATGCAAGTGATGATATAGTATAATTGACCCGTATCTTAATTACGGGTGGTGGGGTCTTGTCAGGAGTATATATTCACATTCCATTTTGTAAATCAAAATGTCCTTATTGTAACTTTTATTCTTATTGTTCAAAAGAAAATGAACGCGAATTTTACGTTAATGCACTCTTGAATGAAATAACCACCTTATCACGTTGCAACAACTTTTTAAACACCCACTTCACAGCAGATACATTATATTTAGGTGGTGGTACACCATCTGTTTTAACAGGCAGACAATTATTCGATATAATCACTACTACCAAAAGCAAGTTTAATATAAAACCCGATGCAGAGATTACCGTTGAATGTAATCCTGCTTCACATATTGAAGAAATTTTACCGTTCCTTATTGATGCAGGTGTTAACAGAATTTCTTTAGGCCTACAATCTGCAATTGATAAAGAGAGGAAAACTCTTGGCAGAGCGTCATCAAAAGAACGAGTTCAACAAGTAATTGATTTACTTATCAAAAATGGTATTGAAAACATTTCTCTTGACGTTATGCTTGGCATACCCTATCAAACTGCAGAATCACTTGATGAAACATTAAACTTTGCTATAAATAGCGGTGCAAAGCATATAAGCTCTTACATTTTAAAGATTGAAGAAAACACCCATTTTTATAAACATTCTGACAGATATGAATTTCCTGATGAAGATACTGTTTGTGATTTTTATAGTCAGTGTTTTGAAAAATTACAAAACGCAGGGTTTAACCATTACGAAATCTCAAACGCTGCTTTACCCGGTTTTGAAAGCCGTCACAACACGAAATACTGGACACTTGATAATTATTTAGGTATAGGCCCCGGGGCACATTCATATATTAATGGAACCCGTTTCTATTTCCAAAATAACACTCAAGGCTTTATTAATGGCGACAAAGCCGTTTTTGATAGTTACGGTGGAGATTATGAAGAATTTATTATGCTTTCGTTAAGACTTTCAACAGGTCTTGATTTAAACAAATTATCAACTGTTTACGAAAAAAAACACACAGAAAAAATAATAAAAAAAGCCCCATTCTTAAAAGAACAAGGCTTAATAAATATTGACAGCAACAGCATTTCGTTAACCGAAAAAGGCTTCTTGCTTTCAAATACTATAATTTCAGAACTGATATAAAAAAGTTGTTGTATTTTCATACAACAACTTTTTTCATATTAATATTTTTAATTTGCAGAGCTTCTTGCGATTTTTCTGCCGTTTTCTTCATGCTCAGCAAGAGTATTAGCATAATAAATTTTACCCTTATCGTCATGACGGAAATAGTAGTAATTTGTATCTGCAGGGAATATAGCTGCTCTTATTGCAGAATCACCGGGGTTACCGATAGCACCGACAGGTAAACCTGAACAAGCATCACTATAGGTGTCATAATTATCTCTATAAGAAATGTATTTCTGAACATCTTCTGTAGATGATGTAAGTGTAGGCTTAATTGTTTCAAGAAGATATTTTTCTGTTGAGTCACACTCAATCTTCGGGAAAACAGATGGTTTTTTAAGACGGTTATAAAGTACAGATGAAATCTCAGGCATCTGCTTACTTGTTGCTGCTTCAGCCTGAAGAATAGATGCCATTATAATAGCTTCATCTATGCTTACACCTAATTTATCTGCCTGTGCCTGATACTCAGTTGTCCATCTCTTTTCAAAGTTATCAAGGAATCGTCTTACAACGCTAGCTGCATTTTCACCTACATAAAATTCGTAGGTATCCGGATATAAATAACCTTCAAGTATTCTGAACCTGAGCTCTTTATTTGGGATAGCTGCAATAAACTCGTACTCCTCAGAGAAATCAACTGTCTGAAGTGTTGTAACAAAGCTTGATGCTGTACAAACTTCATTTGCCTCCAGCTTTTCTGCAATTTTTTCAATAGTCCAACCTTCGGGGAACGTGAGTTTTACTGTTTCAGAAAGTGTAATATCAGCCTGCATTGTAGAAAGCATATTTTCTATACCCATATTGGGATTAAGTGTATATACGCCTGAAACGTAATCGCCGCCCTTATTAAGAAGCTTTACAAAAATCTTGCAAAAAAGGCTGTTATTAATAAGCTTATTATCTTCAAGAATATCGATTACTTCGCTGTCACTCATTTTTTCTGAAACTGTAACTTCGATGGAAACATTTTCAGTATCAATAGCAAGCACGTCGTTTATACATCCGATTCCATATATACACAACAATACACTTGAAAAAAGAGTAATACCAATTACAAGAGCAATTCTTGAAAAATTCTCGGACTGCAATAATTTACCAAAAAATGTTTCTGCACGTTTTTTGCTTTTTGCATCCTTTGCAGCCTTAATAGCGTTCTGTTTCTGAGTTATAGGTGGTGCTGAAACCTTGAACTTTCCAACACTGCTTTTAGGTGCTGTAGAGGCTTGTTTTTCTTTTTGTGCTTCTTTACCTATATCCTTTGGAGGATTTGAAAAATACACACCGGGATTACGTGCTGTTCTTTCCTGAGAATCTTTATTGATATCCACTTTAAAGCTATCAATTTTTTTCTGTCTTTCTGTTTGCGATTGCTCAACCTGATTTTTCAAGGATGCGCTTTCACTATTCTTTTTGGTTTTTTCTGCTGTGCTTTCATTTTCAAACTTTCTTAAAAGTTCTTCATAATCATTAAATTCATCACGAGCCATTTTTAAACCTCCTTTTGAATAACGGTAATATGCTTCTCAGTCAGCACCAAATCAACTGCTCTGTCATATTTTCCGTAAAACAATTCTTTAGTTATATTTTCTTCGTAACATATGCCCACTGACGAGCCTTCGTAACGTGAAAGATATCTGTCATAATAGCCTTTACCGTAACCCAAACGGTAGCCTTTTTTATCAAACATAAATGCCGGAACAATACAAACGCTGTCTTTTGTTTCGGTTATCTTTTTTTCAGGATCGGGGGTTGGTTCTAATACACCGAAAGAACCGGGCAGAAGCTCATCAAGAGATGAAATTTTATAGAAATTCATTTCAGATTTGCCACCCTCGCACCTTGGTACTGCAACAACCTTACCTAAATTCAAAAGAGTGCTGATAAACTCTTTTGTGTCAACTTCTATAGGGGTAGAAACGTAACATAAAACTGTTTTAGCTTCCCTTACTGCCCACAGATTTAAAAGCTTGTTGCAAATCTTTTTATCTGCAAGAAGTTTTGTTTCAGGATCCATTGAAAGACGTTTTTCTTTCGTTTCAGATCTCATTTTCTTTTTCAAGGGTCGTATATCAATTATTTTTTCCATTGAATACCTCTGAGAATTGAATCAGACTTTTCTTTACCAGAAGTAAGCTCAGCTATTGCTGCACCAAACTCCCAAGCTACACCTGCACCCTTTGCAGTAACAAAGTTACCATCGGTTACAACCCCATCTTCAACAACGTTTGCACCAATCAACTCGTTTTCAAAGCCGGGGAAACAAGTAGCTTTTTTGCCGTTCAAAAGTCCTTTTATTCCTAATATAAACGGTGCTGCACAAATTGCACCGATTATTTTATTATTTTCAACACAATAGTCGATAGCTGACTGAACTTCGGGTGAATTATTAAGGTTGTCAGCACCCGGCATACCACCTGGAAGGATAATACCTTTAAGCTCATCGTTCAGCTGAACTTCATCAGGATTAATATCAGCCTCTACGTTTATACCGTGTGACCCACGACAAAACTTGCCACTTACGCCAACTGTTTTAACATTCTCCCCAACTCTTAAAAGGAAGTCAAGTGGGGCAAGTGCTTCAATTTCTTCAAAACCGTTTGCAAGAAAAATATATATCATCAAAATTCACCTCAGGTTGAATAGGGTATTCCGAAAAATGCATTATCTATTTCATCTGCATCATTAAATGCTTTATACATACCGTAATTAACGTTGTTTTCACTTTCTTTTGCAGGGCATCTGCAAGTTATTCTTTCGGCATTTGTCTTTTTAAAAATAACTTTAATTAAATTATTTACATCACCAAAAAACTCGAAAGCCGTAATATTATTTTCTGACGTTTCAAAAACGCAATAGCCGTCATCAGTTGTTATTGTAAAAACGTCACCGGTTACTGACTCAAAGAAACTGTTAAAACCACGTTCTTTTAAAACTGCAACAGTAGTTGTTTTACCCTTTTCAATGCAGAAATCTCTATATTGGTTATACTCGATTCCGTTTTTATAAAAGCCACTATTAATCAAGTTTTCATTAAAGTCAAAAATCTTTTCTGTATAACTAAAGCCCGTTTCAAATCCAAGTTTTTCATAAGCCTTAAAAAGATGTTCATCTTCAGGCACAAGAAAAAGATATTTGATATTTCTCTGGACTACAAGCTTTTCGGTAAAATCAAAAAGCTTTCTCATTAAACCTTTGTTTCTGTATTCAGGATGAGTGCAAACACCATAAACATAGTAGGCACTGCTTATAACACCCTTGTTTATGATTTCAGCATCTAACAAATACAAACTGCTTATTGCTTTCTCACCATCGAAAATTGCCACAACGTTATCGCAAGACACAGTTTTTTCAAAAAAAGAATTTATACTTTCTTGCGAATCACCGAAACAAAGATTAAAAAGTTGTTTTAAAGAATTATATTCACTTTTTTTAACAAGACGTGGTTCAAATGATTCTGCCATAATATTTTTTCACAAGGTATTCAGGTTTATATGATGTTTTTGCTTTACGCAAATTCTCACTACCTGCATCATCTTCACGATTTATAAATTCATAATATTCTTTTAATTCATCAGCAAAAAGCTTGTTTATAGCTGCGTAGGCAGTAGGAAAATCGGGAGATGCTTTTTCAAAATGAGTACAAAAGGTTTTACCGTCTGCCATAGCCTCGCCTAAGGCATAAGCAACAATTTCACCATCCACCCTTAATATTGCTCCCTTTAAGCCTAACTCATAAAAGTTTTCAAAAGCTTTTTCAATAACAATTTTTTCTTCGTCAAGCTTTGCGTTTCTCGGTCCGTTTTTATGCCAGCAGTTTGAAAAGTGTAAACACTCTTCAAGGTTAGAGCTGTTTATTTCTTCATAAGAGTAGTTATATTTTTTTAAAAATGAATTTACGTGATTCTTTTTTGAATGAAGCTTTCTGCCACTTAAAGAAGAAAGTCTTTCGCTTAAATAAACGTAATCAAAAAAATCTCTTTGCTCGTGATATTCAAACCTTTCACCATAGATGCAACTTAAAATTTCAACCTGTTCATCACTCAGGCAATAAAAACTCAGCTCAGCATTCCGTTCTTTTGCATCTTCACAAAGAATATCAAGAGCCTTTTTAATATCACTGTTTCCCCAAGGGAAAGCATATGATTTCACACCGTTAAAACGACTTCTTAAAAATATAAAGCCATCTTTTTCAGCTATTTTAGTATTCTCAGCAACACTCCACGAAAAAATGTTTCCGAAGCTGAAGTCGCATATCTGCTTACATACATCAGGAATAAAGCTATTAATTTTATTTTTGTTTTCAATAGTTATAGATTTAAAATCAAGCATAAAAATCTTATTTACTCAACAACAATTTTATAAACAGCATCGTTTATTTCTGAAATTGAAAGAGGCTCACCGTCTTTTGAACAAGATACTACCCACCAACCACATTTTTCAGCAGCATAAAGAGCAGCCTCACGACACGCATTCAAGAAATCAACGTTTGCTTCGTGAACGTCTTTTTTATTCTCGTCGCCTTCATAACGTTGGGTCATAAGCTTTTGAGAAACTTCAACGGGCATATCAAGGAAAATCACTTTGTCCGGTTCAGGAATACCGATTTTGTTGTATTCAAAATCAAAAAGCCAATCAAGATATTCATCCCATTGTGATTTAGAAAGCTTTGTCATCTGATAAATTGCATTGGCAGGAGTATATCTGTCAGCAAAGATAAATCTGCCGGCAAGGTAATCTTCTTTCCACTTTTCCGTGTATGAAGCAAAACGGTCTGCTGCATAAAGAACAGAAGTAGCATAAGGATTAACATCGTTAGCATTTTTACCGAAATCACCGGCAAGATATTTACGTACTAAAACACTTGATTCACTTTCATAATCGGGAAGTTTGATTTTTTTATAATCAATACCGTCAGCCTCAAACCTTTTACAGACAAGCTCGGTCTGGGTTGTTTTACCACAACCGTCTAAGCCTTCAAGAACAACAAACATACTAACATGTCCTTTCAAAAAACATCACATTACTCCAATTATACCTATAAATAATACTATAAATATCTTCAACTGTCAAACAATAGGTGTAATTTGTAATAAATATGTAATAAAAATACTGCCAACATAACAGAAGGCAGTATTTTTGTAATTATATATGTTTTTTATTTCAACATTTCAAGAATCTGAGCTTTTGAACGAAGCCCTACAGCTTTATCAACAGCCTGACCATTTTTCATAACTACTAACGTAGGAATGCTTGACACACCGAATTTTATTGCAAGGGGTGTTTCATTATCAACATCAATTTTCCCCACCACAACGTCGGGGTTTTCTTCTGCTATTTCGTGAACTATGGGGGCTATCATCTGACAAGGGCCACACCATACTGCAGAAAAATCAAGAAGAACTGTTTTTTCATTTTTCAAAACAAGTTCATCAAAGTTTTCGCTTGTAATATCTATTACTGACATTTATATCAATCCTTTCGTTTGGTTAAATTCTCGTTTAATCTTTAGTTTTATAGAAAAGCAAGCAATGACAATAGCCTTCAAAATCAGGGTCTGCTATCTGGTCGCGAAACTCTTTACACATACACTTGTTATCTTCAGTTTTTTCGAGACGACAAGGGCAATAACCACCCTTTCTTTTAAGACCTTCTTTGATTCTGTTTACAACTTCTTTATCTTCATTAAGCTTAACTGCCATAACAAAACTCCTTTGCTACTGTAATTGTACAACTTATTTATGTATATTTTACCAACAAAATGTTAATATATCAATAATTTACTTTACTTTTTTCTAAAACCGTGTAAAATACAATATGTCAGATTAATTTACAGAGGCTATTATATGGATAATTTAAAAATTCAGGCATACAATGCTGCAAAAGAAGTTATTGAAAAAGCAAAACTTTCAAAAGGACAGATATTAGTTATCGGTTGTTCTACAAGTGAAGTTTTAGGTGAAACTATCGGTACAAATTCTTCACCTGAAGCCGCAGAATATGTTTTCGAAGGCATAAAAACAGCTGCTGATGAACAAGGTGTTTTTATTGCTGCACAATGTTGTGAACACCTTAACAGAGCTATTATTACAGAAAAAGATGCTGTACCGTTTGCTGAATTTGTAAACGTTGTCCCCCAACCAAAAGCAGGTGGCTCGTTTGCAACTACTGCATATAAAGCATTTAAAAAGCCTGTGGCTCTTGAAGAAATCAAAGCAGATGCCGGTCTTGATATAGGTGCTACTCTTATCGGTATGCATCTTAAAAGAGTTGCCGTTCCCCTTCGCCTTGAAAACAACAAAATCGGCAACGCCACCCTTACTGCCGCAAGAGTAAGACCGAAATTCATAGGTGGTCAAAGAGCCTGCTATGACGAGGATTTAATGTAATAATCAATTCAAACAGAAACAAAAAACGTGTTACATGATGGTTTTCATCGGCAACACGTTTTCTTTTTTATTTAATTATTTCTCAATTTCAACCTCTAAAACTATAGGACAATGGTCACTTGAATAAACACCATCGTGAATGGCAGATAAAACGTTATAGCTATTCACCTTAAAACTTGTTTTTGAAACCATAAAATAATCTATTCTCTGGAATTTTTCGGGGTTACCCCAATTCTGATAAGTATGAGAATCTGATGTTTTCTCTGCTATTTTTTTCGCATCAAGGAAATTTTCGGTAACGCTATTATAAGTCACTGAGCCCTCAAGAGCATTAAAATCGCCCATTATCACTGCAGGTAAAGAGCCAAACTCTTTGATTTTATCAAGCACAACACCTATACCGTTTATACGTGCCTCATCACTTACGTGACTTAAATGAGTATTGAAAACAACAAAATCTTCGCCACTTGTTTTATCAGTTAAAATAACGTAGCTACAAACTCGGTTATACTGTGCCCCCCATGATTTACTCATAACCTCAGGAGTTTCTGAAAGCCAGAACGAGCCTTTATCAACCAACTCATAGAGAGATGTATTGTAAAAAATCGGGCACCCCTCAGAATTAAAAGCCTCATCGCGATATTGTATAACAGAGTCGTAACCTTTAAGGGTATCAACGAGATACTTATAATGCCATTTTGTTGATTCCTGAAAGCCGATTATACCGGGCTTTTCATTTTCTATATCATCAATTACAAGATTCGCACGGTAAAACCAAGCCTTTTTACCCCAGTCGGTAGGACTGATACAACGAAGATTATAACTCATCATTTTAATCTGACCGTTATTTTCGACCTGAATTTCAACAGTTTCTTTATTGTTGTTATAGTAAGGGTAGAATAAAAATGTATTACCCACTAAAACAATAACTGCCGCTAAAACAAGGCATAAGAGCGAAATCAAAAAAGTTTTAATTATCTTTTTCATAAATGCACCTCGAATTTTGTTTTTGTATTTAAGCCTCAACATCAAATAATTCATTAACTAATTGTTGTTCGTAAGAGGAAAGATTTTCATAAAAAAATAAATCTTCTATTTTTTCATCATCATTTATAGTGTATCTCCCAGCACCGAATTGTTCTTTTATATGTAGCATATACTCAAGAGACTCTTTTCTGGATTTATTTCCAAATTGATTGGTACGAAAACTGTAAGATTCCCTACCGAAAACAAACTCAATATCAACATACCAATGCGTTCTACTACGTCGACTTCGAACTTTATCTATATCTATTATAAGTAAATCTGCATTTTCTAAAGGCTCTTCTTTTTTTACTTGATTAAAAGAATTATATTCTCTAATAAAATTATCTGAATCCAAGGTGGTTCTTATACAAATCCCTAAACTTGCAATAATCCCACCTATAACAAATGATACAGTAAGAGAAACAATTGCAATTCTAATCATTTTTTTCGTTTTTACAGATATCTCACGCCAAAACTTTTTTGAAAAAAGAGGTGTAGCCTTTATGTAATGTTTAAAAGGAGTTGGCTTCATCTGTTTAACTTTAAGCAATGGTTGTTTTTTTCTCATAGCTTCCATCGCACAAACCATAATACACATAAAATTGCTAACCCAAAACACCATTCCCATAACAGGTACAACGGACTCAATGTAAGCAACAGCAGAATCTACAGAATACGCAATACGTTCGGGTATTATCCCCCCCAAAAAAACAATCACAAACAATGAGGCAAGAAAACTAATGGCTATAAAGAAACAATATATGATAATGTCAACAACTGATAAAGGTGTCTTTTGTGAAGACAATTTTCTTTTTAAAGACATTTTATCACCTCATTATTGATATTTTAACCATTATATATGAAATGTCTGAAGATTACAATAAAAATAAAAATTACTCTTGATTTTTTCTTGTCTATTAGTTATAATAGCAAAGCGTTTTAAACGACGTATAATTTTATATTTCAATTTTTTTGAACACACGGAGAGTTGTCCGAGCTGGTCGAAGGAGCACGATTGGAAATCGTGTAAACGGCCAAAACCGTTTCGAGGGTTCGAATCCCTTGCTCTCCGCCAAAAATAGAAACCACCCAATCGGGTGGTTTTTGTTTTTTGTAAGGATCTATCAAGTGGATTCGAACCCCCTCGGCGAAGCCGAACAAAATCGGGTGTTTGCGTAGCAAACGATGGGCAGAGCCCATCGAATCCCTTGCTCTCCGCCAAAAAGAAACGACAGTTTCCAACAAAAGATTGTCGTTTCTTTGTTCTTTTCACGCTTCAGTCTTCACTCAAATTGTCGTTTCCAGACAAAAGATAGAAACCACCTACAAGGGTGTTTTTTATTTTTTGTTTTCTTGAAAACTCTTAAATTATATGATACCATAAAACAAATAATAAAATCCTATTTTCAGAGGTGCTTTATGGATACTATTAAAATTGGTATTTTCGGTTTAGGTCGTGGTGGTGGATTTAATGAAAACATACTCGGCAACAATGGTAAAATTGTTGCTATGTGTGACCGTGATAAAAAGAAATACGACGAGTCTGTTAAAGATTTAGAAGAAAAACCTGCTTACTATTCTGATTTCGATGAGTTTATCAATCACGATATGGATGCTGTTTTTCTTGCAAACTGCTTTAACGAGCATACGGAATTTGCAATAAAAGCCTTAGAAAAAGGGCTTCACGTTTTATCGGAATGTATGTCAAACGTTACTATGGCAGAGGGTGTTGCTCTCGTAAGAGCCGCCGAAAAAAGCAAGGGCTTTTTTATGCTTGCCGAAAACTATCCTTTTATGAAATTCAATCAGGAAATGAGACGTGTTTTTCGTAGTGGTAAATTAGGTAAGGCTTTATTCTGCGAGGGTGAATATAATCATCCTTTTAACCTTGATGATAAAGATGCTCACAAGGCCTTACGCCCCTACCCTGAGCATTGGCGTAACCACTTACCTCGTTCATATTACATTACTCATTCTCTTGCACCTTTGATGTTCATTACAGGCAGTTTTCCTAAAAGAGTAACTGCGTTCCCTGTTTTTGCACCATTTGATGAATTTGAAATTGTCGGCTCATCTGTTGGTGACAGAGCCGCTATTATAACTACTCTCAATGATGACGATTCTGTTTTCCGTGTTACTGGCTGTGCCGGTTTCGGTGCTCACGGAAATTCTTACAGAGTATGCGCTACTAAGGGTCAGATTGAGAACCTTCGTGGTCAGGGTGACAACGTTTGCCTTCGCTTCAACGATTGGGAAATTCCTGAAGGTGAAGTAGAATCTAAAACATACATCCCCGAATGGCCTGAAGAATCAAGAGAGCTTATTGAAAACGCCGGTCACGGTGGTGGAGACTTTTTTGTAATAAAAGAATTTTTCGACTGTATACGTGAAAACAGACGACCTGAATTTGACGAATACTTTGCCACCACCTGTGCTTCAGTTGCAATTCTTTCTCACAGAAGTATATTGGAAAACGGTATGCCATACGATATACCTGATTTCAAAAAAGAAGAAGACAGAGAGAAATATGAAAACGATAACCTTACACCTTTCTATGGCAGAGACGGAGCCAAACCCACTATCCCTGATTGTTCCCATCCGGATTATAAAATTTCTGACAAGCAGTTTAAAAATTACCTTGATTTAGTAAAATAAACCAAATTTTACCCTTGATTTTGTATATGCAGAATCAGGGGTTTTTATTGTATATATATACTTTTTATGTTATCATTTAAAGGTATATAAAAAGTATGGGGAATTACGATGATTAAAGAAAAAGACGGTTTATCATATTACGTAAAAAAAGAAAATCAGAACTTGAATTACGGTGACGGTGTTATTGCATTTCCCGATGACTACGTTGTGCTTGACCTTGAAACAACAGGTCTTTGTGCAGGGCGTGATTTAATTATAGAATTCGCGGCGGTAAAGGTAAGAAACGGTCAGGTTGTTGACACCTTTCAAAGCCTTTGTGACCCGGGGTTTCCTATTCCACCACAAATTGAAGCTATAACCGGTATTACAACAGAAATGGTGCGAAATTCACCAAACCCAAGAAGTGTTTTACCTAACTTTCTCGATTTTGTCGGTGACGGTTACATTGTTGGCCACAACGTTTTATTTGACGTAAGATTTATCACCGCATCTGCAGGCACGTTTAAAAACACGTATATTGATACTATGGCAATATTCAGAAAGCTTCACCCCCATCTTCCTCACCACAGACTCTGCGATATGGTTGAATTTTACAACAAGAAAAATGATTCTGCCCACAGAGCTCTTTCTGACTGTTTTGCCACAAAAGATTGTTTTGACGCAATGAAAAAAGATGCTATAAACCTTTATGGCGATACTTTTACATTCTTAAAAAATATAAAATAATTTCTCATAAGAAATGAGGTTAATAATATGAATTTTAAAGCATACCACAAAAGTCTTGAGCATTTACACGTAGGCACAGAGGCTCCCCGAGCTTACTTTATCCCCTACGATAATCTTCAGGATGCACTTTCAGGAGACCGTAATAAATCTTATTACAAAACAGATTTATGTGGCGAATGGAGTTTTAAATATTTCAAAAGCTTCGAAGATATTGACGAAAGCATTTATGCAAAGGATTTTGATTACAACGGTCTTTGCAAGGTTAATGTACCGGGTTGCTTTCAGCTTTATGACGTAGAAGGTATAGACAAGCCTCTCTACTCAAACCTTATGTACCCCTTCCCTACAGATCCACCACACGTTCCTGAGGAAAACCCCTGTGCTTTCTACGTAAGAGATTTTGAGATCAGTGCCGAGGGTATGGAAAGAGATACAATAATCACCTTTGAAGGTGTTTCTTCTTGTTTCTATCTTTTCGTTAACGGTACCTTTGCAGGTTACAGTCAGGTAAGCCATTGCACAAGTGAATTCAACATTACAGAATATGTAAACGAAGGTTCAAACAGAATTGCTGTTCTTGTTGTTAAGTGGTGTGACGGCTCTTATCTTGAAGACCAGGACTATTTCCGTTTATCAGGTATTTTCAGAGAAGTGTATCTTCTCTCAAGAAACAAAATCCGTCTTGAAGACGTATTTATCAAACAGAGCTTTAACGACGATTTTTCTCTTTGCACATTAAATATTGATTGTAAATTAACAGAAAAAGCTAACGTTCTTTACGGTGTTGCTTCACCTAAAGGTGATTTGATTTTACAGGGTGAAAGCGAAGCAGCTGACTTTAATATTGAAATACAGAACCCACTTTTATGGAATGATGAAAAGCCTTATGTTTATCACCTTTTCCTTACTGTTGAAGATGAAATCATTCCTTTCCAGTTAGCATTGAGAAAGGTTGAAATCAAAGATAAGGTTCTCCTTATCAACGGCAAGGGTGTTAAGCTTAAAGGTATCAACCGTCACGATTCTTCTGCTGAAAACGGTTATGCAGTTACTCTTGACGAAATGAAACGTGATTTATTTGTTCTTAAACGTGCCAACGTAAACGCTATAAGAACTTCACACTATCCTAACGACCCCCGTTTTTATGATTTAGCTGAAGCTCTCGGCTTCTATTTCATTGACGAAACAGATATTGAAACTCACGGTATGGGTTACAACACTTCTACCGATTGGGATTGGATGCGTTGGTCACTTCTTTCTACAATCCCTGAATGGAAAGATGCTTACGTTGACAGAGCTGCAAGACTTTTCGAAAGAGATAAAAACCACGGTTCAGTTATTATGTGGTCTTTAGGTAACGAAAGTGGTTGTGGTGTTAACCACAGAGCAATGAGAGAATATATTAAATCACGTGATGAAAACGCTATCGTTCATTATGAAAACTCTCACCTTGAATTTAAGGCAGTTCCCGAAGGTGAATGCTTTAAGGACATTTCAGACGTTGAAAGCCGTATGTATGCAAGTCCGCAGTATATCCACGATTACCTTGAAAACGACGAATACGACAAGCCTTTCTATATGTGCGAATACGTTTGCTCAATGACAACAGGTGACGTTTACGATTACTGGGAATTAGTTGACAAATACGACAACTTCTGTGGTGGTTGTATCTGGGAGCTTACCGACCACGCTATAAATATCCCTGACGAAAACGGAAATCCACGTTATTACTACGGTGGCGATTTCGGGGATTTCCCCAACGACGGCATCTGCTGTATTGACGGACTTGTTTTCCCCGACAGAACTCCCCGTCCCGGCTATTATGATATGAAAAAGGTTTATGAGCCTTTCAGAAGCACTTATAAAGACGGAAAGCTTACTGTTAAGAGTGTAAAATATTTCGAAAATCTTTCAGATTTAGGTCTTAAATGGACTCTTACAAGCAACAACAAAATCTTAAAAGAAGGCGAAATTGAAGCTCTTGATATAGCACCCCTTTCAGAGAAAGAATACGTTCTTTTTGATGAAAAGGAATTTGATTTCCAGGGTGACTGCTTCGTCACTGCTTCCGTTTATCAGAAGAATGATACAGTATGGGCCGAAAAAGGCTATGAAGTTGGTTTTATTCAGCATGAAATTGAAACAAATACTGTGGTGCAACGATACGACTACTGCTCCCTCGTTTTAGTTGATGGCAACAGATATGCAAATTTAAAATGTGGTGGCACAGAATACGTTTTCGACAAAGCCTACGGAAGAATTTCATCTATGAAAAGAGAAGGAAAAGAACTTCTTGCAGAGCCTGTAAAATTCAAATTATGGCACGCACCTACATACAACAGAGGCTCTGTTGATGAATGGATTGCAAACCACCTTCACCACGTTTCTCAAAAGACATATTCTACTGAAGTTATAAGACAAACAAATGCTGTTACAATAAAAACAGAAATAGCTTTAGGTGGACCTGCAAACCCACCCATAATAAAAGCCACAGTTCTTTATAAATTCACTTGTGACGGAAGTATTGATATCACATTCATTGGTGATGTACGTGAAAATGCACCTATTCTTCCCCGATTAGGCTTCGAGCTTGTAATGAACAAAGAAAACGAAGATATTGTTTACTTTGGTTTAGGTGAAACCGAAACATATCCCGACAGATACAAAGCAGGACGATTCGGTGAATATTCACTTAAAGTCAAAGACAACTTTGTTCACTATATAAGACCACAGGAAAACTCATCTCATTACAAAACGAGACGTGTTACCGTTGGTAAAAAAGGTGATTACGGTATTCACGTTGAAGGTTTGGGTGACACAAAGGATTTCTCATTCAATGCTTCACACTATTCAGCCGAGCAGTTAACAGAAGTAAAGCACGATTTCGAATTAAAAGAAGAAGATTTCACCTACTTCAATATTGACGGCAGATTTAATCCCATCAGTGAAATTGAAGAATTAGTTTTCAACGAAAAGCACATTGAATTCGGTATTACTTTAAATATTGTTGAGATGTAAACAAACAAAACGAAAAGGCTATCTGCAAAAGCAGATAGCCTTTTCGTTTTGAATAGAGTTATTTATTTGAATTGCAACTGCCGTTACAATTTTTACCATAGGGACAGCCTATACATTTCTGACCTCGTTTTTTAGCTTTATAAAGATAAAGTAATACACCTGCTATCAAAGCTAAAACAACAAGAATTATAATAATATCTTCCATAATTATTTTTTTACCATAGCTCTTGCTACATTTTCCTTTTTGAGTTTTTTATCCGTGCTTTTTATAACCATAATACCAACTGCTGCTAATACAAGTATACCTATAAAACCTGCTATTGCCGCACCGATATTTAATGTTCCTGGTGCGAAAATGAGAGTGCCTATTGTATACACGAAATACGCAACGGTATAACCTATAAGAAGCTGAAGAGTTATACCTGCCGCTAACCATTTACCGCTTTTCATTTCAGAATTCATAGCACCGATAGCCGCAAAGCAAGGCGGTGAATAAAGGTTAAACATAAGGTAAGCGAGTGCCGCAACCTTTGTGATTGCCATAACCCCTGCTACCTCTGTTCCTGCACCCTCCATAAGAGCCAATTCTTCCGTATCAATAAGATTTTCAAGACCTACGAAGCATACTGCAAGTGTACCAACAACGTTTTCTTTTGCTATAAAGCCTGTTACGGCTGCCGCCGCCAACTGCCAGCTTAAAACGCCTACAATGGGTATAAGAAGATAAGCAAACGGACTTGCAATAGTAGCGAGAATCGACTGGTCTGCGCTCTCTGCCACCTTAAACTGCCAATTAAAAGACTGCATAATCTGAACTGCGGTGTTACAGAGAAGAATAATGGTTGCCGCTTTTACTATGTATTCCCAACCTCTGCTACACATTGATTTGAATGCACCCCAAAGGCTCGGGATTCTGTAATCGGGAAGCTCGATAATAAAAAATGATTTTCTGCCTTTAAAGCCTGTGATTTTATTTACAAGCAAGGCACCGATGAAGATAAGAACTATACCTGAAAGGTACATAACTGTACTTACCCAACCTGCTTTATCAAAAAATGCACCTGCAAAAAGAGATATAACGGGGATTTTTGCACCGCAAGGCATAAAGGGTGCTAACATTGCAGTTGCTCTTCTTTCACGCTCATCACGTATTGTTCTGCTTGCCATAACACCGGGAACTGCACAACCGACAGACATTACAAACGGTATAACAGATTTACCCGAAAGACCTACTCTTTTGAATATAGGGTCAAGCACCACCGCAACTCGTGACATATATCCGCAATCTTCAAGAATGGCAATAAGAAAATACATTACCATAACAAGAGGTAAAAAGCCAATAACGGCTATAACACCACCTATTACACCATCAACTAAAAGTGCATAAAGAAATGGACTTGCATTACTGAAAAGCTCACCGATATAGCCTTGCAAATTTTCAAGATGTAACACAAGAAAATCAGCAATCGGTTGGCCAACCCAAGTTTGAGAAATTTGAAAAACGAGCCACATTACTAATGCAAATATCGGTATACCCAACCACTTATTTGTGATAAAATCGTCAATTTTATCGCCTATATTTTTGTTTTTTGAAAAGAATTTTCGTGTTTCAACAGTTTTTACAATTTGATTAACGAAGGCATATCTTTTTCTATCTGCCGCAATAGCGGCCCTTTTATTCTTATACTCCACCTCACCCTGACGGTAAGGCGCATCCTGAAGTTTTCCTTTACATTCAATCACAGCAGATACAAGCTTTTTAAGACCATCTGATGAAACTGAATTTGTTTCTATAACGGGGCAACCGAGCAATTTTGATAATGCTTCAACGTCTATTTTAGTTTTTCTTTTTTTATTTATATCACTTTTAT
>JAZOSL010000057.1:0-8228 GCA_045657085.1 Acutalibacteraceae bacterium | reverse complement strand
CCTGTTTATGAAGCTGATCGGGAATACCGATTGAAACTGCATTGATTTCTTTGTTATTTATAATATCGTGGTAATCAAGAGTCCATTTTTCTTCAGGAATATCGTACTTTTCACCAGCAAATTTAAGAGCTTTTTCATCACAGTCACAAATAAGACCAATTTCTGCACCATATGCTAAAGCACCTTCAAGGTGTGCTCTACCAAATTCAAGACCGATTATACCGGCAACAATTTTCTTTTCCATTTTTTATATCTCCTTTGGTTTAAATGTTTAATAAATTAGCCTCTGTAAAGAGCTAAAATTTCTTCAATGGGTCCTGAGAAATTCTCGGCCATTGGTGGTAAGGGTTTCTCTTTATTAAGGAAATCTGTAAAGAGCATGCCTTTCTTATCGTTACCCATCTGATATTTAGCAATAGTTTCAATAAGGGCTTGCCTTTTAGGTTTATTTGCAAGGTATTCACAATTTTCAAAGGCTATTTCGACCTTATCACTTGCACTTATGCCTTCAAGCACAACTACTATAGTACCTTCTACTTTTTCTATTTTTGCATTTTTCTTTCTGCCGTTTACTTTAAGTGTAGCTTCACCGTCAACAATATCTTTAAAGAACACTTTATACGTTCTTTTTTCTGGTGAAACAGTCGCATCACCTTCGGCTGCGCCTATAAAGAAGCTGACAGTTGAACCGTTTTCTTTGACTGTAAACGGTGTTTTTAAATATGCACCGTTCTGGTAAGAAAGTGTTTCGCCATCATCTTCGTAAAGAGTGAACGTATTATTTCCTCTGTAAACAAGAAGCTCAATCTCTTGTGGGTTAGAACAGTCGTTATCACGACCGTTTGCACTCATAGGAATAATTGCACCCGCTTTAGCAAGAACAGGTATTGTTTCAACGTCGCGATACATTTTAACAAAACGCTTGCCACAATAAATTCTGCCCGTAAAAATATCTGTATATCTGCCTTCGGGAATCCATACGTTTACAGCACCCATATTATTGTCGGAAGATGTGTGCTCTGTAATCGGTGCTACTATAAGCTCTGTTCCGAAGAAGAACTGATTTTTACATTCATAAGCACTCTTTCTTTCGGGATAAGCATAGTACATTGGTTCACAAATCGCTCTGCACTCTGTATGAGTACGGTAGTTCATTGTATAGATATATGGAAGAAGCTTATGGCGAAGACGAAGATTTTCTTTCGCAATTCTTTCAATAGGACCACTATAGTTCCATGGCTCTTTACCCATAAACTCGTTGTTTGTTGAGTGAAGACGCATAACAGGGCTGAACACACCAAGCTGTAACCAACGGATGTAAAGCTCATCATCCTTTTTGCCCATACAGTGACCACCAATATCGTGGCTCCACCAGGGATAACCAACGTTTGATGCTGTTGCTGTAAAGCCGGGCTGGAAATCAAGGCTTGCCCATGTCTGAGTTGTATCACCACTGAAGCCTAAAGGATATCTCTGGCTACCTGCACCTGCAAAACGGGAAAGGATAAGGGGTCTATTATTGTTTTTTGCATTATCATAAAAATGATAATGGTTAAGAGCCCATAAGGGATCAAGTCCGGGAACAGGTGTTCTTACACCCTGCTGCCAGTCAATCCACCAGAAATCAACACCCATTTTTTCGTAGGGGTGATGAAGCACCTTAAAGTAGTTCTCAATAAACTTCTTGTCGGTAATGTCAAATTTAACGGGCTCTTTTGTTTTTGGGTCCTGACCCATAGCCTTACACATTTCTTCGTATTGATCTTCATACCAACGAACGCCCTGAGAGGGATGAAGATTGAAGGTTGTTTTGTAATTGTTTTCTTTAAGCGTTTTAAAGAAGCCTGCGGGGTCGGGGAAAAGGTCTGTATTAAAACTATAACCCGTCCATCCTGCTGACCATACGTCATAAACGTATTCCCAAAGATTCTGGTGAGGATAAACCTTGTGACTGTCTTTACCGAATTTACCTTTTATGTCAACCCAGTGCCAGTCCATATCAACAGTAGCAACTGTAATCGGAATTTCTTCTGTTTTGAATCTTTCAAGAAGCTCAAGATATTCGTTCTGTGAATATGCTTTGTAACGGCTCCACCAGTTTGAAAGAGCGTAACGGGGGATAAGCGGAACCTGACCTGTTAATCTGTAAAGGTCAGTTGTAGCGCCGATATAATCGTTGCCGTATGCGAAATAATATTCGTCTTTTTCTTTATGCTTTCTGGGAAGAATTCTTCCGTCGTTAGTAAGAACAAGAGTATCACTGTCATCAAGAACGGCAACACCGTTTCTTGAAATAACACCGTCGCCGAGAGTAATAACGCCTGCAGTGACATCGAGCGTTCTGCAAGTGCCCTTAAGGTTTCCTGATTTATAGTTTGTAACAACTCTTCCGTCGCGAAGCTTAATGCGAAGCATTTTCTTCGACTTCTTTGAGTAGAGGAAGTTTGCTTTTGTAGTTTTGATTTCAATAGTATCGCTTGATTCGTTAACCTTGAACTCAGGCTTACAAAAATCACGGAACCATACGCTTTGGGTAGGCTCATCACAGAAATTACCTTTACTTTGTTCTTCAACACGAACAAGGCATGGTGTAAGAACGGTAATTCTTACTCCACCTTTTACGATAGTATGGCTATCGTGTGCTTTAGGTGAACAATCAATTTTAAATCTATCAAAAAATTGTTCCATAAGATGTCTCCTTAAACAATTCGAAAATTTACTATTATATAATATACAACATTACATATTTAAAGTCAATGAACACAGATTAAACTTATAACGATTTTGGTTAAATAAATACCGATACTCGTAAAACGAAATTTTATAGTGTTTTTAGATAATTATTTATATGGTTTTTTATAACCTTTAATTAATTGAATATTCTGATAAATTATGGTAGTATAGCAATATAGTAATAAAAAAGAAGGGAAAATATGAAGAGGTTTAAAATTGTTCTTTCTTTACTGCTTGCGGTTTTGATATTCGGCAGCGTATTTTCAGCATCTAACCCTGTAATAGCAGAGAATATTCAGGCAAGGGTTGACTCTCAGGAACAGATTAAAGAGCTTTCGCTTGAATGCGAGAGTAATGTTATCTATTTCCTTTCTGAAGATGAAAATAAGCGTGAGCAATACGTAAAGCATTTTAAAATGAGTGACGGCACGTATAAAGTGGCTCAATATGATACCCCCGTGCATTTTCTTGATAGTGACGGTAATTGGGTTGATTACGATAACACTCTTACCGAAACCGATTGCGAAATCGAGCGTTCACTTTTAGCAAAAGATTTTGTAAATACACAGTCAGACGTTGAAATTCGTCTTTCAAAGAAAACGAACGGCAGTAAGCTTGTAAGAATGAAAACAGAAGATTATTCTGTTTCGTGGAACTTTGACGGTATCAAGAAGGTAACGGGCAATGTTACCGAGCAAATTGCTGATGACGGTGACCCAACAACTCTTGAAAAGCTTAGCTCTGAGGTAATATATGAAAACGTTTTCAAGAACGTTGATTTGCAGTATATTCTCACCTCGGGATTTCTTAAAGAAAATATAATTTTAAAAGATAAAGATGTAATTACCGAGTTTTACGTAAATTATAAAAATCCCGATTTAACTGCAAAGCTTTATGATGAGAAAACTATCGCACTTTGCGATGAAGACGATAATGCAATTTTCGTTATAAACGCCCCTTATATGCAGGATGCAGACGGACATACTTCTGACGGTATAACTCTTTCAATAACCGAAAGCAAAAACGGTCAGTTTACCTTAAAAATGGAGCTTGATGAAGATTGGCTTAATTCCGAGGGGGTAGTGTACCCTGTTACAGTAGACCCCATAATGACTGCATCAAGAGTTTTGTTTTCCGAAAACGGTTGTTATAGCGCTTACGTTTCAGCGCAAATGCCCAATGATTCTTTTGGTAAAAAGGATACTACTCAACAAGGCACTCATTACGAGGGTAGCCTTTACATTGGTTATGAAAGCGGCAGAGGTGCAGTAAGGTCATATTTTAAATGTGAAAACTTACCTTCTCTTTCTGTTGGTGATAAAATTGTTGATGCTTCCTTGAGTATGTATCTTGTTGACTCTAACACGTTGACGGTTAACATTTTCAAGGTGTTGAGTGCTTGGGAGCCTCATACGGTTACATGGAATAACCAACCCTCTGTTGATGATTATTGGGTTTCCGATTATCATAGCTTCAAGGGTGAAAGCCATTCTTGGATAACTTGGGAAATTACCGATTTAGCAAGGCTTTGGTATTCAGGTGAGCTTGCTAATAACGGTATAATGTTTAAAGCCGATTATGAGGGTAGCTCACATAGAAGGGCAAGATTTTATTCTACGGGCTACACAACCTATTCAGAGGCTCGTCCGTTGCTCGTTATCTCATACCGCAATATGTCCGGCTATGAGGATTATTACAGCTACACCAATCTTTCAAGCGGTAACGGTGGTGTTGCTAGCGTAAATAACTATAACGGTAACTTCGTCTATTCTCAGCATCTTACTGAGGATTGTGGCGGGGAAATTATGCCTGTTAATATTTCTCTGGTTTATAATTCAAACAAAGCCCATCAAAATTACGCCAATTTAGGTAACGGTGCTCAGACAAATTACCATTTATCTATTAAGCCGAACCCTAATATTAAAAATGATTCCATAGATGAGGAGAAAAAGTATAAATATTATCTTACAGATGCCGATGGCACAGAGCATTACTTTTATTTTGAAGATCTTAACGGTGCAACCGGTAAGGATGAAGACGGCTTAGGCTATGAGCTTTGGGTTAACCCTGAAAATAATACCCCTGCTGATGAAAATCAAAGACTTCATTGGGTTAAATATAAAATTACCGATAAAGATAAAAATACAATGGAATTCAACCGTTATGGGTTGCTCATTCGTATTACCTCTTCAATTGGTAAGAGTATAAATATTCAGCACGAAAATTCCGTTAACAGTGATACACCGAGAATTAAATATATATGGGATGGCGTAGGAAGACAATATACCTTCAACTATACCGGTGATAACCGTATTTCTGAAATTACCGACCCCGCAGGCAGAATTACAAAATTAGCATACGTTAACGCCTTTTTGTATGAAGTTACTTTCCCTGACGGTGAAAGAGTTTCATACGTTCATAACGGCGGTCAATGGACACATATAAAAAGTGAAAGTGGAGATACTGAAATAACCTTTGACGGTAGCAGTCAGAAAAGAGTTTCTTTAATAAAAACCGTTTTTGACGGCACAATTGCCGAAAGCTATAGCTTCAAATATTTGCAAAACGAAACGGTTGTAACCGATCTTGCAAACAGAAAATATACATATCAGTTTAACGATTACGGTCAAACAACGGGTATCGTTTCTAATAACAGCGGTCAGGCACAGTTTTTCAGCTACGCCCCCGGCAACAGTACAAGCGCTAACGCTAATAAATTAAACTCGTCTTCAAAAATTCAGACAAGCACGGTAAACTATCTCAGAAATCCGTCATTCTCTTTAGGCTTGAATGATGATTATTGGCAATATAACACATCACCCGCGGATACTTTTAGCATTACAGCCGATTGGGGTTTAGGCCATTTTGATTACGGTTGTGTAAAATTCAGTAAATGGAATAATTCGGGCTTAATTTCTGTTGGTCAGGATTTAGGTGAAGTTCCCTCAGGCGTTTACACTCTTTCAGCTTATGCTATGACAGGGTCTGAAGTCTTTAACGGCAAAGGCTTTTTGATATTAGAAATTTGGAACGGTAACACAAAAGAAACAGGCTACGTTTTAGATGTTTTTGCGTCAAATATCTGGGATAAGAACTCTCTTACGGTTGAGGTAGGTGAGGGTAAGTCTCTTCGTGTTCTTGTGGGAATAAATGAAAATTCTACGGGAACAATGTGGTTTGACGATATTCAGCTTGAAAGCGGTTATGGTGCCTCATCTTTCAACCTGCTTGAAAACGCGGGCTTTAAAAATCAGGGCAATCGTTGGGAATTATTGAATTCAAGTATTAACTTTTCAGAAAATATTTCCGAATGGGCAGTTACATCCTTAGACGACAATAAAGTGCCGGGTCAGACTAATGCAATTTATTCAAGAGCAACCTCTGCACGAGCCAGTAACTATTTATCTCAACGAGTAAACGTAAACGGTAAAAAAGGTGATGTGTTCTCGCTCGGCGGTTGGGCTCGTGCGGCTTCAGCACCATTAAACAACGGAACAAAGCCTGAAAACGAGTCGCCGACCTTTGATATTGCCATTGAATTTTACGGTCCTAACGGTTTTATAAATAGTGTTAAAAACGATTTTAATCCTGATGTTGACTCTTGGCAGTTTAATTCGTTTATGGCAATAGCACCTGAAGATTACTCTTTTTGCATCTTTTATGTTAGTTACAACCGTAATATTAATAACCTCTATTTTACGGGTGGTTATTGCTATAAAGAAAATTACGGTCAGACTTACGTTTACGATGACAACGGCAATATTGTAAGTACTCAGGATTTAGCAAAAACCGAAAGCTCATTTGCTTATTCTAATAACCAAATGACGAAGCTTTTGAATCCTTCAGGCAGCCGTTATATGTATTCTTACGATGAACAGAACAAGTTGTTTAAGGCAATTTCTTCTGACGGTCAGAATTACAATTTCGCCTATGACAGTAACGGCAACGTTACCGATACATATATATCACCCTTAAAACCTGCTACAAACATATGGGACGGAAAGCAATATTTTATAGTTAATGCAGGTACAGGTAAAGCATTAGACAGTGGTGAGGGTGAGGGTGAGTTAACCTTAACCGGTTATACACATTACGGCACAGAAAAACAGATGTGGTTCCCTGTTACAACCTCAACTGAATACAACGGCATTTATCAGCTTATTTCAAGGGGCAGAACGGGTGAAACCGTTAATACGGGTGCAGACGTATTTTTACACGTTTCTGAAAACTCAAACGAAAAGGGTAATAAGGTTGTAACAACCTCTGACTATGATTACACAAAGCAGTATTTAAAGCTTGTAAGAAACAGCGACAATACCTTTACAATGTATACCCTCAATTCGAATTACGAAAAATGCCTTAACTGTGAAAACGGTGAAGGGTTTACGAACGGTATTCCAAATAATGCTGTTTTTGAAGCTGTTTGCGACCCATATAACCTTAAAGAAACAATGAAATGGTATTTTTACGAGGTACCGTCAGGTACTGAAAAATACCTTTCAACCCACGCTACTTATACGGGTAACGGTAATTTTACAACAGGTATAAACGATGTTAACGGTAATAACGTTTCTTATAACTATAATGAAACAAGCGGTCAGCTTCTTTCAACAACAGACGGGCGTAACAACAGAACTCAATATGAATATGCCCCCAACAGTAACCGAATAACGTCTGTTACAGCCTATGACCAATGGAGCAATCAGTTTGCAAAAAGCAGTTATATCTACGATAATTCTAACCACTTAAGCTCAATTCAAAGCAGTACGGGTCAAACGTATAACTTTTCTTACGATAGCTTCGGCAGGGTAACGAGCATAAAAATAGGTAATCAAGAGCTTATCTCAACAACCTATGACCAATTCAGCAGACCTACTATAAAAAGTTACGGTAACGGTGAATATATAACAACCGTTTACGATAACCTTGATAGAGTTGTTGAAATAAGGTATAACGAGGATTCTAATAAAAAGATAACATACGGCTATGCTAATAATGGCAATTTAGCAATAGTTACCGACTATTTCTCCTTAAGAAAAACCCTTTATACATATGACCTTTCAGGCAGGGTAGTAGACGTTAAGACCTATTCAACAACAGACCTTAATAATTACTCAACCCTTTGCGATTGGTTTAAATACGCCTATGCCGATAAAACAAATTACCTTGTAAACGTTACCCATTGGACACCCGAAACAGGTACACAGGAATATGGGTACGTTTACGGTGACGTAAATCAAGGCCAGATGCCTGACCAGATTTATTCCGTTAAATTCAATGGTCAGGAAGTTCAAAGCTATACTTTTGATGATTTAGGTAGGTTAAAGCATAAAATTAACCCTACAACCTCAAACTTATTGCTTGAATATGATTATACTTATCGAGATTTTGAAAATTCAAACCGTACGTCAACTCAGGTTGTAAAGTTTGTGAATCATCTTGGCAGTTATTATTATACCTATGACAACGTTGGCAATATTTCTTCCGTTGTTTTT
>JAZOSL010000056.1:0-7311 GCA_045657085.1 Acutalibacteraceae bacterium | reverse complement strand
CGTGTTCGGGATGGGAACGGGTGGACCCTCAACGCCATCAACACCGACTGCGAAGAACTGTTCGTCCTTCGAACAACATTGACAATTATATCAAAATAATTTTAAAAGTCAAGCGTATTTTTAAAAATTTTTTAAAAAATTTTATTATGCTAAAAAAACAAGCATTGTCAATAAAATTTGTGCAACTTTTTATAGGCTTTAATGTTGAAAATTAACATAAAATAGTGCATAATGAATATGAATTTATTTCTGTTATAACAGTATTTGGCTTTGGAGGCATAGATATGGGTAAATATGCAATAAGTTATGATATAGGAACAACGGGTGTAAAAACCTGCATTTTTGAATTAGGTGAAACAATCAAGCTTGTTTCAGCTGCCTCAGAAGGTTATAAACTTTACGTTTTCCCTGATGGTGGTGCAGAACAGGAGCCACAGGAATGGTGGGACGCTATGTGTTCTACCACAAGAAAGGTTCTTGATAAATGCGACGTTGATGTAAAAGATATTTGTGGTATTTCTTTCTGTTCACAGATGCAGGGTGTAGTTCTTGTTGATAAAGATGCAAAGCCTGTAAGACGTGCTATGAGTTATATGGATCAGCGTGCACGTAAAGAACTTAAAGAAGGCATAGCATACGGCCCACAGATTGCCGGTGCTTTTATTCCTAAGCTTTTAAAATCACTTATGATTACAGGTGCTGTTGCTGCTTCTGTTAAAGACCCTGTGTGGAAATACAAATGGGTTGAAAGCAATGAGCCTGAAAACTTTAAAAGAGTTCATAAATGGCTTGATTTTAAAGAATATTTTATTGCACGTATGACAGGTGAGTTCTGTATGACTCACGACTCAGCTTTTGCAACATTGCTTTACGATATAAAAAAACATGAGTTCAGTCCTGCTATGTGTAAAATGCTTGGTGTAAATCCTGCTCACCTTCCCGAAATCAAGAAATCAGCTGAAAAAATAGGCGAACTTCTTGAACAGCCTGCAAAAGAATTAGGTCTTGCTCCCGGTACAGCAGTTTACGGTGGCGGCGGAGACGCTTCTCTCATTGGTGTTGGCGCAGGTTCGGTTGCTTTAGGTGATACTCACATTTATAGTGGTACTTCAGGTTGGGTTTCAACTGTTGTAGATAAAAGTATTGTTGATGCTTCTGCTATGATTGCAGCAGTTGTTGGTGCTGAAGAAGGTAGATACAATTATTTTGCAGAGCTTGAAACAGCCGGTAAATGTCTTGAATGGGTTAAGGACCATCTTGCTCTTGATGAAATTGGTGTTTATCTTGATGATAAGGATATAACAGACGGTTACGAAGGCAGATATACAAGTCTTTACGATTATATGACCGATGTTGTAAAAGACGTCCCTGCAGGTGCAGGTGGTGTTATTTTCACACCATGGCTTCATGGTAACCGTTGTCCCTTTGAGGATCCTAATGCAAGGGGAATGTTCTTCAATATCAGTCTCGAAACAGGAAAACGTCAGATGATAAGAGCTGTGCTTGAAGGCGTTTGTTATCACCTTCGTTGGTTCCTTGAAACTGAAGAAAAGAAAGTTAAGTCTTCAGAAAAAGTTCGTTTTGTTGGTGGTGGAGCTCTTTCAGATCTTACTTGTCAGATTCTTGCAGACTGTACAGGTAAAGTAATCGAAACTGTTGAAACACCTCAGAATGTTGGTGCTATGGGTGCTGCAGTGCTCGTGGCAGTTGGTATGGGTCAATGCTCATCTGTTGAAGATGCTAAAAAACTTATACCTGTATCAAAAACTTTTACTCCTGATATGGAGAAAAAGAAGGTGTATGATAAATATTACGAGGTTTATAAAAACCTTTACATATCAAATAAAAAGAATTTTGCAGAACTTAATTCTTAATTATAAATATAGTTGAAAAAGTTGTCTAAAATTATTGAAAAAACAACTATTTTCTGTTAGAATAATCAAAAGTCATTACGGAGAGTGATTTGATGAATATAGCTTTAATTGCCCATGATTCCAAAAAAGAGCTTATGACACAGTTTTGCATTGCTTATTGTGGTATTTTAAGCAAACATAGTATCTGTGCCACAGGTACAACAGGTAAGCTTGTAGCAGAAGCAACAGGGCTTAATATAGAAAAATATCTCAGTGGCTCTCATGGCGGTGCTCAGCAGATAGGTTCTCGTATCGCATGTGATGAAATTGACCTTTTGCTTATGTTCCGTGACCCGCTTAACCCGAAGCCGGGTGAGCCTAATGAAGCAAACCTTTTAAGACTTTGCGACGTTCACAATATTCCAGTTGCAACAAATATTGCAACTGCCGAGGCACTTATTCACAGTCTTGAAAACGGTGACCTTGATTGGCGTGATATTGTTAACCCCAAAACTAAGTAAAAACATTTGCTGTTTTTTGTCAAAGTGTCTTGATTTTAATAAGGTTTTGGTATAAACTTATCGGGTGTTGAGTTATGCTCTGCACCCGTTTTTTATTTAATTATGATATTATTTTTAAGGAGCTTTTTTATGGCTGTAAACATTAAAGCAATAAAAGGTACAAAAGATACTTTACCATCAGAAAGTTATAAATCTCAATATATTGAGCAGGCAGCTCTTGATACAGCAAAAACATACGGATTCCATGAAATGAGAACACCTGTTTTTGAATATACTGAGCTTTTCGACCGTTCTGTTGGTGAAACAACTGACGTTGTTCAGAAAGAAATGTATACTTTTAATGACAAAGGTGACCGTTCAATAACACTTCGTCCTGAAGGTACTGCAGGTGCAGTAAGAGCATTTCTTGAACACGGTCTTTTTAATGAGCCTCTTCCTCAGAAAATATGTTATCTTACATCCTGCTATCGTTATGAAAAACCCCAGGCAGGCAGATTAAGAGAGTTCCATCAGTTTGGTATTGAATGCTTTGGTGCAGCATCGCCTTTAGCAGATGCAGAGGTTATTGCTCTTGCTAACAGCTATTTTGTATACCTTGGTTTAGAAAATTTTGTTCTTGAAATAAACTCAATCGGTTGCCCTGAATGCAGGAAAAAATATTCAGAGGCTTTGAAAGCGTATTTTGCTGACAGGCAGAACGAACTTTGTGAAACCTGTCTTTCAAGACTTGAAAGAAACCCTATGAGAATTCTTGACTGTAAAAGCCCTGTTTGTTCTGAAATTGCAACAGATGCTCCTGTTGTGCTTGACTTTATTTGCGATGATTGCCGTGAGCATTTTGAAAGTCTTAAAAAATACCTTGATGCATCAGGTATAGAATACGAAGTTAATCCACAGATTGTACGTGGTCTTGATTACTACACAAGAACAGTTTTTGAATTTGTTTCAAAAGACGAAAAAACAAACGGACTTGTTCTTTGTGGTGGTGGTCGTTATGACGGTCTTATTGAAGAATTAGGTGGTGCATCACTTCCTGCTTGTGGTCTTGCTATCGGTCTTGAAAGACTTTTACTTGCTATGGAAGAAAGTGGGGTTGCATTCCCTGAAGCTCCTGCTTGTAATCTTACTATTGTTACTGCAGGTGAAAATGCAGTTATTAAAGCGCTTGAAATTTCAGCAGATCTTCGTGCTGAAGGTTATAGTGTTAACATTGATACTGTAGGAAGATCAATAAAAGCACAAATGAAATATGCTAATAAAATTAATTCACAGTATACGGTTGTTATTGGTGATAATGAAATAGAAAGCGATTCTGCTAAGCTTAAATCAATGGATGACGGTGTTGAAACAGAGGTTAAGCTCTCATCCTTCTGTGAAGGCTTTGAAAGAGCTTATATGGATAAAGCCGTTGCAGATTTCGGCAACACTGATTTTTCATCTCTTACTCAGATTGATATAAATAATCTTTTAAAATAAGAGTGGTTTGTTATGGAAATTATAGACATTTCAAGAGATTTATTTAAAACACCTGTATATCCGGGTGACCCTGAAGGGTATATTGATAATATTAAAAGCATAAGAGCAGGGGACAGCTGTAACCTCAATGCAGTATACACTTGTCTTCATACAGCAACTCACGTAGATGCACCACTTCATTTTGTTGATGGTGCAGGTGCAGTTGAAAGTATGCCTCTTGATTTGTTTATTGGTGAGTGTCAGGTGGTTGAGGCTTTGCCCGGCCCTGTTACAGGTGCTTTTGCTGAAGATAACTTTCCGTGGTCCGGTTGCGAAAGACTTTTGATTAAAGGTAACGGTCTTTCTCATCTTATGGAAAGCAGTGCATATTATATTGTGGATTCGGGAATAAAGCTTGTAGGTACAGATTCACAGACTATCGGTATTCACGGACAAAATGAAAATGTACACAAAGCCCTGTTAACAGCTGGTATTCCTATTGTTGAAGGGCTTGATCTTACTGATGTTGAACCCGGCAGGTATTTTCTTATGGCACAGCCCCTGAAGGTGTCGGGTGTAGAAGGAGCACCATTAAGAGCTGTTCTTGTTAAAGAGCATATTTTCTGGAGTGGTACAAGATAATTTTGTTTTTGTATTTGAAAGGGTAAATTATGCGTTTAGATAAATATTTGAAAGTTTCAAGAATTATTAAAAGACGTACAGTAGCAAATGAAGTGTGTGATGCAAAACACGTTGAAGTTAACGGGAAAATAGCTCGTGCTTCCTACGAAGTAAAGGTCGGCGATGTTATTGCGATACAGATGGGTAGTAACCTTACTAAATACAAGGTTTTATCAATTAACGAATATGCAAAAAAAGATGATGCTGCTAATATGTACGAAGTGATTTGAATAAAAATACTACAAAAAACTGCAATGACGTAAGTCATTGCAGTTTTTTACTGATTATTAGAATTTTAAAACGCCGTTTTCAACGTAATAGTAGTTATTGTATTCATCATAAATATATCCTGTGTAATTCCAGTTTACCATTCCGTTTTCAACGAAGTACCAGGTACCATAATAATTTGTGATGGTTACAGCTGACCAATCAAGGTAACCCATATAAACGTAGTACCAAGTACCTTCAAAATATGTAAGTCCTGTGTAGGAATTATCATAAACACCGTTCGTTACATAGAACCAAGCACCATAAAAACAGGATAAGCCTGTGTAGTTCCAGTCAAGCTGACCATTAGCTATATGGTAAAATTTATCGTAATACTCACAAAGTCCTGTGTAATTCCAATTCAGCATACCATTTTCAATATAGTACCAACCACCATAGTGTTCAGCAAGCCCTGTGTAATTCCAGTTAAGCATACCGCTTTCGATGTAGTACCAACCACCATAGTGTTCAGCAAGTCCTGTGTAATTCCAGTTAAGCATACCGCTTTCGATGTAGTACCAACCACCATAGTGTTCTGCAAGTCCTGTGTAATTCCAGTTCAACGTGCCGTTTTCAATGTAGTACCAACCACCATAGTACTCAGCAAGACCGGTATAATTCCAGTTCAATGTGCCGTTTTCGATGTAGTACCAACCACCGTAGTGTTCGGCAAGACCGGTATAACTCCAGTTCAGCACACCATTTTCGACATAATACCATGTACCATAATAATTCGTGAGTGTTGATATATTCCAATCAAGATAGCCATTTTGTACGTAATACCATGTGTCGTAGTAATTGGTAAGACCGGTGTACGTGTTATCATAAATACCGTTTGTTACGTAAAACCACTCTCCGTTATAATATGATAAGCCGGAGTAATTCCAGTTAAGTACACCGTTTTCAACGTGATAATAATTCCCGTTGTATTCGCAAAGACCGGTATAGTTCCAATCTAACATACCATTGTTTACGTAGTACCAATTGCCATAGTATTCAACAAGCGTTTCTGTGAAATTTATTTCACCATTGGTGTAGTAGTACCATATACCATTTATTTCTGCTAAAGTTGAACCGGTCTCAATAGGTAAGTCATAGGAGAAGAAAACACTTTGCTCATCAGGTGAGTTAGGATGATAAGAGGTTTTGAAATAAAGTGTTGAACCATCTGTTTTCAGACCAAATATGTTGAAGTAATTATAATCCGATAAATCCGGGCAACAAATTATTGATGCTTTGTTTGTTTTTAAATTATATTTATATATAGCGTTCGAAAGTGTGTAATAAAGGTTATTGTTGACAGAAACGAGTTTTGAAAAATTACCAACCCAATAACGTCCGTTACCGTCACAATACCAAGTATCTGTAACATCGGCTAAAACTGTGTTGTCAGAATAGCAAAGAATCTTTTGCGATACGTTATCTATATAATAAATTTTATCGTTCACGTATTGAAATTCTGTTGTAGAGTTAACCCAGAAACTGTTATCAAGGTTAGTATAATTTGCACCTAAATAATGGTCAGAAGCAACAGTTCCGTCATTAAGTATATGACCTGTTTCGAAAAGCTTAGTATCTGAAATTAAAAAGTTTTCGTGAAGGACTCTACCCCAAAGGTCATCTGTAGGGTCATCCCAGGTAACATCCACGTGGTATGGGTTACCGTTGATGTAAACAACGTTCCATGTGTGGTCAAGCTGATCAGATTCATTCAAAAAACTCTTAATACCGACTTTGTTTAATAAATATGAGTAAGCTTCTGCATACCCCTGACATACAGCGACGCCTTTACCTAAAGCACCGTAAATAGTGTAAATACTTGGTGAATATTCATTCTGCGTTGCGTATTTACAGTTAGCAGCCAGCCTGTCGTGAATAAGAAGAGCTTTGCCGGTATCTGATAAAGTGTTGTTATTTATAATTCCTGATAAAATTTTATTGGTTGTATTTTCGATTTCTTCGTAATGTTGCCAGTAAAGGTTTTTGGTGTAATTATTAGTGTAAACAGGAATGATTGTTTTAAAGTAGCTGGAATCTCCGCTTTTTACATAAGTGTAACGTAAACCATCAACATGGAAAAGGTCATACATTTCAGAGTAGATCATATTATAAAGCCATGTCCATGTTGTATCGTTGAAAATTACGCCGAAATTTGAAATGTCAATAGAGCGTACACAGTTTTGTATATTGCTGTGAAGATATTCTTTAAGTCCGGGATAGTATGCATCTATTTGGTCGGAACTGTACGTATGCTCATAAATATTTTGATTAACATATCCGGCAGAAGCAGAATTGGGAGAAGCTTCTGTCAGAAGTGCACTGCCCGATACAACCAAACAGGGTATAGCTATAATAAGAGATAAAATAAATGCACAAATTTTAGTGTGTACTTTCTGCATAATTCAACACCTACTTGATTTATTACACGTAATAATAGAATTTTACCATTTTAATATGTTGGAGTCAAGAAACATAAGGTTAAATAATGCGAAAAAAGCATCTGCCGAAGCAAATGCCTTTTTCTTAGGGGTAAA
>JAZOSL010000055.1:0-48779 GCA_045657085.1 Acutalibacteraceae bacterium | reverse complement strand
CTGTGTTCCCTGCGAAAGCTTCTTTTCAGACAGTCAGCTCGTAGACGGTAAATGCCCTGACTGTGGAAGAGAAGTACGCAAAGAACAGGAAGAAGCTTATTTCTTCAAAATGAGTAAATACCAGAAACAGCTTGAAGAATATATTGAATGCAATCCTGATTTTATTTATCCCGAAAGCCGTAAGAAAGAAATGATAAATAACTTTATCAAACCCGGCCTTCAGGATTTATGTATTTCACGTTCAACATTCAAATGGGGTATTCCTTTCCCCGGTGACGAAAAGCACGTTATCTACGTTTGGGTTGACGCTCTACTTAATTATATTACTGGCCTTGGCTATGACCCTGATAACAACTCCGAAATGTATAAAAAATACTGGCCTGCAGACGTTCACATTATCGGTAAAGATATTTTACGTTTTCATACAATTTACTGGCCTATTATGCTTATGGCACTCGGTGAGCCATTACCCAAACAGGTATTCGGTCACCCCTGGCTTCTTTCAGGCAACGATAAAATGAGTAAATCAAAGGGTAACGTTATTTATGCAGATGACCTTTGCAACCGTTTCGGTGTTGATGCTATCCGTTATTATCTTCTTTCAGAAATGCCTCATGCACAGGACGGTACAATTACCTACGAAACAATTATTGAACGTTTCAATTCAGATCTTGCTAATACTTTAGGCAACCTTGTAAACCGTACAGTTGCTATGAACAATAAGTATTTTGACGGTGTTATTCAGGCTCCTACAGCTTCAGAAGAAATTGACGAAGACCTTAAAGCAATTGCTTTAGGTACTCTTTCAAATGTTGCAAAGCTTCTTGATACTTATAAAGTAAGCGATGCTATATCTCTTGTATTCGACCTTGCAAAACGTTGCAACAAATACATTGACGAAACAATGCCCTGGGCACTTGCAAAGGACGAAGAGAAAAAAGCAAGACTTGGTACTGTCCTTTATAATCTTCTTGAAAGCATTCGTTTCGTAGCAGTCCTTCTTAAACCCTTTATGCCTGAAACAAGTGATAAGATTCTTGAGCAGATTGGTACAGACGTAAACACTCTTGAATCTCTCGACTCTTTCGGTGCTATTAAAGCAGGTGATAAAGTAGGTGTTGCTACTCCCCTTTTCTCTCGTCTTGACGTTGAAAAAACACTTGCTGAAATCGAAGCTTCTCTTCCTGATGTAAACGAAGAAAAGGAAGAAGAAAAAGAAATCGAAGGTCTTGCAGAAATTGCATATGACGACTTTGCAAAGGTTGAACTTCGTGTTGCTGAGGTTATAGATTGTAAGCCAATCAAACGAGCTAAAAAGCTTCTTGAGCTCACTCTTAACGATGGTTCAAAAACTCCACGAACAATTGCTTCAGGTATTGCAAAATGGTATAGTCCTGAAGACCTTATCGGCAAAAAGGTTCTTATAGTTGCTAACCTTGCACCAAGAACTCTTTGCGGTGTAGAAAGTCACGGTATGCTTCTTGCAGGCGAAATTAACGAAGATGACGTTAAGGTTGCATTCATTGAAGGTATGCCTGCAGGTACACAGTTAAGCTAATGGAAAATATTTTCGATTCACACGCACATTATACAGACAAAGCATTTAATGATGACAGAACAGAAATGCTCGGTTCCCTTAAGGAATCGGGCATTTGTGGCATTATCAATTGTGGTGCCGATATTGAATCATCAAAATCATCAATTGTACTTGCAGAACAATACGATTATATATTTGCTGCTTGTGGTGTTCATCCTGAAGAAGTTGACAATTTACCTGAAAACTATATAGATATTCTCAAAAACCTTGCAAAAAACAAAAAATGCGTTGCAATTGGTGAAATTGGTCTTGATTACTATTGGCGTCAAGATAACAAAGAAGCTCAGAAAAAAATATTTGAAGAACAGCTTATACTTGCAAACGAATTGGCTTTACCTGTAATTATTCACGATCGTGAAGCTCACGAGGACACTTTAAATATACTTAAAAAGCATAAACCCAAAGGAGTTTTACATTGCTTTTCAGGTAGTGTTGAAACTGCAAAAGAAGTATTAAAGCTTGGAATGTATATAGGTCTTGGTGGTGCTGTAACATTTAAAAATGCTAAAAAGCCTGTTGAAGTAGCTGAAATGGTGCCACTTGATAAATTGCTTCTTGAAACCGATTGTCCTTATATGGCACCCGTGCCTATGAGAGGAAAACGTAATTGCTCCACGTATATCCCCTATGTAGCTGAAAAAATTGCAGGAATCAAAAGCCTTGACCCACAAGAAATTTTAGATATAACCTGCAAAAACACAAAAACATTATTTAATCTTAAATAAGAATAAAAAACAAAAGCCCTGAGATTAATGAGCAGGGTTGCTAAGGACAGTTTGTTCTCAGAATAAATTAAATCTGACACACGAATCCCCTGCTTGTAACGGTATAAGATAAGAACTACCCAAAAAAGAGTTTCACTTTCTCTTATTTAGGTAGTTCTTTTTATTTAGTGATATTCTGTGCTTAACGCACAGAGTGATATTCCCCTTACGGAAAATGATATCACTCGCCCACAGGCGAATAAAACTGCCCAAGTGTTCTCGTGAACACTTGGGCAGCATCTAAGATTTTTCTGATTTTTTAATAAACAGGATTTATATCAAAGGGCATTCCTTCAACAACACCATTTACAATTCTGTATAATATTCCGTTAATTGTCACTTCTCCGGTAAACCAGAATGCAACCTCACCATTATACACGTAATAGTTATTACCGTTATACGGAACAACTGTTGAACAAGTCCAGTCAAGATATGAATCTCTTACATAATACCAATTTCCGTTATACTCAACAAGTGTTGACGTTGCAAAGCTTATAAAACCATATTCAACGTAGTACCACTCGTTATTGTAACACACAAGACCTGTATAATCCCAGTTAACTGTACCACCGTAAACATAATACCAATAATCGTTATAATTTATAAGAGTATTACATTCCCAATTTATTTTTCCGTTTTCTACATAGTACCATACATCATTATAGAAAACTAATGTTGTTACATCAAAGTTTACTGCACCGTTTTCTACGTAGTACCATTCATTATTGTAAAATGCAAGACCTGTGTACCACCAGCACACTTCACCACCATAAACATAGAACCAACCATTATCGTAATTTACAAGTGTGTTGCATTCCCAATTTATTTTTCCGTTTTCTACGTAGTACCATATATTATTATACAAAACTAATGTTGTTGCACCAAAGTTTACTGCTCCGTTTTCTACGTAATACCAATCATTATTATAGTAAATTAATGTTGTGGCATTAAAGTTTACTACACCATTTTCAACATAGTACCATGCATCATTATAGAAACATAATGTTGTTGCAGCGAAGTTTACTGCACCGTTTTCTACGTAATACCATGCACCTTCAAAATAAACCAATGTTGTGGCATTGAAGTTCACTGCACCGTTTTCAACATAGTACCATGAACCATTATAGAAACATAATGTTGTAGCACTGAAGTTCACTTCACCATTTTCAACGTAGAACCATGCGTTATTGTAGTAAACAAGACCTGTGTAACCCCAGTTAACTTCCCCACCGTAAGCATAGAACCAACGGTCGTTGTACTGAACAAGAGTATCACAATTCCAATTTATATTACCGTTTTCACAATAATACCAAGTACCTAAATACTCAAAAAGACCTGTGTAATCAGCGGCAACAAAATCACTTGCATTTACATTCCAACGGTATGTTGCACCTACGGGATTAATAGCTTCGCCTCTGCCGTTTGCACCTGCAGAAACGGTATATGTGTATTTAATACCCTGAACAACACTATAGTCCACAAACCAACAATTACCATCTGAAACTGTACCTAAAAGAACCCAATCAGAGTTGTTGTCTTTACGATATACGTTATAGTATTCTGCTCTGTAAACTTCATCCCAACCAACGATTGCAACAGTTTGTGTATTTAAAATATCTTCTCTTACTGCAACACCGTAAGGATGATCAATAGGTTTAAGAACAATTGCCTGAACACCTACTGTATCGTAATAACTTTCTCTGTTATCAGCATAACCAACAACGGTATAATAATAGTTTACATCAAACTCTGCTGTTGTATCAGTATAAATAAGACCGTTAACCAAGTCACTTGCAGCAACCGTACCTAAAGCAATCCAATCGCTTGAATCTGTACGTCTGTAAATTGTATAAACTTCTGCGTAATCAACAAATCCCCATACAATATCAACACAAGCTACACCATTGTTAACGTATCCGTTAGCACCACCTAAAGGTGCCGCAGGTACAGGTGGAAGCGGATATTTAACAGTTACTGTATTTGTTTTCTGGAATCTGCCTTCACAAACTGCTGTGATAGTATAAGTATAAGCATTACCAATAGCAATTTCAGTATCAACATACTGAGTTATACCACTATCACCTGCAAAAACACCGAGTGAAACAGTTTCACCATTAACAGATTTTGTAAGCTCATACCACTGTGCAAATCCATCGTATTCCCAGTTTATTGCTATATAAGGCACTTCACCATCAACGAAAACGCCATTTAAGTTTCTCATTTCAGTGAAGTTTGAAATACCTATGCCATCAAAACCACTGTAATAACCATAAAGTTCAGCTACAACAGTATATGTGTAATATTGATTTACAGCTTCCTGTGACCAATCTGCAAAGTAATTTGTAGTGCTTGTACCGATTTCTTCCCAGGCACCATCAACTGTTTTTCTGTAAATATGGTATATAGCACCATCGTTAAGTGCAGTCCAGCCTAAATGTACCCCACCTTCATTACCTACAGAACAATATTCTAACTTGGGTGCAGGAAGAACAACGAGAGAAGCTTCATTATATCTGCTTCTTGCATAATCGTTTAATGCAACTATTGCATAACTATATCCACCGTAAACCGGTGCTGTGTAATCAACAAATGAGTTTTCAGTTACGCCACCTGCAATACAAGTCCAGTTATATACACCATAATCACATCTGTAAACATCATAATATGCGGCACCGTTTACGTAATTCCAATTAACCTGAACACCGGGTGTCCCCCATACAGAAACGTTATTTACATTTACTGCCGGTGCTTCAAGGAAGCAACCTGTTTTACCCACTCTATCATAATTACTGCCTGAATTACCACCCAAAGCAACAACAGTATAGGTATAAGTTTCACCTGAATATTTGGTTATTGAATCATAATAGCAGGTGTCATAGGTTTCACCAAGAAGCACCCAGTTCTGTTCGTAACTGAGTTTTCTGTACACCTGATATTTCTCTGCGCCATTAACATAGCCCCAGCTTACAACAGCAGTATTGTACTCATCGAAATAAACATCATTCAGATAAGGTGTTGATAAATATCTTATTGCAATACCGTCATCAGAATATGCACTTTCATTTGTTGCGCATAACGCTGTTACTGTGTACACGTAATCCCCACCTGAAACTGCAGTGGTATCAACAAACCATTTATCTGTAACAGTAGCTAAACGTTCCCATTCACCATTCCAGGTTTTTCTGTAAACGTTATAGCCGAGACTGTTTCTGTTACCGTCATACCAATCAAGATAAACACCATAATTATCGTTGGTAATATTTGTAAGAACAGGAGCAAGCATATAGCTATACTCAACTCCGACAGGATTATACGAACTTGTGCTACCATCTTTATAAGCTACAACGGTATAATTATAGCACCAGCTTGAGCTTGTTGAAGTTGTGTCTATATAGTAATTTGAATAACCACCCTGAACATCAGCAAGAAGACGCCATTCATAATTACTTAAAGAGCCACCTTTTCTGTAAACATAATAACCGTCGGCGCCATCAACAGGATTCCAACAAACACCTGCATAACCCTGAGGGCTTGCCTGTGCAACATAGTTAAGAACAGGAGTTGAAAGTCTTACGGCATAAACACCGTTATTATCATATCCGCTTGAATAGCCACCATCACTGCAACGTACTGTATATAAATATGACCAACCGTTTACAACATCGGTATCAGTATAGTTATAAGAGCCTTCACCTACAGTTGCAACATAATTCCATTCGGCTTCACCGTTCACTCTTCTGTAAACATGATATTCAGTTGCAGTAGCAATAGGTGTCCATACAACGTCTATACCTGAATCTGTGTTAGCAGCCCATGATAACATAACAGTTTTGTTGGAAAGTCGGTCAATATGGATATTGAAATACTGATATGAATCCAAGTCATATATTGTACCGTCAGACCTTGTAACGTATGTATAACATCTGCCGTAGTAGGTACCACTTTTCAAATCATCAAAAGGCAGATTAATTGCTACAGGAGAATGTCCTGCAGTTGTACTGTATTCTCTTGATAAATACTTGATAAGATTGGTATAGCTTGCATCTGAATAAATTTCTACAGCATAACAAGCTCCTGCTTCACCTGTACTCATTCTCATAAAATGAATAGGAGCACTGTCACCGGTGAAATAATAATCAAAAACCTGTGCATCAAGATTTGCATCAGTTGGGATAATTCTTCCGTATCTGTTGCCACAGTATTCTTCTCTGTCTGCAGCAAAAGCAGTTACACAGAAAACCCCTGCTAAAAGTAACGTAACAATAAAAGCTAATAATGCTTTTGTTGAAGCACGTTTGGATCTCATTAAAAAACCTCCAATTTTTTATAGACGAACTTAAAACTCGCCAGAAAATAATACATAGTTATTATAGTATAAAAGGTACTTTATTTCAATAACAATTTGTGAATAAAATTATAATTTGTAAAGTAATGAATGTTTATTTGTAAAATTAAATAAACCACACTTGACAGTTGAATATATATTCAACTATAATTGAGAAAAAATATAATTCTGAGGTGTTGTATGGGTAAAAGTGAAATATTCTGTGACTGCAACGTATTACACAAGGAAATCGTTGAATTAGTTAAACCCGATATGCCCTGCAAAAGTGTTATCGCTGACGTTTCTGATTTCTTTAAAATCTTTGGTGACAGTACAAGAATACAAATCTTATGGGCTCTGAGCAAAAGTGATATGTGCGTTTGTGATATAGCTTTTCTTATGAATATGACAAAATCTGCTGTTTCTCATCAATTGAAAATTTTGAGAGACTATAACCTTGTAAAGAGCCAACGAAACGGAAAAGAAATTATTTATTCTCTTTCTGATTCTCATGTAAAAGATATTTTTGAAAAGGCAGTTGAACATCTTTATGAATAACACAAAACATACTCACGAACATAATCACCACTCACATTCACATCACAACCACTCATTATCAGAAGAAAATATTTCTGTAGCTTTTTTTCTTAATCTGTTTTTTGTTTTCATTGAAATTGTTGGTGGATTTATAACAAATTCTTTCGCTATTCTTTCTGATGCCATTCACGATTTCGGCGACTGTCTTGCAATTGGAATTGCTTTCTTTTTTGAAAAACTTTCCAATAAAAAACCTGACAAAAAATACACCTATGGTTATAAACGTTATTCTTTGCTTTCAGCAATAATAACATCATTAATTCTTGTAATAGGAAGTATTGCAATAATTTTCGGAAGTATTGAAAGATTTAAAAATCCCGAAGAAATAAAAAGCTTACCTATGCTTATAATTGCATTTTTCGGTGTTATAATTAACGGTTTGGCTGCTTTAAAAACTTCACACGGAAAAAGTGCAAATGAAAAAGCGATAAATCTTCATATGCTCGAAGATGTTTTCGGTTGGATTGCAGTGCTTATCGGTAGTATCTTCATACATTTTTTCAAATGGTATTTTGTGGATACATTACTTTCAGTTATTATCTCTTTTTTCCTTCTTTACCATTCTGTAAAAAATATTCTTGATACAGTAAACGTACTACTCGAAAAAACACCTGAAAATTTTGATATTGACGAATACACAACCAATGTTTTAATGATTCCCGGGGTTGAAAACGTTCATCACATTCACATCTGGTCGTTAAACGGAGAATGCACTCTTGGGACAATTCATATAAAACTAAGAGAAGATTTCTTTCCTGAAAAATATTCTCAAACACAAAAAGAAGTTATACAAATGAGCAATAGTTTCGGTATAGACCATATCACACTTCAGATTGACATAGAAAATTCTTCTTGTGATGCGATATGTGAAATCTGATTGTTCATTATACGTTAACACATTTTATATACACTCACCAAAAAACTCCGTTAATTTTTGACGGGGTTTTTTATTCTTTTCGTTGCATTTTCTTTTTAAAAATGATATGATAGTATAGTTAAAGTAGGTAATTTTACTCTTGCGAGGTGCAAAATGTTAACACAACACACCCCTGACAGTAATGTTCAATTACACAAATCTGCCTTTGACAAGCTCCCTGCAGAAACACGTGACCGTATTTTAAGGGTTGCTGTCGAAGAATTTGCTAACAACGGCTTTGAGAACACGTCTATTCAGCAAATAGCAAAAAAATCTGAAATAAGTGTAGGCTCTGTATACAAGTATTTTGAAAACAAAGAAACGCTTTTTTCCATGGTTGTTCGTGGAGGACTTTCATCTTTAGAAAACTTGCTTATAGGTCTTGCAGATTCATCGGAAGACATTCTTGTTAAAGCTGAAAAAATCATACGTGCCTTGCTTCAGTTTTCACGAGAGAATCCTGAACTTGTCAAGCTTTATTGTAGATTAACTACAACCGACAATTCAGAATTTCTGACAGGTATTTCTCAACACATTGAAGCAATGTCAGCATCAATTTATACCGTTGCAATAAGCAAAGCCCAGGAAACCGGTGACGTCAGAAGCGACGTAAACCCTGCCTTCTTCGCTTTCTTGCTTGATAATTTGTTTATGATGTTACAATTTGCTACATCTTGTGACTATTACAAAGAACGGTTCTTTATTTACACCGGCAAACAAGCCACAGAAAGTGACGACCTTATTGTTGAACAAACTTTAAAGTTTCTTAAAGCTGCTTTCAACTTTAAATCTTAAATAAACTTTATTGAAAGGTGATAATTTTGAAAAGATTCATTTGTTTATTAACTGTTTTATGTCTTTTGGTACCGTTATTTGCACTTAATGCAAATGCCGTAATCGTTGACACAAACACACCCGATTTTGACTATAATCAGGATGGTAAAATTAATCTTAATGATGCAAGGGCAATTTTACGTGTTTCTGCAGGTATTGATGATGAAATTGAAGGTATGATTTACGACTTCGATAACAATGGCTTCGTAGATTATTACGACGTTAATACTGTATTAAGAGTAGTTTCAGGTATTGATTCTGATATAGCCGTTACAAACGAATATCTTCTTTCTTTATTCAAGAAAGAACTTAATAGTGTTAAGAGTGTTCACCCGGGTTTTAAAAAGGTGGCTACTTCAGACGTTCAATCAGCACTTGTAACAACTGAAAATTCTCCGGAACCTTCTTTAAACGTTACAAACCTTGAATTCAAGGATTATGTTGCAAAGATTGTAAATTACTCAAGTGGATTTGATGTTCTTCTTCCTGATGACATAAAAAAAGATCTTCAAGAAATGCAAAAAGAGGCTATTATGCTTTACGAGCCTCAAACTGAAACTACTGAAGTTGCAAAAACAAGTCCCGTACACTACACTGAATTCCCTGTTGGTAAACTGGGTTATTCATGCTTCCTTGAAATGTCTGATATTGCAAGCATTTCATCCTATGAACAAAACGGTTATATAATCCGTGAAGTAATTATGAAGGAAGACACCTATGTTGGTGATGAATATCCTACAGGGTCTTCCGGGTTCAAGGACAGATGGCAGACAATTTCTTACGGCAAAGTTTTTAACATCCCTTCTTTTGATGAAACCGATGGTTCTACTCTTAACAAGGTAACCTTTAAAAATGGTAAAATTATTTCTAAGGTTGATAAACTCACCGGTATGCCCGTAGAAATAAGATACGAATTCACATATATTTCAGATATTTCTGCTGCTCAACAGACAAACACAGACGGTTCACCCGGACTTAAAATGAAAACTGTTACTACAAAAGACCATATTGAAATTTACACAATTAATCCCGTGGAGGCAAACAGTAATGGATAAGATTAAATTTACAATGCAAAACGGTGGCGAATTTACCGTTGAGCTTTACCCCGAGCATGCACCTATAACATGCGAAAACTTTTTAAAGCTTGTAAAACAAGGTTTTTATAACGGTTTAACATTTCACAGGGTTATCGACGGCTTTATGGCTCAGGGTGGTGACCCCGAAGGCACAGGCTGTGGTGGTAGCGACGAAAACATCAAGGGCGAGTTTGCTATGAATGGTGTTAATAACACTCTTTCTCATACCCGTGGTGTTATTTCAATGGCTCGTTCACAAAACCCCAACTCAGCAAGCAGTCAGTTCTTTATCTGTTACGGCGACTGCACATTTTTAGATGGTCAGTATGCTGCTTTCGGTAAAGTTATTGACGGTATGGAAACTGTTGACGATTTTCTTAAAACCGAAAGAAGAATGAGCTTTGGTGGTGAACGTTCAACACCGGTAACACCTATCATTATGAAAACAGTAGAGGTTATCAAATAAAAACTTTATATATAACCACAGATTATTTCTGTTGTCATATAAATAAACTAAAACAAGGAGATAAAAGTAATGAACACAAAAGTTGAAGGCATTCTTCACAAGTTGTACGGCACAACCCCCGGTGGCAGTGGCTTACAACCAAAAGAGGCATTAGCTTACGGTATTGCAGGTTTTGGTCAAAACTTTATCTGCACAATCATCGGCTCATACCTCACAATCTTCCTTACCGACGCCCTTCTTTTTGGTGCAGACGGTGTAACAATCGGCTCAGTTACAGGTTCAATGGCGGTTGCGTGGCTTATGCTCGGCACTCGTATATTTGACGCATTCAACGACCCTATCATGGGCTCAATCGTTGATAAAACAAGAACAAAATGGGGTAAATGCAGACCTTATCTTAAATGGATGGCATTCCCGATTGCAATAATGACAATTGCTTGCTTCCTCCCTGTATTCCAGGAAAAAGCAACATCAACATTCGTTATTGTAGGTATAATCTACGTTTTATGGTCAGTTGCATACACAGTTGCAGACGTTCCTTACTGGGGTCTTTCAACATGTATGACAAACGACACTGTTGTTCGTGGTAACCTTCTTACAGTTACCCGTCTTCTTTGCACATTAGGTGCAGGTATTGTTACTGTTTTCGTTCCGATTATCACAGGAAACCTTACAGCTAAATTCAAATACACAGATGCTGACCTTTCCAAGATTATGTCTGATAAAGGCGTAGATGCCGAAACTGCAAAGAATTTTATCGGTACAGTTATCGTAGGTCAGGAATCTTCTAACGCAGAAATGCTTAAATGGATTTACTTCATCGCAGCAGTTGTTCTTGTTGTTATTGCTGTTCCTATGTTCTTCTATGGCTTCAAGCACACAAAAGAACGTTTCACAGCAGACGATAATCCCCCCAGCTTTGGTCACAACTTAAAGCTTCTTTTCAAAAATGACCAGCTTTTACTTATTGTTCTTTCAGGTATCTTCGGTGGTGCAAGAATGGTTTATTCTTACACAGGTGGTCTTTACTTCGCAAAATATGTTCTTCAGAATGAAGGTATGTACAGCCTTATCACTCTTCTTGTTGTTCCCGGTGGTCTTGTTGCTTCTGTGCTTGTCCCCTGGATGTCAAAGAAATTCACAAAGAAATGGGCTTACGTTGCAGTTCACCTTTTCGGTGGTATTGTAATGGCTATTATGTACTTCGTTGGTTATGATGCTCCGTGGAAGCTTGTTATCGCAGCTATTGGTCTCGTACTCCTTGGTATTCCCCAAGGTGTTAACAACATCATCACTTATGCTATGATTGGTGATACAGTTGACTACCTCGAATGGAAAACAGGTGAACGTGGTGAAGGTATCTGCTTCGCTATGCAGACTCTTATCAACAAAATCGGTATGGCAGTTGGTGCATTTATCGGTGTTATCTCCTTCTCAGTAGCAGGTATTGATGCTGAAACAGGTTTCATTTCAGCAGAAGGTGCACAGAAACTTTGGAATATGCTTGTTCTCTCAGGTGTAATCAGTATGTTTGCTTGTGCAGTTCCTGTAATGTTCTACAAGGTTACAGAAAAACGTCAGGCAGAAATGGTTGCTGAAATAGCTGCAAGAAAAAAGAAATAATTTTAAACCAGATAAAAAAAGATGCTTAACTCGTTGAGTTAAGCATCTTTTTTATATCAAAATAATTAATTATAAATATCACATATTAAAAATTAAGAAAATCTTTTCTGCATTGCTCCTGAAGAGAGAATCTTTCAACAATTGCCCAAAGATTTTCATCTGTGATTGTGTTAATTCTCTTACCACTTGCTGTAGCAAGCATATAAAGCTGAGCAGCCTTTTCAACTGTTTCAATAAGACCGAAAGCCTCGTCCATATCCTTACCTACACCGTAAATACCGTGAAGTCCCCAGATAACAAGACGGAAGTCCTTCATCTTTTCTGCAGTTGCAATACCGATTTCATTGTTACCACAAACCATCCAGGGAAGAACACCGATACCTTCAGGGAAAACAACGATACACTCTGTACACATCTCCCAGAGAGTATGTGTAAGCTTCTGTTCGTCAAGCTCGTGAATATGGTTCATAGCAAGTGTATATGTAGGATGAGAGTGCATAACAACTCTGTTCTGAGGATCAACCTTAAGTCTTGCCATGTGGCTCATAAGGTGTGCAGGAAGTTCACTTGTAAACTTTCCACCGTCAGCATAACCCCAAAGGAGCTCTGCAGTTGTACCATCCTTTGCAATACGGATAATACCAAGGTTGGTTTCAGGGTCAACTTCAACGTTTTTGAAGTATTTACCTGTACCTGTTACGATAAAAATTTTACCGATAAGGTCGGTTGCATCAAAGCCTGTAGGAATTTCACGAATAACGTTGTTAAGGTCAAGATATTCTGCAACCTGCTCTTCTTCAAGCATAAAGCTGATGTTACCGCCGTTTCTTTCATCCCAACCCTGACGGTACATATTAGCAGTTGCTCTTTTCATATCTTCCACAAAGGGTGCTGTTAAAATGTTTTTCATACTCTTTTCACCAATACCTTTTCTTCATATTCTTTTATCTCATTAAGATAATTACTTACAACATTTTCGCGTTTGAGATATTCTTCCCAAACATCACCAAAGGGAGCTGTTTTAAGTTCTTCCTGTAAGCACATAAGACTTGTAAAGTCGCTGCTCTCCTGAAGTGCTTTAAGCTTTTCGTTTGGCATAAGAAGAGCATTAAGAAGTGCTTTCTTAACGTTTCTCACACCTGTTACCCAAGCAGAAATTCTGTTTATTGAAGCATCAAAATAATCTGTTGCAATAAACACTCTGTCAAGAGCATCATTTGCCACAATTTCTTTAGCAATTTCTTTTGTTTCGTCATCAAAAATAATTACGTGGTCTGAATCCCAACGAACGCCTCTTGTAATATGAAGAGCTATTTTTTCATTAAACAAAAGAAGTGATGATATTTTATCCGAAACAAGCTCTGTGGGATGGTAATGACCATTATCCATAAGTGGTGTAATACCATTGACTGATGAATAAGAAAGACAAAACTCTGCAGAACCTACTGTATAGCTTTCAAGACCTATACCAAAAACCTTTGACTCAAGAGTCACGTAAACCTTTTCTTTATCATACGGTGTACTGAGAATTTCATCAAGAGATTTTTTGAATCTTGCACGGGGACCGATTCTGTCAGCAGGAATATCTTTATATCCGTCTGGAATCCAGATATTCATAACACAAGGAACACCTGTTTCTTCAGCAAAATACTGGGATATTTTAAGACACTGTATACCGTGCTTAACCCAGAATTTTCTTACCTTTTCATCAGGAGATGAAAGTGTAAGATTATCTTTTACCATTGAATGTGAGAAATATGTTGGGTTGAAATCAAGACCCATTCCTCTTTCTTTAGCAAAGTCTACCCATTTCTTAAAATGTTTTGGTTCAATACAGTCTCTGTCTGCAAATTCACCATCTTCAAATATTGCATAGCTTGCGTGAATATTTAATTTCTTTTTACCGGGAATAAGTGAAAAAGCCTTGTCGATATCAGCCATCAACTCTTCAGGTGAAGTTGCTTTACCCGGGTAATTACCTGTTGTCTGAATACCACCTGAAAGGCTCTGCTTGCTATCAAAGCCGGTAACGTCGTCACCCTGCCAACAATGAATTGATACGGTTACATTTTTTAAAGCTTCAATAGCTTTGTCAGTATCCACACCGTAAGCAGAATACATTTTTTTAGCTTCGTCGTATCTTGACATAAAATAACCTCTTTCTAAGAAGTAGTACATACATATATTAGTATATAATCACTGTTTAAAAAAGTCAATGAAGTGTGTAACAATTCTCCTGTTTTTTCATAATATAAATTGACTGGAGTTGATTTTATGATAAAAACGGTTTTACCTGTAAACTTCTTTTTTGGGGCAAATAACAAATCCCAATATTGTTCACTTTATAAAAATCTTTATACGCCTTTTGAAAACGGAACTCATATTATTTTGAAAGGCGGACCGGGCACAGGCAAATCCACTCTTATGAAGCGTGTTGCCGAAAAGCTTGAACGAAAAGGCTACTACATAGAACACGGATTTTGCAGTGCCGACCCCGGATCTTTAGATATTATTTTTGTTCCTGAAATTAATTTCTCCATTCTTGACGGCACATCACCTCATATTTTTGACCCTGTTTTACCCGGGGTAACTGAGCATATTGTTGATTTAGGCGTTGCCTGGGATCGAAAATTCTTAAAAAAGCATATAAATGAAATTGGGCAGCTTACTTCCGAAAACTCTTTGCAACATAAAAAGGTTACGGATTTCTTAAGAGTTGCTGCACAGATTGAAAAAGAAAGCTCTGCTTTATGTCTCAATTTTACCGATGAAGACAAACTTATGCGATATGTAAAAAGATTATCTGCAAGAATAATTCCTGAAAATCGCAATGCTGAAAAAGGCAAAATCAATAAACGCTTTTTATCTGCCGTTTCACCTGACGGTGTTGTTGTTCAATACGAAACAATAGTTGCTCTATGTGAAAAAATAATAACGATAGAAGATGAATTCAGTGCTGTTTCACCTTTTATTGCAGAGTATATAAGCAACTACGCAATAAACAACGGTTACGACGTTTACCAGTGTTACTGCCCCCTTTTCCCGTTTTCTAAAATCGAACACATTATTATTCCACAATTAAAAGTTGCCATTTTCACTGAAAACAGCTACCATTACTCAATTGATGACGGTGAAAAAACTGTTCATGCATCCCGTTTTTATGATAAAGAGAAATTCAAAACAAACAAAGAAAAACTTTTTTTACAAAAAAGAGCAAAAAAAGAATTGATTGATGAAGCTGTTAAAAAGCTTTCTATTGCAAAAGATATTCACGACAGATTAGAAGATTATTATATAAAAGCAACGGATTTTGATATTATAAACGATATAAGCAATAAAATTTTAAAAGCTATATAAACTAAAAAGCAGTAGGTTTTCCCTACTGCTTTCCTATTATAAATTTCTTCGCCAATGAAAAAGATATTGCTGTGCTATACCTTCTGTGCCCCTGATACATTCAGGTAAACCATTGGGATAAAGCTCTTCCACAATCCTTTTCACCCAGACATCAACAGGAAATGCTTCTACCCTGCCAAAACCGTAAAGCAAAGAGCATTGGGCAACCTTTTCTCCAACACCTTTAATTTTTATAAGCTCTGCTTTTGCTTCTTCAAATGGTAACGTTTTAATTTTCTCTATATCTACCTGACCACTTGAAACCTTCTGAGCTGCATCAATAATGTATTTTGCTCTGAAGCCTGAACGTATAACAGCTAAATCATCAACGGTAAGCTTTGCTAACGTATCTGCATCAGGAAAGGTGTATCCGTTTTCTGTCTTGTTACCAAAATTTTCGCACAATCTTTCAATTATACCTTTAATTCTTGGGATGTTATTATTAGCCGATATTATAAAAGAACAAATCGCTTCCCATTCGTTTTGTTTTAAAATACGTATGCCTTTATATTCACTACAGGCAGTTTTAAGATTTTCATCATCATACCTTTCAATTATACTTTTATAATCTCTGTCTAAATCGAAATAGATTTTCCAAAAGCTGTTAAAAAGCTCCTCAGAAACTTTAAAAAAAGTGATTTCGTTATCTTCTTGCTTTAATTTAAGATAATGTCCGTCTGCGATTCCACACCAGTAACCTTCATTGTCTTTTACCCAACGAAAAGACTGACCACAATCAAGTGTGAGATCCATATTCAGAGTGTCACAGTTTTTTAAAATAACGTTATTTTCTTCAAAAAACACCTGCATTTTTATCACCAACTTAACAATAACCTATTTTTAGATAATAGTAAAGTTACTTGTCAAGATGTTTTAAAAAATTTAAAATTTTTCTATGTTTTTCACAATAATTATTGAAATTTTTGTACCCTTTTTCATTGTACATTTTTGCCAACGAACATTTATTTTTTTCGTTCATTTTACGTTTCCATATTGTATAATTGTAAAGATCGTAAAACAATTAGTATATTTTGGTAATTTTAAAGAATTGTCGAAATCAATGTGTAAAATGTCGAAAAGCTAGTGTTATTATGGGTTTTCGTGGGTAGTTGTAAACATTTTGAACACTGTTTTGAACATTTTTTTGAAAAATATATTTATACAAACAGTATATTTTACGCGTTGTTAATTTTAACATATCGATTTTTCCGAAAAACAAAATTAACTTTCAATGGTTGTACATTTGATTATTTTTTAATGTTTTCAACAACAAAATTTTACATTTTATTCTATACTGTGTTTTTTCTAAAAAAGTGAATAAAATCACTGATTTTTTCTCAAAATATATAAAAAATACGGTAAAAAGGAGCAAGATAATGATAAAAGGTGTAAACAAACAGGTCCTTGAAATAAACGAAACTCAAACAGGCTTTTTCGAAAAGGCAATTTTCTTTGTAAAACCTGAATATATCGGAATGTCAGAAGGCAAATTACGGGAAAGTGCTATAAAAGAGCTGATACAAACAGGCAACCCACCGCCTAAAAAGCATTACAACAAAAAAACTAAATTGCAAAAGTTTTTATCAACAGCCTGCCCACTTGGTTTGGGACTTATTTCCGGTATTTTAATAGGTTCACTCTTTTGACTTTTCATTTTCATTATGGTAAAATTATGTTCCAAAGGACGTGATGATATGAGATACTCCCATATTTTTTGGGATTTCAACGGCACAATAATAGATGATGTAGGAAATGCTTTGAATTGTGTTAACGATATGCTTGAAAGAAAAGGCAGAGCACCTATTACACTTGATGATTATTATACTTACGTTGAAACACCGATCATCGGCTTTTACCGTCATATTCTTCCACCTGAAGAATTAGATTTTGATGAAATTTCAAGGCAATACCATTATGATTATGCACGACATATGAACGAAACAGGGCTTGCAGATGGTGCATACGAGCTTTTACACAAATTAAAAGCTATGGGTATGCATCAATACATAATCACAGCAAACATTATAACCGAAGCCCGTGAATTAGTAGAAAAATTTGGTATAGATAACTGTTTTGATAAAATTTTAGGTGCCGAAAACACTCTTGCAGAAAGTAAAATTGATCGTGCAAAAGCATTTTTTGAAACATTAAACATAAACAGGAATAATGCAATTCTCATAGGTGACACTCTTCACGATCTTGAAACTGCAAATGCTTTGGGTATTGATTGTGTGCTTGTTGCCTACGGTCATCAGGGCAGACGTCTTCTGGAAGCAAACAACGCTTTTACAGTTAATTCACTAAAAGAGGTTGAAGCTATTATTTTTGATGACAGAAACGTTGATTTTCACACTCACTCAACTTGTTCCGACGGTACTGTGACACCAACAGAGCTTGTAAACCACGCTAAAAATGCCGGACTTTCTGCATTTGCACTTACCGACCACGACAGCGTTGACGGTATAAAAGAAGCACAAGAAGAAGCAGAAAGAATTGGTATTGAATTTGTTCCCGGAATTGAATTTTCTGCTGCTGAGAATACAGAAACACATATTATCGGATTATTTATTGACCCTGAAAACAAAGATCTTCTTAAAACCATCGAAAAGCTGAAGGGTAGCCGAAAAAGAAGAATGGAAGAAATCTGTTATAAGCTTCGCAATTTAGGTATGGCAATAACTCACGAAGAAGCCCTTAATATTGCCGGTGGCAACTTTGTTGGCAGAGCACATATAGCAAAGCTTATGGTAGAAAAAGGTTATTGCACAACAATAAAAGAATGTTTTGAAAAATATATAGGTCTTGGTAAACCTGCCTATGCAGAAAAAAATGAGCTTTCCGCCATTGAAGCAGTTCAGGCAATCCGTGCTGCAGGTGGCCTTGCATTCCTGGCTCACTTAAACCAAACCGGTTATGATTTAAATCAATTAGAAGATTTACTTTTAAAGCTTAAATCAGCAGGTTTAAACGGAATAGAAGGTTATTACCCGGAATATACAGCCGAACAAATTTCAGATTATCGCAACCTTGCCCACAAGCTTTCACTTTGTTTTTCAGGCGGTTCGGATTTTCACGGTACAATAAAGCCACATATCGAGATAGGTGTAGGCTCAGGTAGTTTATCCATTCCCTATTTCATTATGGAAAATATGAAAAACATTTTAAAAATTGATTAAAACACCCAAAAGCCGTACACAATAAAGTGTACGGCTTTTTTTGAGGTGATTAAATGAATAGTCAATGTCGTATTGAATGCAAATACTTTTTACAAGGTAATACTTTAAAGTTATTTATCGCTGCCTTTTTCAGCATTATTTTAAGATGGTCAGCTTTTTCCGGTAGTGTTTTTGTTATTTATAAAATTCTTTTTAAAGATACTGTAAATGACATATTAAACACACAAGACGATTTTTTTGTTTTAATAATAAAATTTCTAAGTTGCTTTAGTGTAGGTTTCTTATTATTTCTTTTTGAAAGTGAAGTAAAAACAAAAGAAAGATACATTTTTTTCAAAAAAGCAAAAGGCGAAAAGCTTTCTGCTTATTCAATATTAAAGCCACAAAAGCTGAAAAACATTATTAAATTCGCTTTTCTTTATCTTAAAATAAATCTATTAAAACTTTTCTGGTTGGTATTTTATGCGTTCCCGTGTGTATTGTGTATATGCATACTGATATACGTAAAAACAGTTTCTCAAATATCTTCACCTGTTTTTCTTGTTTTGTGCTTTGGTTGTTCGATTATTATATCACTATGTCTTTTTATGTATACCACAACAGTTTTCAGATACTATTGTGCACCCTATTTTCTGATTCTCAATTCAAGAACAAAAACAAGTACAGCATTAGAAAAAAGCTTGTGTGCAACAGATAAATATCTGCAGGAAGCAATGCTATTTAAAACATCATTTTCAGGATGGTGGATAAGCTGCTTTGCCTTTTTACCCGTTTTTTACGTTTTGCCTTATTACAAGCTTTGTAAAGCTATGTTCATATATAACTGTATGAAAAAAGAAAAGAAGACTGTAAAAGAATCAAATTATGCTATAAATTATCTCAGGCTTGAAAAAAATCAGGAGAGCATATAAAGTAAAGCAAGTATCAAGGTTTCATCTGCTTTTTCTTCTGACAAAAGAAGCACAAGAGACAACAGCAAGGCTTTGTCCTCATCAATTTTTAAATCTCCTAAAACATTTTTTAAACCGTCGGTAGAATTTTTTACTGACGGTTTATCTGCGTTTCGTTTAGTGTTGATGTTATCTTGATTTGTTGAAGATTCAGAAGATGTTGTACGATTGACATTTTCAGCATACTCTTTAAGCTCATCAAGATAATCATCTGGCATTTTGACTCGCTTTGGTGAATCTTTAATTGTAGTTTTATGGTCGGCACCCCGATTTTTATCTTCGTGGCTTTCTTCAGTAATACCAACGGTTTCACGTGCCCTTCGTTGCATATCCTCCACTCTTTTTATGGCATCATTCTGCATTTTCATAAGATCATGATATGTATACTCTGCCAACTACATCATCCCCCTTTCTTTCAAAAGAGGTAAAACAGAAAGAAGTCGCACTATTTTAACGGCTTCGTCTGCTTTTTTTCGTCTTTCTGACGATAATAACGGTCTTAATGCGTTTATAAAATCCACTCTCTCATCATGTGAATTAAACGCCTGAAGCAACGGGGCAAGATTATTCAACAACGCCATATCAGGCAATCCGAATGAATTGTTATTTCCACCTATAGCAGACATAATATCTTCTATATTTAAATTACTCTTATTTTGTTCAGGAGTCGGCTTCGTTGTAGTTTGTTGACTTTGTTGATTTTGTAAATTTGCAAAATCAACACTGCCACCCATAATTTCTGCAGCAGTTTTCTTTAAATTTTCAATATCGTCTTGCGATAAAGATGAGAGTATTGAATTTATATCAAAATCAGCCATTGGGTTTTCCCCCGATAAATTTTTTAAAAAGCTCCTTGGCTGCCTCACTATTTAAAAGGGCTTTCGTTTTTTCTTCGTCATTCAAAAGATTTTTTATTGCTTTTGATTGAGCTTCATCTAAGTTTTCATCCAAAAACTTATTTATACCTGTACTTGTGTTCATATTTTCATTTTCAGATGCTTTTTTTATAAGCTCATCAATGTTAAGTTTTTCTTTTTTAAAATTCTCCATTGAAATCACACACCTATGATAATATAATGATTGTATTATATGATATTATCGGAAAAGGGTGATTATGCTTGAGAATACTTGTTGTTTCAGATTCTCATAAAAAGCAGTACAATCTGTTTTCTGCAATAGAATCAGAGCCAACGGCAGAGGTGGTATACTTTTTAGGTGACGGTTCATATGAATACGAGGAAGCTGTTTTCAAATTCAGCCACGAAAAAGCCTTTATCGGCGTACGAGGCAACTGTGATATGTACACAAGTTTGCCGTCAATTGATATGCGTACTGTTTGCGACAAAAAGATTATGGCAACTCACGGCTATGAACAAAACGTAAAATTCGGGCTTTATGATTTACAGTTAGATGCAGTAAGCAACAAATGCGACCTTGTGCTTTTCGGTCACACTCACACACCCTTAAGCCTTTATAAAGACGGAATTTATTACTTCAATCCAGGGGCTTTAAAGGACGGCTGTTACGGAGTAATTGATATTACCGATTCAGGCATTATTTGTATCAACAAAAAACTGAATATTTATTGACATAAAATGAAAAATTACGTATAATTTTATCATTATTAAAGAAAGTAGTGATACTATGGCAGACTTTAAAGAATCTCCGGTTTTGTATCTCATTGCCGGTGCAGTTATTCTTTTTGTCCTTATTCAATCTGTGTTCTTCCTTGTTAAATCCTGGCAGCACGGTAAAGAATTAGGCATTGACAAAAAGAAACTCAAAAATGCAGTTACTTCAAGTGCATTATTCACATTACCTTCTGCACTTTCAGTTCTTGCAACGGTTATTGCTCTCGCCCCGGCTCTTGGTCTTGTTATTCCTTGGGTACGTCTTTCCGTTATCGGTAACTTAATGTACGAAACAACAGCTGCTGAAGCAGCAATGGAAGCCTTCGGTCATCAGGGCGGTATGGCAGTTCCCGTTACAGACCCCGAAATTTATGGTGGCGTTGCTTGGGTTATGACGTTAGGTATTTGCTTCTCACTCGTTGTTCTTCCCTTCCTCGCAAAGCCCCTTAACAAAAAGTTCCTTTCAGCAGGTAAAAAAGAGACTGAAAAAGCAGAAACAACCGAAGCTGCTCCTGCAGATGGTAAAAAGAAAAGAACTCTTGGTGACTTCATAAATGTATTTGCAACACCAGCTATCTTTATCGGTCTTATCGGTGCTTTCATTGCCCGTGCAATAATCGGTGGTGGTAAACCCGAAACCTTTGGTGACGGTGCCGGTGTGCTTTCAATAATCACATTGATTGTTGCTGTTGCAGTTTCAATTCTTCTTGAACTTTTTGCAAAGAAACGCAATCTTACATGGTTGGAACCTTTTGTTATGCCTATCGGTATGATAATCGCAATGATTGCCGCTATTGTCTTCTTCAACGTTCTTCCCGAAGACATTGCAATGCTTGAATGGAGGGGTTAATGATGAAAAAGAATACAACTAAACCTTATATTGACCGCGTCCATACTTGGGGTAGAATCTCTACTATTTCTGCACTTTGTGTGCTTCTTATGTTCCCTGTGGCTATCTGCCTTTATCTTAATGTATTTCCACCTATATCAGGTGTTCTTCAGGGCCTTCTCAAACTTATTCCCACATATTGGACTGTTGCTGTTGTTGAAGTTCTTGTATATACTCCTATGCTCGGTGCCGGCGGTACTTACCTTTCATTCGTTACAGGTAATATTGCTAACCTTAAGCTTCCTTGTGCTATCAGCGCTATGGAAGGTGCAAAGGTTAAAGCAAACTCTGAAGAAGGTGAAGTAATTTCTACTATTGCTATCGCAACATCTTCTATTGTTACAACTTTAGTTCTTGCGGTTGGTATTATCGCTTTCGCACCTTTCCTTACAACATTTACAAACAGCGCACTTCTCAAACCTGCTTTCGCACAGGTTCTTCCTGCACTTTTCGGTGCTCTCGGTGCAGGCTACTTTATTAAACATTGGAGAATTTCTTTCTTCCCGATTATCGTTATGATCATCGTTCTCGTTTTTGCTCCTACAATGGGTGCAAGCACACTTCTCTTCGTTGGTATCGTAGCTTCTGTTGGTGGCGCATTATTTATGTACAAAAAAGGTCTTCTTGATAAGGTAGCAAAAGATTAATCAAAAAAACTATAAAAAAAGAGGTATTCTTCAGTTTAAGAAGAATACCTCTTTTTTATTTTTATCGACTTTTATTTGTTGCTGAAATATTTATCTGCCTTGAGAATTATAGTCTGAGTTTTTGAATCTTTGATTTCACCGTTCATAACCATATCAACAGCCTTTGAAAGTGGCATTTTCAACGCATTTACAAATTCGTCGTCATCAAGGTGTTGCTCGCCTTGTATAAGGTCCGTTGCAATATACATATGAATAACTTCATCTATAAGTGCAGGGGTTGTATACAAATCACCTATTGAAAAGATCTTGTTTGCTGTAAGCCCTGTTTCTTCAGAAAGCTCACGAAGAGCAGCTTCTTTTGGGTCTTCACCTTTTTCGAGCTTACCTGCAGGCACTTCAAGGGTTACCTTATTAAGAGCATACCTAAACTGATTAACGAAAATAACGTCACCATCTTCTGTTATAGGTAATACACAAACTGCACCGGGATGACGTATTATTTCACGTACGCCTTTATGACCGTTAGGTAGTAATATTTCATCTTTATACAGATGAATAGCAACTCCGTCAAAGATTTCTTGGGAAGATATTTTTGTTTCTTCAAGTTTCATAACAATGCTCCTACACCAATTTATTTTCTATTATTATACTACACAACAAAAACATATTCAATCAATTTAATTGCAAGTTTTGAAACAATGTTATATAATTGCTATTGGTGATTAAAATGTTTATTTACATAGTAAGACATGGTGAAACATACGGAAACCTTAACGGTGACGGGTTTGCGGAAACAGACCTTACACCAAACGGTATGAGGCAGATTGCTTTTTTGGGTAAACGCTTTAAAGATGAAAAAATAGATAAAATCTATACAAGTCCTTTAAAAAGAGCTGTCAAAACTGCAAATGCAGTAAAAAGCTTTCACGAAAACACCCCGTTGGTCGTAGACTTTTCTCTTTTAGAAAAAGGGACTGACCCGGATTATTCAGGGCTTCCCGATGAAGAAATTTTAAAGCTGTGTCCCTATGCAAAAATAGGAGAAAGAAAGCCTTTAGGCGAAGAGAATGACGAAAAAGCTTATATAAGAGCTGTTGAATTTATTGATAAAATCAAAGAAGAAAATGATTTTGATTCTACTGTTATAGTGGTCGCTCACGGCACTTTCAACAGTTATCTCGTTTTAGCGGCATTAGGCTTTCCGCTAAAAGAAAACTTCAATTTTTCCCATCTTAATACAGGGGTAACACTTGTTAATTATCTTGAAGAAAACGGAATTGTAAAAACGAAATTAAAGTTTTTGAATGATACGAGTCATTTAGTTTAAATAAAATAACAACAGAAATACAGGTCTACGACGCTATTTTAAGCTTCGCAGACCTGTTGCTATTGTTTATTAATTAGTGAAGAAATTCGAGCCGGTTTTTAATGTAGTACGCTATTTTAGAGAGTGACGGCGTATAAGATACGTAAAAACAACTTCATAAAAAGTTTTTGGGACTAATTTTTAGTGTATTACGAAGATTTATCGAAGTATGCTGTATGAGATACAACGAGAATACTATTCAAATTAAAGCAAAAAGATTTGAGCTAGTTTTTAGTGTAGTACGAAGCTTTAGAGAGTGACGGCGTATGAGATACGCCGAACGAACTAAAGCAAGTAATACGCAAAAACTAGCTCAAAGATGGTAAAACTGTAAGCCGGGTTCTGTCGTCTAAGGCAGTCATCTATCTACGCCAAATGTTGCCACGTGGCTCTAGCCACCCGTCGGGGTTGCGAAAATCGCTGTCCGGCTGACTCCCCTGTCGGTGTTGCATCGGGTAGGGTTTACATGGCAGTACTGTCTCCAGTACCCCGGTGAGCTCTTACCTCGCCTTTCCACCCTTACCGAAATAAATCGGCGGTATCTCTCTGTTGCACTTTCCCTAAGGTTTCCCTCGGCGGCCGTTAGCCGTTACCCTGCCGTATGATGCCCGGACTTTCCTCATCTACATCTTGCGATGCATCTGCAACTGCCCATTTTACCGAAGGGTATTTTAACTCATTTTCACTCCCACGTCAAGCACCGTTTCAAAGTTTACGAAAAAATCACGTTGTTTTCTCAATTTTTTGTTGATTTGTTCTCGTTTATAATATATAATTGTATTATATTTTCTATGGTGGTGAAGAAATGTCGAAGCAAGTCAAAATAATCAGTATTTCGCTTTTAGCCATTGTTATGACTCTGGTTTCGGCTTTTATTTTACCATTTTTATCACAAAATTTTCCTGATACTCTAAATAAAGTTTCTTTAACTGCCGACGTTAATGACCTTTCGAAATATAATTTAAGTGAAGAAACTGAAATTTATCTTACAGGTGAATGGGAATTTTTCTGGGATAAGCATATCATTTCAGATAACAACAATAAAAAGATTCCACCGGATTCACTTGTGCAAATCCCATCATCATGGACAAGCTATAAAATTGACGGCACATCACTTTTGAATAGTGGTAAAGCAAGTTACAGAACATATTTAAAAAACATAAATTCGCCTTCACCTATAATTATAAGCGTCCCAAACCTTACCGGGTTATGTCGTGTTTTTATTGACGGTATTTGTGTTTATTCTAACAGAGAATTGCCAACAACAGGCTCTAACGTAAATATGCCTGTCAGGTATTCTCAGCCTTTTGATTTAACCCTCCACAGTAACGAATATTATGAAGTTGTAATTGAAGTGGACTGTAGTTATTCAAGTGGTTTGACATCTATCCCTGTTCTTACTGAATATTCCGAATTTCAAGCTCAACAAGCGTCAGCACTTGCTTTAAGATATCTGTTTATTGGTATTACAGTATTTTTTGCAATAGGAGTTTTGCTTTTAGGTGTTATGAGAAAACACATGGGCAACCAATTTTGGCTTGTTGTTCTTTGTGTAACCTTTATCTTCAGAATGCTTATATCAAATGAAGGTTATATGGCATCTTTCATGTTGTTCGGTAACCTTGATTACGAAATAATGACTTCGTTGATATTTGTTTCCACCTACATTATCAAACTTTCAATGTTGATGTATATAAGTTCCGTTCTTGATCTTAAATTACATTACAATACACTGACTGTTATATCTGCACTATTCTTGATTTGTGCTTTTGTTCCTTATATTTTTTACGATTATATTTATATTGCAGACACGTATATAAAACTACAGGGTATGACCTATATCGTTGACGGTATAATAATTTACAGGATTTCAGAAGCTTTTGTAAACAAGAAAAACACTTCTGCAATTTACCTGGTTTCCTATTGTATCACTGCTGCATCAATAGTCATAGACAACTATTATCTTAATGGTTACATTTCACTTAATGCTTCTATAATTATGCCGTTAGGTTGTATTTCCTTCATTTCTTCAATGACGGTTATCCACATAATTGACACAGTAAATCTTTACAAACAGGCTCAGAAATCTGCTGAGCTTTCACGCGAATTAAGCGAAATGAATATGACTTTAATGATCAGTCAGATACAGCCACACTTTTTATATAATGCTCTTAACACAATTAAATATATGATAAAAAAGGATCCTAAAACTGCTGAAAGTGCGATAGTCAAATTTTCTAATTATTTAAGAGCAAATATGGATTCGCTTACACAAAAAGAACCTATACCATTCACTAAAGAGCTTGAACACGTAAAGAACTATGCAATGATTGAAATGCTACGTTTTGGTGAAAGGCTGGACGTTCAATATGATATTGAGTTTGACGATTTTACAATACCGGCTTTAACAATTCAACCTATTGTTGAAAACTCTATAAAGCATGGTGTAAACCAGAAGCCTGAGGGTGGAACGGTTAAAATACGATCACACGAAGAAAATGGCAATGCTATTATTGTAGTTGAAGACAACGGTGTTGGTTTTAACGTTAACCAAAATCCTGCTGACGATGGTTGTTCGCATATAGGTATGAAAAATATTAAACAACGTTTGACACAAATGATGGGTGCAACAGTTAAAACTACAAGTGTTATAAACAAAGGCACAACAACTGTTATCACCATCCCTATTATGAAGGAGAATAAAAACTAATGAGAATTTTAGCTGTAGATGACGAATTATTAGCTCTTGAAGATTTTGAGGACACTTGCAGAGAGTTAGGGATTACAGATGAAATAATAAAATTCAGCAACCCCCTTGATGCTTTAAGCTATGTTGCAACAAATAAAATTGACATCGCTTTTCTTGATATAGAAATGCCGGTAATTAAAGGTATTGAGCTTGCAAAGAGAATTAAGGTTATCTGCCCTAATGCAAGAATAATTTTTGCAACCGGTTATGGCAACTACGCTTTAGAAGCGTTCGGGGTAGATGCTGTAGATTACATTATGAAACCATACGAACCGGATGATATCAAACGAGCTTACAACAAAGCTCTTCTTGTACGTGATGTTGTTGCTGAAAACCACGTATTTATTAAGACCTTTGGTTTTTTTGATGTTTTTGTTGATGGCAAATCAGTTTCTTTCCCAAGTGCAAAATCAAAAGAGCTTTTAGCATTGCTTATTGACAGAAACGGTGGTGTTGTAAATACCGAACAGGCAATTGCAATACTTTGGGAAGGCAGAAAATACGACGAAACAGTCCAATCTCTTTTCAGAAAGGTCCTTAAATCATTAAGAACCTCTTTAGAAGAAGCAGGTATTATTGATATTCTTATTGATAACAGAAATCAACGAAGCGTTGATAAAAGTAAATTTGCCTGTGATTATTACGATTTTCTTGAAAACGGAAAAAGTGACCGTGTAAAATATTTCGGTAAATATATGGAGCAATACCCCTGGGCAAAGGATACTGAAAATCAAATAAATGATATGATGAATTTATAATAATTCCAACAACAAAAAAGGAAGTCAGATCTCACAGATTATCTGACTTCCTTTTTATTTTGTTCAAAAATTAAAGTTTAACTTTAAAAACAAGCTTATGGGCTGTTTCTGAATTTTCACTTTTTCTACAGGGTGCATGAGCATCTTCAGGAAAGAAAACTGCAAAATAACCCTTTCTTAATGCAAACATCTGACCGTTTTCACAAGTCATAAATGCAATATCACAACCGTCTTTAAAATCTTCAGTGATAGTACATTCTTTTATGTTTGCCCAACCAAAATTTTCTTCACCGTCAAACATAACCTGAATATCTGCATATTCTTTATGAGCTTCATATTTAAGAGGACCATCACCGTTTACTACGTATGATGCCACGTTACACCATAAATTGTCACCGTCTATATCAATTCTGCCTTCACTGATAGGTGCACTGCAGAATTTATTATATTCTTCTTCAACCGTTTCAAATCCGTTAAGCTTGCTAAAATACAAGCTCATATTTTCTACTTTATCGTAAATCATACGTCTTCCTCACCAAGCATAAGCTTTCTTTCTCTTTTCTCATCCTCCGGTAAAGTAAAGTTATACAATACAGTCCAGACAATAACACCGGCGAAAACTACAGGTATAAACCAGAATTCATTTGTTATAGACAAAACTTGAAGTTCACCTATTAATGACGCTAATACACTATCAAAAACTGTACTTAAGCTTATAGTTTGGTCAAGGAACGGTGCTGCAACAGCTTCAAAAGCCTTTGAAAACATCATTGAAAGACCTATACCACAAACCGAAGAATAAATCACCATTCTGTTATTCTTAGCAGCAAATGCAAATATTGCAGTTACAATGGCACAAACAACAATTAAAACACTTATAACAAGTAAAACAGCTACAGGAACAAGAATAACCTGGAACTTATCTAATGAGCCATCACTACCCAAACCACTTACGCCTTTTATAAGATCAAACAAATCGTAAAATGATAATGTGTCTGCTATATTCTCAGGAAGTTTACCACCATTTTCGGCTAAAATATCCTTCATATCAGAATTACCTCTCAGATTAGCTATCAAACCAAGAAGCTGTACTGCAAGTGATGTTGCCTTATAATAAAAGATTTTCAAAAATCCCAACATAGGGATAGTTGCAATTGCACCTAGTGCCGCAACTATTTTATAAACATACTTCATTTGATTTACCTTACCTTTCTATAAATCATTTCCATGAAGAGTTAAGTTGAACAGTTCTGTTAAATACAGGTTTTTCAGGTGTTGAATCCTTATCAACACAGAAATAACCGTTTCTCATAAACTGGAATGAATCAAGGTACTTTGCATCTTTAAGACCTTCTTCAACAAGACAGTCCTTAAGAACGATAAGTGAATCAGGATTAATAGCATTTACAAATTCGTCGTCAGGAACACCAGCAGGATCTTCTACGTTAAATAATCTGTCGTAAAGTCTTATTTCTGCCTTAAAAGCCTTAGGTCCTGCCCAATGAATTGTACCTTTAACCTTTCTGCCGTCAGGTGCATTCCCACCCTTTGTTTCAGGGTCGTAAGTACAGTGAAGAACTGTAACATTGCCGTTCTCATCTGTTTCATAAGAATTACAGGTGATGAAATATGCACCCTTAAGTCTTACCTCGTTACCGGGGAAAAGTCTGAAGTATTTTTTAACAGGCTCTATCATAAAGTCTGATTTTTCAACGTAAATCTCTTTACCGAAGGTAATAGTCTTTTTGCCGAGTTCAGGCTTTTCGGGATGAACTTCAACTTCAATTTCTTCTGTCTGTCCTTCGGGATAGTTATCAATAACAACTTTAAGTGGATCAAGAACAGCCATTGCTCTTGGAGCCTGAGCATTAAGTTCATCTCTTACACAAGCTTCAAGAAGGCCGTAATCAACAACACTGTATGCCTTTGAAACACCAACCTTTTCAATAAAGGTACGGATTGCCTTTGCAGGATAACCACGTCTTCTCATACCACAAATTGTAGCCATACGTGGATCATCCCAACCACTTACAAGGTTATCGGTAACAAGACGGATATTTCTTCTTTTACTTGTTATACAGTAGTTAAGGTTAAGACGAGCGAACTCAATCTGTCTGGGTGGCTCTTCAAAACCAATCTGTTCAATAAACCAGTTATAAAGAGGTCTGTGGTTTTCAAACTCAAGTGAGCAAAGTGAATATGTTACACCTTCGCGAGCATCAGAAAGAGGATGAGCAAAGTCGTAAATAGGGTAAACACACCATTTGTCACCTGTCTGATGATGGTCAACGTGAAGGATTCTGTATATAGCAGGGTCACGCATATTCATATTAGGTGATGCCATATCAATTTTAGCTCTTAAAACCTTAGCACCGTCAGGAAATTCACCATCGGTCATTCTTTTGAAAAGATCAAGGTTTTCTTCAACGCTTCTGTCACGATATGGGCTGTTTTTACCAGGCTCGGTAAGAGTACCTCTGTATTCTCTCATCTGCTCTGCAGTAAGGTCGTCAACGTATGCCTTGCCGTCTTTAATGAGCTTTATTGCACACTCATAAAGGAAATCAAAATAGCTTGAAGCATAAAGGCATTTTTCCCATTTAAAGCCAAGCCACTCGATGTCTTCTTTAATTGATTCTACGTATTCAATATCTTCTTTGGCAGGGTTTGTATCATCAAGACGGAGATTACATACACCACCATATTTCATAGCAGTTGTAAAGTCAATGCAAATAGCCTTTGCGTGACCGATGTGAAGGTAACCGTTAGGCTCCGGAGGGAAACGGGTCTGAACCTTGGTGTTAACACCTGTTCTTAATTCTTCGTCAATAATATCATGAATAAAGTTAGATATGTTTTCTGTTTTAATTTCTTCCATTTTAATTTCTCCTTGGAGTATATATTAAAGTGAATTTATAACTGCATTAATTCTGTCGTTAACCTTGTCCTGACCTAAAAGCTTCATAATTGAGCAAAGATCGGGAGTATTTTTTCTTGAAGTAACTGCAAGACGTATAATTGTTGAAACATCACCCACGTGACCTTTGAAAAGTTCGGGGGTCTTTTTATATTCTTTTACGTTAGGTGTAAAGCCTAAGGGCTCACAAATATCTTTGATTTTTGAGAACCATACATCTTTATCGTCATCAGCTGAATAAACTTCAAGATATTTTAAAAGAACTGCCTTTGCATCTTCTTTTGTAATGTTTTCAGGAAGCTGGAAGTCAGACTCATAATATTCATCAAACATATATGAGAAATATTCTTTAACCTCGCTCCATTTTGCAATATCTTTACGGGGCTTAGGTCCTTCTCTGTCAATGTTAACCATTGCCTTTGATTTTTCAGGATCTGAAGTAAAAGCTTTATAAAAATCATTATCAAACTTTTCTGCCCATTGAGCAATGTAATTATAAACAGTTTCTGCACTCATAACAGAAATAACGTTTTTGCTTACGTCATTGAGCTTTACGAGATCGAAAAGACAACCACTGGGACTCATTTTCTTTAAATTGAACGGGAAAGAAAATGCATCTGCTGTAGGGTTGGCTCTACGCCAATCTTCGAAGTTTGAATTAAGCAATGTAAGAAGATATTCAATAAGACTTTCTTTCGGGAAGCCTTCTTCAACAAAGTAGCTTACTGCTGCTTCAGGGTCTTTACGTTTTGAAAGCTTACGTTTTGTTCCGTCTTCTTCATCTATCTTCATAACCTGAGGTGTATGAGCATATTTAGGAACTTTAAAGCCACAGGCTTTGAAAAGTGCGATATGCTTAGGTACAGATGAAATCCATTCTTCACCACGAATAACGTGAGTAGTTCTCATAAAATGGTCATCACAAGCATGAGCAAAGTGATAAGTAGGAATACCGTCTGACTTTAAAAGAACTTCGTCAATAATGTTTTCAGGCATTTCGATTTTGCCACGGATTATATCATCAAAGAAAATTCTTTTATCTTCCTGACCATTTGAACGGAAACGAAGCACGTAAGGCTTACCTGCTTTTATATTAGCCTCAATTTCTTCAAAGGAAAGACTTCGGCATTTAGCCCATTTGCCAAAGTAGCCCCATATAAGAGCATCTCCCTTTTCTTGCTCCTGACGGATATCAGAAAGCTCTTCTGCAGTACAGAAGCAAGGATATGCAAGACCTTTCTGAACTAATTCTTTAGCAACGATATGATAAATCTCTGCACGCTGACTTTGTGTGTAAGGTCCGTAAGCACCTTTTTCTGTGTTAAAGCCTGTAACACCTTCGTCGAAACCAATACCAAATGAATCGAAGCCGTTAATTATTGCTGAAACACCATCTTCGATTTCACGTTTCTTGTCAGTATCTTCAACACGAAGGAAAGCTACACCGTCAGTAGCTCTTGCTGTAAGCACGTCAACAAGCGCACCAAAAAGACCACCTATATGAAGATAACCCGTAGGACTTGGAGCAAAACGTGTAACACGTGCACCCTCTTTAAGTTGTCTTTCAGGATATTTTTGTTCTAATTCTTCAACTGTACCCGTTACATCAGGAAAAAGCAGTTGAGCAAGTTTATTGTAATCATAATCCATAAGAAAAACTCCATTCTCACCCGATTATATAATTTGACACTTTATTATGGCAGAAAAATACAAAAGTATCAATAGTTTTTCAAAAAAATGCTGTTATATAATGTAATAATTTTATATATTTGTTACTGAAGGTTAAAAACTTGAAAAAAAGCATAAAATATGATAAAATAATATGTTAGTACGCAACTTATTTCTAAAAGGAGCTTTTTGTAATGATTAATAACAAAGAGAGATTAGAGATACTCAATATTCTTATATCCGAAGGTGTGGAAATCCCCTGTTTTGATGGTGTTATTATTGAAAAAAATGTAACTATAAAAGCAGGCACAGTTATCCTTCCCAACACTATACTTATGGGAAACACAAAAATCGGTAAAGACTGTGTTATCGGTCCCAATTCTTATATTTGTGACACCGAAATAGGCGATAACACAAAGCTCAACAATACCCAGAGTTATAATTCTCTGATTGGATCAGGTGTTACTGCCGGTCCTTTTGTTCATATACGCCCCAACTGTACAATCAAAGACAACGTTCATATCGGTAACTTTGTAGAAGTTAAAAACTCTACTGTTGACGAAGGAAGCAAGTTGCCACATCTTCTTTACGTTGGTGATTCTGACGTAGGTAAAAACGTTAACTTCGGCTGTGGTTGCGTAACTGTAAATTACGACGGTAAAAACAAATCCCGCACAACAGTCAAGGACGGTGCATTTATCGGTTGTAACACTAATCTTGTAGCACCCGTTACAATCGGCGAAAACGCCTTTACTGCTGCAGGTTCTACAATAACAGAAGATGTACCCGATAACGCCCTTGCTGTTGCAAGAAACCGTCAGGTTAATAAAAACAATTGGGTAAATATCAAAAAGCCTTACAAAAGACAAGAAGAAAAATAACGGAGTAATTATGTTTAACAAATTCAAAAAATCAACCGGTAATTCAACCTACGATTATTTAATTGTGGGACTTGGAAATCCCGGTGTAAAATACGAAAGCACCCGACATAATGCAGGTTTTTTATGTGTGGAATGTTTAGAAAACAAACTTAATTTCACCACAAAAAAGCTTAAATTTCATGCGCTTATAGGTGATACTAAAATAGGCAATTACAAAATTCTTGTAATGAAACCACAAACTATGATGAATAATAGTGGTGTTGCTGTCAGTGAATGTGCTTCATTCTATAAAATTCCACCTGAAAATATTATTGTTATTTATGATGATATTTCACTTGAACCCGGCAAACTTCGTATAAGAAGAAAAGGCAGTGCAGGTGGTCACAACGGAATAAAAAGCATTATTGCCCACCTAGGTTCAGAAAACTTCCCACGAATCAAAATCGGTGTCGGTGCAAAGCCTCACCCCGATTATGATTTGGCTGATTGGGTTTTAAGTAACTTCCCTAAAAAAGATATTCCATTAGTACAAGATGCGTTAGCTAATGCTTGCGATTCTCTAGAATACATTGTAAAAGGCGACCTTGAAGGCGCTATGTCTAAATATAATAGTTGAGGTTTTTATGTCTTGCTATACAAAGCTTCTTAAAAACTGCATACAATATCAGGATGTATTACGGTACATAGATTCGGGGTTATATCCTGCCGGTATAACAGGTCTTCCACCCACACCGAAAGCACATCTTGTTCATTCACTCTGCGACAATTTTTCTCGCAGAGCTGTTGTTGTGCTTCCTGATGAAAATGCAGCAAGAAAATTTGTTTCAGATATAAACGAATTAAATCCTAAAGGCAAAAAAGCACTGTTTTTCCCTGCAAGAGACTTTATTTTCAACACGTCACAAGGGCAATCAAGAGAATACGAGCAATTAAGAATAAAAGCTCTTTGCAGTATTTTAAACGACGATTATTCTGTAGTTGCTTGTTCTGTTGAGGCTGCTTTACAATATACACTTCCACCTGAAGCACTAAAAAAACGAACATTTAAAATAGATTACGATACCGAAATTACAACTGAGCAGTTAGTAAACACTTTAGTAAGTGCCGGTTTTAAAAGAGCAGATAGTGTTGAAGGTGTTGGGCAATTTGCCGTACGTGGTGGCATTGCAGACTTTTTCCCACCCGATTCACCTCAACCTGTAAGAATTGAGCTTTGGGGTGACAGCGTTGATGCTATTTCACTTTTTAACGTTTCTACTCAAAGACGTACCGACAGTCTTGATTTTTGTGAAATAACCCCTGCTACTGAAATTGTTTTTGATAATGAAGACGTATTAAAAAATAAAATTGCTGAATATATGTCTACAGTTTCAGGAAAAGGCTCGAAAAAAGCAAAAGAACTTTTAAACAAAGACCTTGAAATGCTTACTGCAGGAGTAAGTCTTCAGTCTGTTGACAAATATCTTTCACTTGCTTACGACAGAGTTGCCACAATCTTTGATTATTGCGAAGATGATTTGTTTTTTGTGTGTGAAAGCTCAGCCGTTAAAGAAAAGGCTCAGGCATCTGCCAAACTTTTCAACCAAGAAATCAAAGCACAGTTCGAAAACGGTGTTCTTTCTAAAGGTCTTGACAAATTTTCATTAACATTCCCTGAACTTCTTTTAATTTACGAAAATAAAAAGGTAATATATTTAGATAATTTTGCACGTGGCAGCTTTGATACCCCTGTAAGAAGCCTTACAACCTTCAACGTTCAACAGACACCGGTCTGGAATGGCTCGTTAGAGGTTTTAATGGACGATTTACGTCCTGCCCTTGCGAAAAAAGATGTTTGCATTGTCTTTTCAGGTACTGAAAAAGCTGCAAAAGCTCTTGCAGAAGCACTTGAAACAGAAAATATTCCATCAATTTTCTGCCCTGTACCCCCTGCTGAGTTTCCTAAAAACACAGTTACAGTGCTTTCGGGAAGTCTCACGGCAGGCTTCACCTATCCCACTGAAAATTTCACAGTAATTTCCTATGGTAAAAGCTTTAAGGCTACGTCACAAAAACGTCGTAAAAACTATAAAGCTGCAGATGCTATTCAAAGTCTTGAAGAACTTTCAAAGGGTGATTACGTTGTTCACTCAGTTCATGGTATAGGTATATTTGAAGGCATTAAAAAGCTTGAAGTTTCAGGTATAACCAAAGATTTTATTATGATTCGTTACGCAAAGGGAGACGCCCTTTACGTACCTGTAACTCAGCTTGACCTTGTTTCAAAATATATAGGACCAAAAGACGATACAAAAACGTTGAAGCTTTCGCGTTTAGGTGGAAACGATTGGGAAAAATTAAAAGCTAAAGTAAAAACTTCTGCCAAAAGTATGGCAAAGGAATTAATAGCTCTTTACTCAAAACGCCTAAAGCTTACAGGCTATGCTTTCTCACCCGATATTGATATGCAAAACGATTTTGAACGACGTTTTGAATATGAAGAAACAGAAGACCAGCTTCGTTCAATTAACGAAATCAAAAAGGATATGGAAAAACCACATCCTATGGACAGACTTCTTTGTGGCGACGTTGGTTTTGGTAAAACTGAAGTTGCTTTAAGAGCTGCTTTTAAGTGTATTGCTGACGGAAAACAATGTGCAATTCTTGTTCCTACAACAATACTTGCTTTGCAGCATTACAATACTATTGTGCGTCGTTTTGAAGGCTTCCCTATTGAAACTCAGATGCTTTCGAGATTCCGTACGCCAAAAGAACAAGCACAAATCAAAAAAGCCATTAAACGTGGCGCAATTGATATTATAGTAGGTACTCACAGCCTTATTTCAAAAGATGTACAATTCAAGGATTTAGGTCTTATTATTGTTGATGAGGAACAACGCTTCGGTGTTGGTCAGAAGGAAAGACTTAAAGAAATGTATCCGACTGTTGACTGTCTTACTTTATCAGCAACACCTATACCACGAACTATGAATATGGCTATGTCGGGCATACGTGATATGTCCGTTATTGAAGAAGCACCACAAGACCGTTCCCCTGTCCAGACCTATGTTCTGGAGCATGACTGGGGCGTTATTGCCGAGGCTATGGCAAAAGAAATCCGTCGTGGTGGCCAGGTTTACTACCTTCACAACAAGGTTGATACCATTGAACGTACTGCTGCGACAATACACGAGCTTTTACCCGATGCTAACATTGGTATTGCTCACGGGAAAATGAATGAAGATGATCTTTCTGATATCTGGCGAAGATTGCTAGAAGGTGAAATAGATATTCTCGTTTGCACTACAATTATTGAAACGGGTGTAGACGTACCTAATGCCAACACCCTTATAATCGAAAACGCCAACAATTTAGGCCTTGCTCAGCTTCACCAGATTCGTGGCCGTGTTGGCAGGTCTTCAAGACGAGGCTTCGCTTATCTCACCTTTAACAGAAACAAAGAGCTTACCGAAATAGCATCCAAACGTCTTACAGCCATAAGGGAATATACTGAGTTCGGTTCAGGCTTCAAAATCGCTATGCGAGATCTGGAAATTCGTGGTGCAGGTAACCTTTTAGGTACTGAACAGCACGGTCATATGGAAGCGGTCGGATACGATATGTATATGAAGCTGCTCTCTGAAGCAGTTGTTGAAGAAAAAGGTGAAGCTCCGAAAACAACTTCAAAAGAATGCCTTATTGATATAAGAATTGATGCTCATATTCCTGAAAACTATATTGAAAGCTTACCACAAAGACTTTCTGTATATAAACGAATTGCTGATATAAAAACAGACGAAGATGCTTCTGACGTTTTAGATGAGCTTATTGACCGTTTTGGTGACCCACCGGCAGGTGTTGAAGGTCTTGTCAAGGTTGCTCTTTTAAGAAACACTGCTGCAAACCTTGGTATTTATGAAATAGGTCAGAATAACAACAGCCTTCTCTTATACGTAGAAGAAATTGATATGTCCGTGGTCGCTGTGCTTGTAAAGGGTATGCGTGGCAGAATACTTGTCTCAAAGGGACCTAAACCGTATATAACCTTAAAAAAGGCAACCGGTCAATCACCACTTGATACTCTCGAAGAAGCATTCGGACTTTTAAAAAACAATAAACCCGATTTGGAGGAAAATAAAAATGAAATTTAACTATAAACCACAAGGTGTATGCTCAAGAAATTTAACTTTTGACATTGAAGACGGAATTGTTAAAAACGTCAGCTTTCAGGGTGGTTGCAACGGTAACCTTCAGGGTATCGCTGCACTTTGCGAAGGCAAACCTGCCGAAGAAATAATATCTTCTCTTTCAGGTATAAGATGTGGTTTCAAATCAACCTCCTGCCCTGATCAGCTGGCAAAAGCACTTCACGAAGCATTAAATAATAACTAAAGAGGTCTGAAAATGAAATATCTTATTTTAATTGCTGATATTGATGAGTTTAACCCTTGCAAAAACAGCTTAGGTAGCATTGTACAAAAAGAATATACTATCAAGCATATGCCTGCCTTTGATTTTTCTTGTAACGGTCACGATTGTACAGCCGTTTGCTTCGGTATAGGAAAGGTAAATGCAGCTATGGGTGCTGCCCTTGCCCTTAACGAAGGCAACTTCGACGGTATAATAAACACAGGTTGGAGTGGCGCAGTTTCGGGTGTATTCAAAGGTGATATTGTAGTTTCCGATTCTTGTGTTGAATGTGACTTCGATTTAACACCTATCGGAAGACTTCCCGGGCAGAAGCCGGGTCAGGATAAATACGTATATAAATGCGATAACAGCCTTTACAATGCTGCAGTAAGTATTGAAGGTTTCAAACACGGAAACCTTGGTACAGGCGACTTTTTCCTGACTGATAAAGAAAGACGTGACCGTTACAAAGAAATTTTTAATATAAACGCATTCGATATGGAAAGTGGTGCTTTAGGTGCTGTCTGCTATCTTCTGAATGTACCTTTTATCAGCATCAGGAAAATCTCTGACAGTGCCGATGACGTTGGAGTTGAAGATTACACAAATTCCGTATCAACCGATATAACTGCTTTTTCAGATATTATTCTTAAAGTACTTGAAAAATTATAACGGTTATAATCAATAACACAAAAACGAGACGGGTTTCAGGCTTGAAATCCGTCTCGTTTTTTAAAGATTTATATAAAGCGAAAAAGCTGAATGAAAAATTTTCATTCAAAGGATTGGCAATTCTGTGGGTCAGATGATACGGGGTTTACTTCCCGATTTCATCTGACCACCGCCCCCACTTCACGCTAATCTTCTATACATATTATGAAGTTCGCGTGAAAAAGTGAAAGGTCTGTGACGGTTTAAACCGTCGCAGACCTTATTTCAAATTAATTTTTTACCATTTATTTTCAACGTACTCACAGAAAGCATACATATCTTTAATCTCAAGCTTTTTGCCATCATCAAGAGTAACGTCACCATTCCAAAGGCCGTGCACCTGATGTGTATGCATTCTTGCAACACCTAAATTCATATCTGAATGATGGTCAAAGGTGGGGGTCATTGTAAGATTGAATCTGCCATCTTCTGAAATAAATTTCCAAGGTTCCATAAATTTGTCGGGTTTGGGGAAGGTTTCAACGTCTACTGCACCGAATTTATGAGCTTTACCGTCGTAGAAAATGCAAGTTTCGGTTGCATTGCTTTCATCGCCTATTGCCCACGTGATTTCGAAGCCGAAAAGATGTTTTTCGCCGTTTTCATCCACAAGATATGTAGAACCGTTACCCCAGTACCAGACCATTTTATGAGGTGTGTTTACACGACCCCAGTCAAGAGCACAGAAAGCTGTTTCTTTTGAAAACTCGTAAACATCATCACCGTATTTATAATAACCCTTACAAGGCATACAGTTCTGTTTTGTGGTCATAAAGTATTTGGTTTCATCACCTGCAAAAGGAAGAACTGTTGTAATATTTTCAAGTCCGGGCATAATGTCCATTTCAAATTCACATTCAACAATTTTACCCTTCAAAGGCATTTTAAACCACAAACGTCTTGTTGTTTCTTTTGTGTCAAAGTCAAATTCTGCTTTACCTATTTTATCTTTATAACGGTTAGGCACGTCACCCTTGGGTGGTGGTACGTGTTTATCTTTACCACCAAGGAAAAGCTGTGTTGCATCTGCAACAACCTTGCTGTTTTCAAGGTCAATAAGCTTTGCAGCAATATAACCGCCTATAGAAATATTAGCAAAACTGAGCTGAACCATATATTTACCATCTGAAACCTGATAAAAGTCCCATTCTTTTTTACTCATTATGCTACCGGGCTTAACAAAATCTCTGTTGTAATCAAAAACGTTATGTCTTGCCCAACCCTTTGCAAGAAGCTTGCCATCGGGTGAAAGAAGCTGAGTATAATCAGTATATTCTGTTTGCTTTGATTTTTCTTTCCAATCTTTAAAGGGAACGTAGGTTCTCTGAGTTTCTACACTCACAGTTATTCCTCCTTACAAAAACTATTTAATTACTTAATGGAGCTTGTGAAAATATAAAGGAAGTTAATACCACTGTTAACACTCTGAGCAAATGATGTTAAAGTTCTGTCAAATGATGTAGGAGCTGTATCTTCAATTACACCTACACTTACAAGTGCTAAACGTAATTTTTCTTCTGCTTCCTTCCATTTTGCTGTTACAACAATAGTTTCACTGAGCTGTTTTTCCACTTCAGCAACTGCTGCTTCAACGTAAGCAATCTGGTCAGGTGCATAACCTGATTTATCAGCCTCTGCCCATGCTTCAAGGTATACTTTAACGTTATTTGTAAGTCTACCTTCGTTGTACTGAGGATAAACGTCGGGTCTTGAGTAAACGTCAACAATTTTATCATCAGTCATAATATCGAAAGCTAATTTAAGAGCAACGTCGTTATGGGGAAGCTTCTCGTGATCCTGATTTTTAATGTACCAAGTTGTACAGGGAAGAAGACCTGTTGTCGGGTCAACTGTGTTATCAGGTGAAATATGGTCGTGTTCGGGGTTATTACAATGTGTACCTGCTGCAACATAATCGTCACCTAATGTTTTACCAACGTCTGCAAAGGTTGCCCACATTGATGCTGAATTTGCATGAACAATACCATCACCGTTAGTTTTGTTATAATCACGGCAAAGAGGGAACATTCCGCCACCATAACAAACAATATCAAATACCTTTGTGCCTGTATCCATAAGTGCATAAAGGTTTTCTTCAAAGTTTGCCCTTGCGTTCATAAAGTAATCAACTTTATCTCTTACTACCTTATATTCATCACCCTGAAGCCATTTTGCTCTTGCTTCTTCGTAATAATCGGTAGGACAAAGAGCCCAGATAATTGTTGTTGTTCTTACACCGGCTTCGACAACACCTTCTGCCAGACCTCCCAATGCACTTTTAAGTACATCGCTGGGTAAAATTCTCAACACAATATTAAGGAAGTATGCTAAGAATGTATCACCTAAAAGAGAGGGAAGGAATTTGCCGTAAAGCATTTCGTCATCGTAGATGATACTAAGATTATTAGTAAGAATATCACCAATAATATCTGAACCGTCAATAGCAGGGATAACAAAAACTACTCTTTTGATAATATCGTAATCTTCGGGGTATGTTTCAAGATAGTTAACTGCAATTGTACCACCAAGAGAAATATGGCAAAGTCTTACCTGTTCAGCACCTGTCTGTGGTAAAACGACGTCATGAATGTAATGATTGAGCTTTTCTGTTTCCCCGATAACATCACCAAATGAGTCGTAACCAAAGTAATAAATACTTTCTTCACCAACAATTTCTGCTAACCCCTGAAGAGGAAGGATGTTATAATAATACTCCTTAATCTCATCAGTCATTTCGCTCATAGGATATTCGTAACAAGGAACTTCAACGGGAGTAAGATAATTACCTTCGTTGTCTTTATGTATAGCGTATAAGCCTTCGTAGGCACCTTTTCTCATAGCATCTGTAAGACCCATATCTCTACCCTTAACAGCAGAAACTAAAAGTGGACCTAAAGCTTCTTTAATAAGAGCCATAACGTCTATTTCAAGAGGCCAACCGGTAATGTAGTCACCATTACTGTCTCTCATTCTTGTGCCGTCAGGATTAAGAAGATATGTGTCATTCTGACTCATACCGTGAACGATTATGATAGGTGTGTCTCTGTCATAATCTGCTACGTAGCTCAAATCGTCTACGGAAATGATTGTGCTATCAGTTGCTTCTTCAGCTGAAACAGGAATTGCTACAACAGATAAAAGCATAGCAACAACAATCATAATGCTTATTATTTTTCTTATTTTCATATATTAACCCCCTAGTTAATATTAATACAAGTAAATTTTACCATATTAGAATAAACATAACAATAAAAGCATTGCACAACTTTTATCTTAAAAAGTTGTACAATTACACAAAAGGAGTGCAAACTACGGGTTTAATTCATCTAAACTCCTGTTTGCACTCCTGATAGCCGATCATTCGGATTTATTAAAATTATCTGAGTAACCCATAACATTCTGTTGCCTTTTTTCAGCAAGTTCAGAATACATCCATTCTCGTTTCTGTCGTGATATAGGCCACAAGAATTTGGGTACTATTCTTAAAATACCCGTTACTGTAGGAACAATAGTACATAAAGCAAATTCCCAGAATTTTGTCTTATCATTCTGAGTTCCGATTTCAAGTCCCTGAACGTAGCCTATCCTTTTCATAATAAGGCTTGTTACAGAACCCAACAACGCACTTTGTACCTTTAAAATCAAGCCCTTTGCAACACCCGTTGTTGCTTCCATTCGATAGCCGTTTTTCCATTCGCAATAGTCCATAGCTTCATTCCAAAGATCTGCATTTATAACCTTTGAAATACCCCAAGACCATTTTACAAACCATTCTTTCAGTCCGAAGGCAATACACATCGGAACTGTTTTATAAAACATTGTTTTCTTTTTAGTCATACCGAATAAAAAGACTGCTATTGAAAGCACACTGTTATAAATATCATTAAAAATCCACAATGATTTAGATGAAAATCTTTTTCTTAAAGGACCTACAAAAGCATAGCTGATACTACCGTTCATAGACGACGGAATATTTAATATTGTTATAAGAGAGTAGCTGCCTAAAACATCTATGAAATAATTGGTTTCGCTTTTACTTATTGAGAAGTTACCTAAGAACTCAGACAAGCACATCAAAAGAACGGGGTAGTTTGAAACTATCGCTTTCATCCCTTCTTTAACACTTGGCTTTTCTATAGATTGTGGAACTCTTTCCTTTGACTGTAAGAAAAACCAGAAGGTACATATTGATGATATAAGAGCCGTACTCGCCCCCATTACCATAAATACTGAACTCAGCTTCCATTTGACAACCTTATTATTAACAAGGTCAATAAGCACACCCATTATATATCTCGGTAAATCTTCACCCATATAGCCTGTTAAAAGCTCTGCAAGGGTTATAAGACGTATTCGTTCATTAGGATTAGGTGTTATTGTTGACATATAACCACTTTTGGCAACGTTTGTAAAGGTACCTGCGGTTTCGTTAATTATTGCAAAAATATAGTAATAAATAAGCTTCGGAAGATATGTTCCACCTGTTGTACCAAAAAACAAAGGCAGTAACCACGTAAAAACACTAATTACCGTTAAAGGCAACTGTAAACCTACAAGATACGGTCTGAATTTACCTATCCTTGTTCTTGTGTTATCAACAATTACAGATATAAAAGTATCGTTAACGATATCCCACGCAGCAGTTGCAAGATTCATAACTGCACTTACTGTGAAATCAATATTAACAACGTCCCAGATATATCTTTCAGAAAAGGAGTTTATATTAAAGGTATTGGACCAGTCGTTAAGAAGGTAAGCAACAGTTTCTCTTACCCCTACAAAATTATGACCTTCATAATATCTTACGTTTTCAGCAGCTTCAGTTGATAACGAATTATCTGCCACAATGCTTTTATCTGTTAAATTTTCACTCATAAAAGCATCCCCCTATTCATCTGCTGATGTACCGATTTTAACGGTACATTCATCAGTAAATATTTTTCCGAGATATTCGAGTTTCACCGTAACAATAACCGGTGTGTCACTTTCAGAAACGGCTTTAACGTAACCCATTTCATCAACAATCACAACATCTTCATTTGATGAAACAAATTCGACCTTATATTCACTGTCATCTTCAATTACAGCATTTACAGTTAAATTAGTTTCGTCACCAACCTCAAGTGAAATCTCTTTTTCCAAAAGATTTATACCAACATAAAAATAATTGTAAACTTCTGTTACAGAATATTCAAAATCAACTCTTTTACTACCGAAAACAGACAACTCGTTTATAAATTCAACATCCATTGAAACGTTATAAACTCTATTTATTTCAACAGAAACAAATTCATCGGTAAGCCTGTTGATTTTGGCTTTTATTGTTAATAATCCTTTATCAATTTCAAATTTATTCATCTTGCAAATTAAAGATAATTCTTTTTCGGTTTTATCTTTTATTTGCTCAACAGATTCAAGATCAAAGGATAATTTTTCCGATGGCTTCTCAACATCATTACCATTCATTGAATATGTAATAAAATAATAGTCACCATCAATTATATTGCCATTTTCATCTGTAACAGGGTTTTTATTTTCATCTACGAGCCCTTGAGAGAAATCACAATTCAATTTTTCGCATAATCTAAGGTCAACTACAGGCATATGACTGTTTTTTTCCCCGAATTCACCTGTAAAATCTTCTTTATAAAAAGAATCGACCATGCTTAATAACTGATTTTTTAAAAAGGATATAGCTTTAACGTCGTTATTGTCACCATCACCGTTCACGGTAATTGTTGAATCATTTATTTCAACATTTGTATATGAATTAACTTTAACAAATTCGTTATCAAGAGTATAACTACACAGGCTGAAAATATAGTCGACCAGTTCTTGTTTTTCACCTTTTAAAATCGTTTTGCTTTGTGTTTCTTCTGATGTTTGTTTGTTTCCTTCTTGCTTTTCAACGTTATTAACCGTTACAACAAGTGTAACCATACATAAAACTAGTGCCAACAGGCTACACAAACCAAAAATCACAAACTGCTTTTTCTTGCTTTTATTATTTTTATTCAAGGGTTTCACCACCCTTCGCTTTTATAACAGAAATTTTTCTTTCTTCTTCCTCTTTGAGACGTTTTTCTTTTTCTTCTTCTGTTTCAAATACGGGTAAGGGTAACTCTGAAAGAGAAATCTCACCATTTTTTACCTTTTTGGCAAGTTCAACTCGTTTCAGGTCAACTTCTTTTATTTTAGGCTGAATGTTCTTCTTGATTACAAGGTGGTTAAGAATAAATATAACCACAAAAACAAGTATGCATGCAAAACTGCCGACCCCACACCTTGCAGTTAAAAAGCTTGATTTTTCAATAATTGACGGCACAGCTAAACTTATCCCGCTTGATACAACACACGCCACAACTCCGGCAACAGAAAGCTTTTTCATAATTTTTGCAGTTTTTTGAATATTGATAAAAGATAAAAGCAAGGTTACAAAAACAGCAAAGCCTATAAGAAAAATAACAACTATTGATAAAAGAAGTGTTAAGCAGATATAAACCTGTGTTGGTGCATAATCTATTATGCTTAATAGCCCGTTAAACACACCGTTTGTAAATGCATTGTAAATTCCCCATGCACCGAAGCTAAAATCAATCTGCGAAATCAAAGGAATATTTGTAGAAACAGTAGCAAAGGGAATGAAAATTGCACCTATAGCAACCAACATGGCAACTATTCTCAAAATGGGTATAATACCCTTTATGAAAGCTGCCTTTAATTTTGCAACAATAATACGAAAGCTTGCAAATTCAAGCTCACACATTTTTGCATCTTCAGTAAGAAGTGTTTTTTGTTGACTGTAAAAAATGTTAACACCACAATGTTTGCAGTTTGGCGATAAATCAAATCGCTTTATCTCACCTGAACAATTGGGACATTTCATAGCAACCCTCCTTTACACCCCGGTAATACCTTCTTTATGCAAAATATTTTATTAAGTAAAGAATTAGCATATGCACAGGGTAGAATGCATAGAAGCCGTATTGCAAAATTTTGCTTGAATAACCTTTTTTGCCATTGTAAAGCCATATAGGAATCAAAGAAAATACAGCAAAACCCTGAGTTGGAATTTCAATAGTTTTTCCGAAAATATCAAATAATACTACCTGACCTTCAAAGAACACAACATTTATTAAAATCATTCCTATAAGCTGTAAAACCGGTGTAAAACGATAGCCCCTGCACAAATAGAACATAACTACCGTGAGAACTCCTAAAAAGCCGTAATCAACAAAGCCTATTGTTCCGGCTACACATATAAGAGCGAGCCACAAAACAGATTTACCAACATTCTTTTTAGAATAATCTTTTTTAAGGTTATCCAAAACATAAATAGCGAGTAAACCTAACAAAAGCGTAAATAAAACATTCTGGTGATACGGATTAAACACCCTGCTGCTGTAAAACAAGTTAAAAGGAATTTCTGTAATAACAGCAAACCCTAAAAGCCTTAGGGCATATTTTTTAAAATTTTTAGTATGCACAAATCCTTCAGCAATCTGAAAAGCAAAAATAGGAAAAGCCATTCTGCCTATGTAGGTCATCCAGTTACCAAAGCTCATTGCAGTTGCCCATATATGGTCGCTGAGCATAAGCAAAACAGCGATTATTCTGAGCATATTTGAATCTAAAAACTGAAACTTTTTCTCTTTTCCAAAAAAATCTGCTTTATCCATCATTATACCTCCGTTTTTATATATGAGTCTCTTATTTTTTAGGACCGGGACGATGTTTAGCAGTATATTCGCTTACATCAATCCTGATTATGCTAACAACCTCAGCTAATTTATCTGTAAACTCAAAATCCTTCTGAGTCTGGGTTTTCATAAGAAAAGAGAGTGCATTCTTTTTCTCTTCAATATCGTCAACAATTACTGCTGTTCCCTTTGCCATGAGAGAATAATAAGTGATACCATATTTACAAGCAACCTCACCCTCAAAAGGCTCAATATCACATTCCATAGAAACAAAAATCTTAGGATTAGCTCTTATAACGTCAAGCTTTCTTCCTGTTCTTGCCCCGTGAAGCCACAAGGTTAATTTACCGTTTTCAAATGTGTGTCCGTAATTCATTGGTACAACGTAAGGCTCATCACCATCAACAAGGCCAAGATGAAGCACCTTTGACTTTTCAAGTATCATCTTTACAATACTTTCGTCTTCAATAAGTCTTTCTCTTCTTGTTAAACCGTTCATATAAAACACCTCAGACAGAATCAATCTTCCACCATATTTTTTATTTTTTCCGGAATCGCAAGGTTATTAAAGCCATAAAACCTTACTGCATTCTCACCAAGGAAAAGCTTTTTGTTTTCTTCGCTTATTTCCTTTGATTTTTCTACAAAGTCAAAGCTCATTTTATACGTAATTGCAGTCATTGTACGTGGGTAGTCACTCCCCCACATCAATTTTTCAAAACCTACAATATCGGCAGCTTTGTTTATTGCTTTTACTGCCGATTCAAAAGGATAAAACTCACTGTTGAAAAGCCAGGTTATTCCACCACTTTCAACAAAAACGTCTTTGTTTTTTGCAAGCTTTATCTGTTCAAGCCAATTTTCACGAGTTACCATACCGAAATGACCTATGGCAATTCTCAAATCGGGAAATTGCTCTATAATTTCTTTCACCATTCCCGTTTGCTCATCACCGTCTTCAAGGTCTATTGAAATAAATTTGCCATTTTCATTTGCAACCCTAAAAGGCTCAATATGATTCAAAAGATTCTTATCCTTTAACCGTGATGCACATATCTTTATGCCGTCAAAGCCACTTATATCACCTAGTGGCTTTTCTTCATACAAAGCACAGATTTTTATACGGTCACTTTTACAGGTAAGAAGATATTCATCCTGATTACCGTCAATATATTCCTGAGTTATAACGGCACCACTTACTCCTGCATAATTCATATTAGCAAGAAATCTTTCTACATTATTTTCGCCGTCTGTAATATATGGTGGCATCATCTGTTTAATTTCGCCACCGAAATCACTTCTTCCACCACCAACATCATAAACAGGCTTACCATCTACAATACCGTTTTGCTTTTTCCATAAATGAGCATGTGCATCAATAATCATAACGTTACTCCGTCTTTAAAAATTGCGATTTCACGGTTACCATAAATCTCGTTTTTAGTAGGCTCACCGTTACAAACTTTTTTTATTATTTCTGATAATTCTTCAGCTTTTTTACTGTTATCAAGACTAAATGCAGAAAAGTCAATCCAATGTGGTTTTTTATTTGCAATAACATCATTAGATGCTATTTTAATTGTAGGTACCGGACCACCTAATGGAGTACCCCTGCCTGTTGTAAAAAGAACAAGGTGACAGCCTGCAGCTGAAAGATTTGTAATTGAAACAATATCATTGCCGGGACCATTCAAAAGACTCACGCCCTGTTTTTTTACAGTTTCGCCGTAATCAAGAACATCCGTGACAGGTGAGTTACCACCTTTCTGAACACAACCTAATGATTTTTCTTCAAGGGTTGTTATTCCTCCTTCTTTATTACCCGGTGACGGATTTTCTGAAACGGGCTGTCCGTGATTTTTAAAATAATGCTTAAAATTATTTATAAGCTCAACACTTTTATTAAAAACTTCTTGATTTACACATCTTTCAAAAAGAACCGTTTCAGCACCAAACATTTCAGGTACTTCTGTAAGAACGGCACTACCACCCATTGAGCAGATTTCATCTGTTACTTTGCCTACAACTGCATTTGCTGTAATTCCTGAAAAGCCGTCAGAGCCACCACATTTAAGACCTATTTTAAGCTTTGATACGGGAACTGCTTCCCTCTTATCGTTTGAAGCAATTTCTTTTAATTCTTCAATCAGCCTTGTACCCTCTTCGATTTCATCTTCGCAGTCCTGGACAGATAAAAATTTTATTCTTCTATCATTACGGTCGCCTAAAATCTTTTTCATTTCAGAGATATTATTGTTCTCACAGCCTAATCCCAAAACAAGCACACCACCTGCATTAGGGTGATTAATAAGGCCCTTAAGAACAAGCTGAGTTATTTTCATATCATCACCAAGCTGACTGCAACCATACGGGTGAGAAAAATAAATTGCACCTGTTTTTTCACTTAACTGCTTACCGATACTGTTAACGCAACCAACAGTAGGAATAATCCATATATCGTTTCTTATACCGATATCACCGTTTTCACGTATATATGCATTTATGTAAAAAGGTTCCTTGTTTTCTTGGTTAACTGTTATTTTCGGTGAATAGCTATAGGAAAGGATATCACCTAGTTTTGTTTTCATGTTGTGAGAATGAACGTGTTCACCTTCACTTATATCTTCGGTTGCATAGCCTATAGGGTAACCGTATTTTATAACGTCTGCACCTTTTGCTATATTGCATAAAGCAACCTTGTGACCTGTTTTTAAATCCACACAAACATTATCTTTTTCATTTATTCTGACAGTA